>NC_012883.1:307633-615266 GCF_000022545.1 Thermococcus sibiricus MM 739
CCCTTATGACACGCTCCCACTCCTCAAGGGTTCTCTCGAATATGCTTTTCACGGACATTATGGCCGCATTGTTCACGAGTATGTCGACTCCCCCGTAGAGTTCCACGGTTTTTTTGACCATGTTCTTTACAGATTCTTCGTCGGCAACGTCAGTCTTTATGAAGGTAACGTCAAAGCCCTCTTTTCTCAGCATTTCCTCCCTCTCTCTGCCAGCCTCCTCGTCTATCTCCGCTATGACAACTTTAGCACCGTTTTGGGCGAACAGCTGGGCTATGGCGGCGCCTATGCCCTGTCCTCCACCCGTAACTATTGCAACCTTCTCCTCAAGGTTGTAGATGCTCATAAATTCTCCCCCCTCAGTATTCTGGTCTCTGGTAGACGGAGCGTAGCATAAGCTCCTCGACTCTGACGTCTTTGGGGAGTTTCAGCAGGCACCTGACGGCTTCTGCTATTTCATCCGGCTTCAGGTAGCCTTTCTCCTTGGGTTTTCCTGGCTTACTTCCTCCAAAGTACGTGTCAACAGCCCCGGGCCTGAGTTCAAAGAACCTCACGTCTGGGTTCTCGATCTGGAAAGTCCTGACGAGGGCCCTGGCAGCCCACTTGGTTGAGACGTAGCCCCCTCCGTAGGGAATGAGCCTTGCCGATACGTCGGAGGTTGTCACAAGTGCCAAACCGCCGGTTCTCTTCAAGCTGTCAAGGAAGGCCTTTAAGGTTCTCCAGACGCCGAGGAGGTTAACCTCTATCATCTCGTGGAACTCCTCTTCGCTCAGTTCTTCAAGCCGTTTAAAATAGCCTAAACCGGCGTTTGCAACAACAACGTCAACGTCTCCAAAGCGTTCGAGGACTTTCTTTGAAAACTCTTCCACGCTCTCTGCCTTTGAAACGTCGAGGTGGTGATAAAATACTTCCACACCCTGCTCCTGCATCAGCTCGTGGGCAATTTTTTCCAGCCTATCAACGCTCCTAGCACCAAGTGCAAGGGCGTAGCCGTCTCTGGCCAGAGCTCTGGCAATAGCTTCCCCTATACCGCGAGATGCCCCTGTTATCACAGCAACCTTCATATTTACACCTCCTTCAAAACAATAGGATAAATGAAAAAACGAAATGTTCAATCAGATGGAAGGTAAACATCTATATCCTTAACTTTGCCCTCCCTGACCATTAGGGCGAGCTCCCCCTTTAGAGCGTTCCCTTTGACCTCAACGCTTTTACCGTCCTTCAGGTGTAGAACGGTTCTTGCCTTGTTAAGGTCGAGCTTCCAGGTGTCTTTTCTGCCCGGGTTGTGGTAGGTGACTCTACACTTTCCGAGGAAGTTGAAACTCACATTTCCTTCTTCATCAAACAGCCCTTCTGGGAGGGCGGGCTTAAAGGTAAGGGTCAGTTCTCCGTTTTCCAAACTAAAGGGTTTATCGCCCACGAACATGTTTTTCCATATGCTGAGGAACTCGGCGTTGGCACCTGTAAGTCTTGCAACGAAGCCTGTTCCATGGAGGGACTCGTCGGGGTAGGCGCTACTGACTATGAACGAGGAATTTTCGAGGGGGCTTCTTCCATAGACTGCCGGGTCAAGGAAGGCAATGATAACGTGCTTGAAGTCCTGATAGAACTCGTCGTAAACCTTACTCTTTATAAGCTCAAGCATGTACTTGTATTCCATGTGGAGCCAAATGGACTCATTTTCTAGCCATCCGGGGGTGAACGCCCTCGCCCTGCCGATTTCTATTGGTTGGTCTTTCAGGGGGGCGTTGAGCTTGTACATCCTCAGCTTTCTGTCGTAAAGGTCGCTCTCTTTGACATTCCTGTAAACTCTCCTTAAAAGCTCCCTATTCTTGAAAACTCTGAACTGCTTGACGATACCCTCAAGGAAAAGGGGCATGCTCTTTCTCTCGAACCTTAAGATCTTTACTTCCCCGTCTTCTCCAAGTTTGTATTCTACGGGCTCGTAGTAGAAGTACATCGGAAGTAGGCCATTGTTCTCTTCCATGGCTTGCTCGAGACCGACCCATAGCTTGTTACGGAGTCTTCTTAGGCCCTCAAGAAGTTTTCCTGTCCTCACTTTTATCTCCTTGCCATTGAACCCGAGTTTTGTCCTCTCCCTGTACTCCTCGCGCAGTTTTGAGAGATTATCCCAGAGCCAGTGATCCTTCTTTTCGTCATTCCTCTGGTTGTATTCCTCGATAAACTTGAGTTCCCCACTGTAAAGATCCCAGATCTCCACGGGGATTCTTAGCTCTTCATCGGGGAACTCCTCAAAGGCTTCAATTATGAGATCAAAGAGCCTTACCAGCTCAGCACTTTCTCCCACTGAGGATCCAAAGAGTCCTGGAAGTCCATTGAGGGCATCGTACCATCCAGGCTTCCCTGCCTCCATCTCTATTCCAATTCCCGCTGGATCAAGCGTTGCGAATTTAATGAGGGCTAGGTTAAGGAGTTTGGTAATGAGATTTGTCCTATATATTTCTTCTCTCCTTCCTGCTCTCATTATGTGCTTATGCTCTTTCCTTGAGTCTATTAGTGCCTTCTTCTCTTTATCCTCCACAAGAGAGTTATACTGCCTTACCTTTCCCTTCTCAACAACATACCTTTTGCTCCTCGGGAGGACAACCATTGAATTATCGTAGTATGTGTAACTATAGTCTTCAAAGAGAAGCTCCTTCTTTTTGTCAGGGTATATTCCCAAGTAGCTTTCTATTAGGTCTAAGTTATATGTCCAATGATCGCACCAGTAGCCTTCACCGTGGACGGCGTCGATCTCTTCCTCGCAGTGTTTAAGGATTTGCCTGAGGAACTCCTCTTCGGATACTTTAAGCTTAATCCCACTGTCGTCAAGGAACATAATCAGCCTTCCTGGTGTGAAGGGTTCCTTTAAGAACTCGGTAAGCGGTTCAGGATTCTCAACGAGCTCTTTAAGGAAGTCGGAATTTTGAACCTTAAGGCGATATTTCACACCATTAATAATGAGCGGATTGTAACCGTCTGCCTGTATGAGGTTCATGAAAAACCTTATGTCATAGTTCCTTATCTCGGGATGAAAGAAAACGTTCTCCCGCCTGTTCTGATTAACATCTCTGTAAGCACCGTTTCCAGTCGAATAGTACTCGGGGGTGAGGGCGAAGTAGTTGTAATCCCTCTCCTGGTCGCCGTGTTTCCTCAGGTAGAGGTAGTAGACAAAGGGCCTTTCCTCTTCAAGGACAAGTGGATACCCACCCCGAAGGATGTTATCGAGGTAACACTGCTTGGCGTATTCATCAAAAAGCCTTAGGGAGGTTCTCGTTGATATATCATTTACTATCTCATCTATTATCGCATTTCCCTCGGCATATTTCTGCTCAAGGTACCTTTTGTCGGCAAAATTCTTTGCGTAGCCTTCGAGCATTGCTATATGGGGCACGTAGCCGATTACAGAGTAAAGTTTAACATCCTCTCCCGGTTTGAGTTGGAGCTCAATGGGGGAGAATGCCGAGGGGAGTTTGTTAAAGGTTATCTGTCTCGCCTTGACAAGCTCGCTTAACGGCCTGTTGATGAAGTTTTCGGGCCGGAGCATAGATGTATCACTACCAAAAACAAGATCAGGGTCAACTATAGGCCTCACAAGTTCGCTCTTTCCGTCTCTGTTTACAAGGGAGATATAGAATGTACCCTCAGTTAGTTCCTCCACCTTTGGGACATCTTCTGTTGAGGATCTGAGCTTGAAGAAGGGCATCCCCTTTTCGAGGTTGTGAACTTCCATCCAAGCCTTTATCGTTGTGAGCATGTACTTTAGGACGTAGTCGTTTACGCCGTAAGGAACAATAGTGGACATGCCGTCAAGCACTTCAATCCTTTTGGTGGTAGTAGAAATATTTTCTATTGTGACTTTCCTAACGAGGGCCGGAATCCTCTCCCCTGGGATGGTGTAATAAAGGATGTTGATTTTTAACCCGAGGTCCTTGTTGAGTTCCTCGATCTCAAGCTCGTTCCGCCCAATGTACATCCTCTGGGTGGCATGTTCATTGGGAGTGAAAGGCTCGTAGAAGGACCCTTCCTCCGGCAGTTTTATGAATGTCCTGAATCCGTGAGTTCTCACTCTCTGATAGGCCTTAACGGCAGACTCAAACTCCATTATTGGATGATCTTTGTCTTGTATACCAAAGGAGCTTATACACTGTGCCCTGTTAACGTAGAATACCCAGAGAGGTATACCCCTTTTTCCGGCTATGCCAGGCAGAAAGCTTGCGAATGGCTTGGAATAGTTATAGTTCTCCATAAAAAACCTGCCTTTCTCGTCGAAGCCATATGGTGTCATTTCTCATCACTCCTTGTAGATAGAAAGATTAGAGAAGAATTAGTTCTCAACAAGCCGGTAAACCCTCACGTAATCCACATACATCCTTGCGGGGAACTTAGTTCTTGCATTTGGTACTCCAGGCCAATTGCCCCCTACGGCCAGGTTGATGATTATATAGAAAGGCTTGTCGAAGACCCATTCATTATCCATAGTCTCCACTTGCTCCTTTGTGACCACATGGTAGAGTTTACCATCGACGTACCACTCTATCCTGTCGGGGAACCACTCTATGGTAAAGACATGGAAGTCTTCTGTAAAGTCGGGAACACCTTCAGGAAGCGTGTAGCTGTTTGTTATTGATCTGCCTCCAGAATAACCCGGCCCATGGACGGTACCGTGCACAGTTCTAGGTTCATGACCGACGAACTCCATTATATCTATCTCCCCACACTGAGGCCAGCCTACTTCACCAATGTTTGTTCCAAGCATCCAGAATGCCGGCCAGAGTCCTTTTCCATTTGGGAGTTTCATTTTTGCTTCAATCCTTGCGGGGGGCTCAACTTCAACTTTACCCTGGGTTTTGAGTCTTGAGGAGGTGTACATGTAAGTTCCGTATTCATCTGTAACCCACTCCTTTCTGGCCTCTATCACGAGGGTTCCGTTCTCGATTCTCGTGTTGTTGGGGGAGTAGTATTCAAGCTCGTAATTTCCCCATCCGGGAATTCCGTATGCGTGGCCGTTCCCTATCTCAAATGTCCAATAATTTTCATTCACTTTTTCCCCTTCGAAGTCATCGTACCATATGAGTTCCCATGTTCTACCGTTTTCCTCTATTGTTTTGGTGATATATGTGGTTTCCGTTGTTGAATTTGTCTGAGTTGATGGGCTTTTTGTGACCGACTCCGCCGGAGATGTTGAGAAAGTCTTTGTTGGGGTATTCCCTCCCTCTATGCACCCACCAATAAAGCCTACGAACACAACCACGAGCACTAAAAGTCCAAAGCTTCTTTTATCCATTTAAATTACCCCCTCGCAGGCTCTTTGACATTGGCTCGGGAAGTTTCTTCAGAGAATTTCACAATGAGCTCGTTGAGTTCTTCTATAAACTTCTCTGTACTTATAACATCCAATCCATACTTTCTGAGAGGGTTATAAGCTTCAGGATGCTCCGTTATAAGAAGGCCGTCTTTTAAAATTGCTGTAACACCCACGAGAATCTCGGAAGAGGGCATTTTCTGTCTGTTTTTCAGGAGTTTATTGGTTATCAATGCGGCTTTAACGATGATTTCATCTTCCAGCGGGACAATGCTATATATCTCCTTTAGCAATCCCATTTCGTATTCAGGGGATTTTCCAAGGAACGCCTTTGCGAGAAGGTATTCGTACACGCTGATTTGGGGGACAAAGATACTAAATTTCATCATTGCGAACTCCAAAAGAGGCCTATTTCTCTTTGTGTGCATCCTTAGGAGTGTAGAGCTGTCAAACACTATTCTATTTGGCAGTGTCATGGGGTTATTCCTCCCACTCTTTCAATTTTTTAAGTATGTCGAGGGCTTTCTCACTTTCTTCATCATCAAGACTTATTTTTTCGATTTTTTTGCCCAGATTGGCAGTGTGCCATGTCTCCAAAAGTATTCTGAGCACCTGGTCATAGGACTTTGCGTCGAGCTTTGCTTTGAGCTTCTTTATTGTGTTCCAGGTTTCTTCATCAACTGCTATGGTCTTCATATCATATCACCCCTGAGGTATTCTTTTCTAATCCTATCTGTTATGCCATCATTCTCTATGATCTCTCTGTACACACCAACACTTTCTTTCCGAGGAATTCTCTCTTTTGTTATCATATCGACTACATAAAGACCAAATCTCATCCTGAAGCCCATGGCCCACTCGTAATTGTCCGTCAGAGCCCAGTGGAAGTAGCCCCGGACATCAAAGCCCTCTTCGATGGCCTTTTCTATGTAATCTATATGCGATGCTATGAAGTAGGGTCTCAAAAGATCTTTGGAATCGGCGATCCCGTTTTCCATTATATATATGGGCTTTCCATAGGACGATGCAGCCTTTATGCTGTTGTATATTCCTTCTGGATAAACCTCCCATCCAATGTCGCTTACGGGGTGTCCATCTAAGGATGATTCATTTGGTGGGCAAGAGTAACCATAGCCAGGTACTCCCTTGAAAGCCGTGATTGGGATTTCCTTGAACTTAGGTTCTGAATGGGTAATAACCTCCCTCGAATAGTATGTCATGCCTATCCAGTCGAGCCGCTTTAAATGGGGTACCTTCAACATTGTTTCCATATCAAATTCAGCATTTAGCTCTCCCTCGGTCAGTGCTTTAAGCAGAAGTCCACTGTGGAAGAAGTCGACCATTTCAGCTGCTTTAACGTCCTTGGGGTTGTTAGGGTCTTTGGGGTAAGATGTTCCCACGTTGTTCGCGATTATTCCAACAGGCGCTTTTGAGAAATTCTTTATTGCTTCATAGGCCCTTGCGTGAGCGTTTATTATGTTAATAATTGCCTTCTTTGCGTTTTCTGGACTTATGACTCCCGGGGGAAATCCCGAATACGGAGCTAGGTAACCAAGCTCAACCATTACCATAGGCTCGTTGAATGTTGTCCACATGTCCACAAGATGCCCAAACTTGTAGGCAAGGTAAGCTGCAAACTTTGTGAACTCTATTATGGAGCGTTGGTTTACCCATCCGTTTCTTTCGTTTTTTAGGTTGGTTTCCCTAGATTCTATTGGATCATGTAGCCATAGAGGATGTGTATAATGGACAATGGTTATAAACACTTTGAATCCCATCTTCTTCAGGTTTGAGAGAACACTCATGTAGTGCTCAACTTCCTCAATGTTTGCAATATTGTTAAGTTCTTCAAGGACTTCTTTGGTGATTTTAACCTCTTTAATCAGCCCGTTACTATCAAGCTCGTAGTCGACGTCAATTCCATAGGTTGCACATGGGAATATTCTGCTCCATTCTAGGTTGAGGGAGTAGGCATTAGCCCCAAGCTTCTTTGCAAGGAGATGATCGATAGGATAAAGTTCGTAGTTATTTATACCTTCTTCGGGCAAATCTCCACTTACAAGTCCTTTTTTTAGATTGGTGGGATCCCTAACCCATTTCCACCAATCACTTCTTATGTCTAGGTGTCTATTGAATCTATCCCCCATTTCGAACTGGAAACCGGACTGAGCAACTCCCCAAAGAAACTCTTTTTCCATCTTCAATCCCCCTCATAACCAGTGAGATGTATCTCCTCAAGTTTCCTATTTAACTCTTCGAACATGATTACCATCTCCTCGTAAGGCTCATCTTTAATGTTTACAAGTCCATAGTTGCTGTTCTCTCCATCAAAGCGGCCTTCCTTGGGCTGGTCTGACCACTTGAACCAGTGATAGCCGACTGCGTATGGGAGCTTCATGAAGCTCTCTATGAATTTTCTCGTATATTCAGCCCTCTCTTTTTGAGTTTGAACTGTTATTCCTGCTCCTCTTGTGTTTGGAAGACCAGAATCCATAGCCCTAAAAGAGAATTCCGTTATCATTATAGGTCTTCCCGTGATGTTATGAATGTGGTCAAGGTACTCTTTTGGAGCCACCTCAAAGTTATAGAGGTTGAGGGATATTACATCAACATATTTCCCTGCAACTTCAAAAACGACATCTGGTGGCCTGATGAATGGAGCTACTGCGAATCTTACTCCCAATATGAGATGGTTTGGATCAACTTCCCGTATAGCTTTTGTAACTACACTAAAGTACCTTTCCGCATACCGTCTTGCAAACTCCCGTCTAGCCTCATTAAATGGAGCACTCGATGGGAGCTTCCCAGTGTAGTTAAGCAAATCATCAAAAGATGTATAACTTGTTTTAAGCTCTTCGTTTAGCTTGGAGATATCCCCATTGAAAATATCTTTTATGACATCCACTGCTACTCGTTTTCCGGGAGCGTCTGGGGGAAGTTTTATGAAATCGTCCAAAAGATGATTGCCGGATCTCCAGTCCGGACCCCAACGCAGTTCATTATCTGTAAAATATCCTATTATCAAAGGATCATCCTTGAGGGGAGCGACTTTAAAGGAGACTGCCTTTTTTACGTACTCTTCAAAATCTTTCTCGAATATATCTGGCATGGCTCCACTTTCCCAGTTAAAACCGTAACTTGCTCCTATATCAAGAAGGAGAGTGTAAGGAAGCATTACATAAAGTTCAGGAGAAGACCAAGCGCCAACAGTATTGAAACCCCACTCAACGAACCTTCTGGTTGTGGTGTTAATCCACCCTTCTATACTCCCGTATTTTCTAAGGACATTAAGATAGTAAGGAGAGTAACCAAGTGCGGGTGAATGATCTCCGAGGTAATTTATTGCGTTTACACCTTTAGATACAAAAACATAACCTTCAGGATCAACAAGCCAGTATTTTCCGTTTATAACTTCTACTCTAAAGTAACCTGAGCTTTCAACCCTCAATTCCTTCCATCCTCCAAACTTGGAATATCCTTCCGGAAACTCCACTTGGGGTTTTATTCTCTCTTCGCTTTGAGTTGTCGTGGTTGAAGTTTCTATATAAGTAGTAGTGGTTTTTTCAGTAGTTTTAGAGGTGGAAGTAGTTTGGTTTCCTCCAAGACATCCTAGGAATAATGTGGAAATCAGGATTACTCCGAGGATCATGCCATAAACTGCTTTTCTCAAATTCACATACCCCCTTTAAAATTAAAATAAAATTTAAAAATAGAAAGCTAAAGTTTCCTCCTTAGTACCAGCGGAATCATTACTAGTCCCAAAAGAGCTGCTGGACCACAAATTCCTCCAGCGCTTTCGGTGACTGTCTCGGTCTCAGTGAGTGTCTCTGTGACTTTTTCGGTCTTGGTAGTCGTTTTGGTTTCGGTTATGGTCTTTGTTTCAGTAACGGTCTGGGTTGTCTTGATGATCTTTGGTGCTTCGCTTGGGGAAAGCACAGTTGCGTCGTAAATTATCCATCCGTATTCGAAGCTTGTCCCCTCGCTTCCGCTGTAGGAGCCTATTGAAATTGACGTCCATTGCTGGTTCTCCACCGGCATACCGAAGAAGTCGAAAAGCTGTTCAACGACCTTGTCTATCATGGGTTTGATATCAATAACCACCTCTCCAGAAGTTGGAAGTGGCTCCTGTGGCATGAAGAGTAGTACACCCCATCCGCCTCCGGAAAGAGCCCTTTGAACAGTAAACTTTGCATTAGTATTAAGTTCTCCGTTTATGATTACTGTTGAGGTTACCTCACCAATTTCCGTTACATCACCAACAATTCCTCCGAAGTCGTCAAAGAATGGCACATATATTTCTCCGATTGGAGCTCCAGTGGCTGGGTCTTCGAACCATATGTTTATCCCGAACCTTACCAAGGTGTCATCTCTCTTGGACACGTCATACTTAACCTTCACCCACATGCTATCATAGCTGGAGAGCTCTGAGGCTGGAAGCGGAAGCTGAAGGTAATCATAGCCCCCGACAGGTGCTTTATCCCCCCACCACTGGGCAGGTGCTCTTCCGTCTATTATAACCTCTGGAGTTGCCCAAGCTATCCCGCCCCACTGTGTCTCAACGTTCTCGAGGTTAACGTAGAAGGCGAAATCTTCGGTTGCTTTGACAAACCTCATAAAGACTTCTCCTTGGCCACCAATGATGTTCCAGAAGTTGGTTTGCATCCAGACGGTTCTACCATCACTTAACTGGATTGGTTCCTCAAGCCACTGATCCCACCAAGTGAATTGGATCTCTCCTTCCTCTGCAGTTGAAGCCACAGCCTTTATATCCTCAAGGCTGGCGGCTGTTGCCATCCCGGCGAAAACCGCCAATACCATAAATACTCCCAGTAGCTTTTTGAGAGTTTCACTCATGGGGAATCACCACTTATAAATTGCACCCATTACATATAAACTTTTTCAAAATTATAGAATACTACATAAATTATAATAACTCAATGGTAAAATGATAGAAATTAAAGAAAAAATGGAGTCAGCCAATTGACGGAACATCCTCGGGCTTAACTACCCTGACGTCATGGATTATCCATCCGTACTGGAAGCCTGTGCCTTTACTGCCGCTGTAAGAGCCAACTGCCATTGACACCCAAGTGTTTTCTTTCCCGATGATTTTGGCGATCTCAGCCACTAGTGGCTTTACGTCTATGTAGACCTCTCCTGAAGGTACTGGGTCTTCAGGTATGAACTCAAAGCTCCACCAGTTGCCCGGATTCCAGCCTCTCTGGAGTGTAAAGCTGGCTTGGGTAGCTCTTCCATTGATTACCATGGTGGTCGTGACCTCCCCGAGGTTCTCTTTGTCACTGAGAACTAGTCCTCCAAAGTCATCGAAGAAGGGGATGTAAACCTCTGCCGCGGGCCATCCTTCGATGTTCTCGAACCATATGCCAATGCCAAACCTCACCAGTGTATCGCTCCTCTTTGTCACGTTGTAATCCACCTTGACCCATATACTATCGTAGTTGTTGATTTCACTGGCCTTGAGCGGAAGGTCGAAGAATCCGTAGCCTCCCACCTTAGGCTTGCCTCCCCACCATACTGCAGGTGATCTTCCAGCGAAGATGACTTCTGGAGTTGCCCAGGCTATTCCGCCCCACTGTGTCTCAACCTTCTCTAGGTTAACGTAGAAGGCGAACTCGTCTGTTCTGTGGATATAACGCATGAAGACTTCTCCTTGGCCACCAATGATGTTCCAGAAGTTGGTTTGCATCCAGACGGTTCTACCATCACTTAACTGGATTGGTTCCTCAAGCCACTGATCCCACCAAGTGAACTGAATGTCACCCGGCCCCTTGGTGGAAGCTATGCTCCAAAATTCCTTGAACTTTGTTGAGAAGATCACATTCTCTTCTAACTCTTCGGTGGCCTCTTTGATCAACCAATAGGCGTTTTTAATGTATTTTACCACTTTTAAATCGCCTTTTGGATATGAGATGGCGTTCATATATTCATTCTCAGCCTGAGTTTTGAGTTCCTCAGCTTTTTCAATGAGTTCAGGTTCAATGTTCAAATATTGTGCCTCTAAAAGAAGTGACTCGTATTCTTTCAAGAGGGAATGGTATTTCAGGGAATACTCACTGACCTCCTTGGCTGCTCTCATGAACAGGAAGGCCTTTCTTAAGTGGACAAACACTCTAAGATTGCCTGCTTGGGTGTAGACCGCCCCTCCGGATATTCTAGAGGCCTCGGAGTATTCTTTCTCTCCGAGCTCCTTTAGGGTCTGGGCAATTGCAGTTAAGTTGTCATTAAGAGACGAGAGATTTTCTTTAAGGATCATGTATTTGTTCAAGTCCCTTTGGTAGTTGAAATAGTAATAGAAACCAAGCACTGTGAAAATATTGGAAGCTTCGGTTGGCTTCTCTTCAAGTTTCTTTTCAGGTGTTGGGGGAGCGGTGAGCTGGATGACTCTGGCATCATACAGTATCCATCCGAGCTCGAAGTTGTTCCCGTTGCTTCCGGTGTAGGTTCCAAATGCTAAGGAGCTCCATATTATGTCCCCCTCAGTGTAGTCCGAGTACTCGTCAGCGATTATCTCTTTAACCACCTTATCAACGACAGGCCTTAGGTCAACAATGACCTCGCCTGAAGTCGCGAGTGGCTTCTCGGGTATGAAGTCAAAGGCAAAGTTGTTCCAGTTCCAAGCCTTCTGCACTCTGAAAGTAACGTTTTTGGCTTCTCCATTGATGCGCACGGTGAGCGTTACGCTCCCGACATCGGCAGGAGGGAACTGGGCACCCACGATTCCACCGTAGTCGTCAAAGAATGAGATGTAGACCTCTGCGAGCTGGTAACCATCTTGCTTCTCAAACCACATCATGAATCATGGCCTTACGAGGGTGTTCTCACTCTTAACGAGCTCAAAGTCAACCTTGGCCAGTATGCTGGCATAGTTCGTTCTATCCTTGGCGGGCATTGGGAGGTCAAACCACCCATAGCCTCCTGCTCTTGGAAGCGGAGTCCCGCCGCTGAGGCTTGGAGGAACCCTACCGGCCAGGACAACGTTTGGGGTTGCCCAAGCTATCCCACCGTACCGTGTTTGGATATTGGTCATGTTGACATAGAATACTACTGTATCCTCAGAACTTATGAACCTCATGTAGTTCTCGCCATCCCCACCGGCTATGTTCCAGAAGTTAGGCTCAACCCAGAGGGTGGTGTTATCGCTTCTCGTGACCAGTTGACCTGGCCATGTGCATACCTGCCTTGTTACCCCATTGTCGTCGTAGGGGGGAGCCCAGTAGTCACCAGATGTCCACTGGAGGACAACATCTCCCGGTTCTGCCTCGGTCGAGAGGTTTTTGACCTTGTAGAAGAGGGCCTCCTTTAGGGATTCAAATACTCCAGCTTCTTTCAGGATCCATCCGAGCTCGAAGCTGTTCCCGTTGCTTCCGGTGTAGGTTCCAAAACCTATGGAAGTCCAGGTTATCTGGTCTGCTGTCCAGTCGGAGTACGGGTCATCCACGATGGCTTGTATTGATCTCTCAGCGAATGGTGTGACGTTCAGGGTGACTGAGCCTCCCGTTGTTATGGGTTCTGTTGGAACGAACTTAATGACGAAGTGGTCTGCATTCCATGCTCTTTGGACTTTAAACTCCACTTCTTTGGGGGCCCCGTTTACGTAAACCGTAGCTGTAAGTGTTCCTATGTCTGCGGGTGGGTACTGGAGGTTCTTTTCATGATCATCGTAGAAGAAATCATCTTGGAATGCTATGTAGACTTCTGCAAGGGGCCAGGCTTTGCCAGTCCCGTATGGATCCCAGTCTGGGCTTTCAAACCACATTATTAAGCCGGTTCTTGCAAGGGTTTCTTCGCTTTTGGCCATTTCGAAGTCAACGCGGGCCCATACTTCTCCGAGGGTTGACACATCGGCCCCATTTACAGGAAGGCTGAAGAAGTCGTAACCTCCAACGAGTGGCTTGTCACCCCACCATGCTGCTGGTGCTCTTCCTACGAAGATGACGTTTGGAGTGGCCAGGGCGTCTATGGGGGAAGTGCTGCCGTCCCACCTTGGGGCAGTTTCAGTGTACGTTCTTTCAATGTTGCTCATGTTTGCGTAGAATGCTATTGTATCTTCTGAGCTTATGAACCTCATGTAGTTCTCGCCGTCACCGCTGGCTATGTTCCAGAAGTTAGGTTCCATGTAAATTGTTGTCCCATCACTCCTCTGAACAATCTGCCCCGGCCAAGGATTGCTTGGGGACCACTGAAGGGTTATGTCTCCCTGCTCTGACGACTTTGCTACTTCCTTAATCTCGGAAAGAGTAGTTGCTGCAACATATCCTCCAAGTAGAACCAATATCAAAAAGACCCCAGTTAAGTGCTTCAGTTTCCCTCTTAATGCCATTGATGATCACCAAAATACATTATGATGAAGTTATATATAAGATTTACCTAAAGCTATAACTAAGGAACCAGAATTATAATTTTGAAAAAATTTATAAGTTATGAGCCCTATAGTCCCGTAGGGAATATTAAAAATTTACTCGGGGGTATGGGAATGAACGACTCAAAAAGAAAGTTGATAACTAGTTTCGGAATTTTTTTGATTTTTATGGCAATGTTACCGTCTGCAAGCGCGCAAGTCTCTCTTCCAAGGGAAGACACGGTTTTCGTGACCGGTGCGCAATGGAGCCCTGCATCAACGTGGAACCTGTTCTCGCCATCCCAGACGTGGGGAACATACACATCGGGCGGATTCATGTATCTACCGCTCTTTCAGTACATAGCAGGTCTCAACATGTGGGTCCCCATAATAGGTGAGAGCTTTGAGCTCGTAAACGAGACAACTCTCCTCGTTTACCTCAGACCTGAAGCAAAATGGAGTGATGGAAAGCCCATTACTGCGGAGGACGTTGAATATACTTACAAACTCTCCAGAGAAGTTGGTTCTGGGCCTGCTGCAGGTTCAGAGCCCTACATCAGCGATGTTAAGGTAATTGATACACACACAGTTCAGTTCACAATTGGAGAGGAAAAGAACCTTCCTATGTTCTTGCTTTATGCTCTCCAGTTTGCCCCTGCACCGAAGCATATCATTGAGCAAGTATATGAAAAAGTTGGAGCAGATATCATAAACTGGAGAAACTGTGGTGGAACATGTGATGACATAGTCTCCACAGAGAGTGGAGATGTAAGGATAGATCTCCCCCAAGTAGTCTCGGGTCCCTACAAGCTGTACTACTTTGATGAACTCAGAATTGTCTATGAGAGAATAGACGATTGGTGGGGGAAAGACATCTTTGGACTACCGGGTCCAAAGTACCTAGTTCACAGAATCTACCTAAGTAATGAGCAGGCACTTCTGGACCTTAGACAGGGAAATGTTGACTGGTCGGGCATATTTATTCCAAATGTCGGTAACTTCAAGGAAATAGGCACGTTCTATAAGAGTAAACCTTACTTTAGGCCAGGAGCTTTTGTTATGCTCTACTTAAATCACAGGGATCCGATTTTCCAGGACACCAACTTAAGAAAAGCTATTGCCTATGCAATAGACTATCAAGAGGTCCTAACCAAAGCATTCTACGGTTATTCAGAGCAACCTTCAATGTCTTTGGTGTTTACGGTATTTCCCCACTATAGGATGTGGCTCAACACTACCCTTGCTCAAGAGTATTTCAGCAATCCCGAGGGCAGGATACAGACCAACAAGGAGTTCGCAAAGCAGATTCTTGCTCAGGCGGGATATAAGGATGTGGATGGTGATGATTATCTTGAAACTCCCACTGGTGAAAAGATCGAGCTTAACATAATAATACCAACCGGATGGACAGACTGGATGATTGCAGCCGATTTGATTGCAAGTGACCTCCAGGACATTGGACTTAACGTCGTGGCAAACCCAGTGGATTACGGTGCCTACTGGGGTATGGTAAACTCTGCTGGATACACCCTGGCCCTTGGATGGACAAGCTCCCCGTCCTTCTATCATCCATGGGACACCTACCGGTATGTTCTTGATCCAAGACTCACTCCCCCAACCGGGAACTGGGGCTTCTATAACAACTCCAAGGCTTTGGAGTTCCTCGTTCAGGCAGCAAAGGCTGAGACCTCGGAAGAGCTCATGAAATACTACACTGAAGTTCAAAGACTCATATATGAGGAAGTCCCTGCTATCCCAATTGCCTATTCGGTTCAGTGGTACGCTTACAGTGAAAAGTACTGGAAGGGATGGCCAAATGAAGACAACCCGTGGTGGACCGAAGTCGCTCCATACAGAGAGTACTCCCTACCACTCTGGCTCACTTTTGGTTTATCAAAAAGTGGAGAAGAGATTAAACCGCCACAGTGGGCCAAGCCCAAAGATGAAGGAGGAATTTTAATACCGAACAAAGAACTCCTCAGTCAGCTTACAGAAGTTTTTGTTCCCGAGATTACGCCAACCGAGACGTTTTCGACTTCATCCGCTTCGGAAACTGAGCCTCAATCACCCAGTGAACCACAAGAGCCGAGTAGAAGTTCAGGATTCATTATAGGGCTTGTAGGAATTATCATAGTAGTCATTATAATTGTGATAGGTGCCAGAAAACTTCTCAAATGATAGGTGGTAGTGATGAGACCATTATACAGGTATTTCCTCATTAAACTTTCTTTTTTACTCGCTACGTACTTTGTTGCCGTTAGTATCGCATTCTTTCTGCCCAGAATAGCTCCGGGCAATCCAGTGCAGCAGATTATAGCAGGACTATCCCAGGGTTCGCTCTCACCTGAGCTGCTCGATCAATATCAAAGGAGGCTTATAGAGGAGTTTGGGTTAAACAAGCCCCTCCATGTTCAGTATTTAGAATTCCTTAAAAACGCATTTTCAGGGAATCTGGGGACTTCGATATCTTCATTCAGACAGCCCGTGACGAAGTTAATAGCTTGGCATCTACCTTGGACGCTACTCCTGCTCATACCGGCTACCTTGGTTTCATGGGCCGTTGGAAACTATCTCGGTGCAAGGGCGGCTTACAGAAGAGGCACATTGTTCGAAAAGATCACTGTCTCAACGGGCATAATAACCTCCCAAATTCCATATTACTGGATGGCCATGGTTCTCATATTCGCCTTCGCAATTAAGCTTGGATGGGTGCCCTCGGGTTCAGCCTATGACCCAACTTTAGCTCCCTCCTTCAGCTGGGAGTTCATAAAAAGCTACCTCCGTCATTACATACTTCCATTCTTATCCATAGCCCTTGTGAGTACTGGAGGATGGATAATAGGCATGAGAGTCTTAGCAACAATGGAACTTGGGTCAACGTACGTCAATTTTTCCGAGAGGCTCAACGTTAGCAACGAGATTATATTTAGATATGTCCTCAGGAATTCCCTGCTCCCACAAGTGACAGGAATAGCAATCCAGTTGGGAACGGTTATGGCCGGACAGATTATCACGGAGCAAATTTTCAACTACCAGGGTATGGGTATCCTTCTTGCTAGGGCACTTGGAACGAGGGATTATCCATTGATACAAGGGATCTTTCTCATTCTGATAGGAACACTCCTGCTTGCGAACTTCATAGTGGAGTTCATCTACGTGCTAATAGATCCAAGAATAAGGCTTGGAGCAAGGGAGTGAGGTGATTAATTATGAACAAGGAAATACTTTATGTACTCTTCAGAAATAATAGGTTCTCCATAGGGTTCGCCATATTGATGTTTGAAATCCTTTTAGCTTTATTTGGTGCCTATCTCTACCCCGTGGATCCTTTTAAGCCTGCTGGGCCTCCGGCAGTTCCACCAAGTAGTGAGTATCTTCTCGGAACAGATCAGTTTGGAAGGGATATCCTTGCACAGGTGGTAATAGGTATAAGGAACTCTCTCTATGTAGGAGCCCTTACGGGATTATTCTCGATTCTCATAGGACTCATAATCGGAATTGTGGCTGGAATAAAAGGTGGGCTCATAGATGAAACGTTAATGGCCTTTACTAACGTTGTCATTACAATACCCAACGTCCTTCTAGCCATTATCATAGCGACCTACCTCGGCCTTGAGCATTCAGGACTCACATTGGTGGCTGCGATAATATCGCTGACTGCTTGGCCGTGGTTTGCGAGAGCAATAAGGGCACAGTTAATCAGTCTAAGGGAAAGGGACTTCGTTAACTTTTCCAAGATGACAGGTTACAGTGATCTTAAGATAGCAGTTTTTGACCTATTCCCCTACGTGACTACCTACACCATAGTTTCCTTTGTCACTTTCATGAACATAGGGATAAACGCAGAGGTTGGGCTCAGCATACTAGGATTAACACCAATTCAAATAATGACCCTCGGAAAGATGCTCTACTTCGCAGCAGTTACTCAGTCGTACTTCCTCGGTCACTGGTGGGTCTTCATACCTCCGGGAATACTTCTAGTGGCTCTTTCGACTTCACTGCTCTTGATAGCTACGGGAATAGAACAGGTATTTAACCCAAGACTGAGGGAGATGTGAGGTGTGAACGATGGACAAAAGAATGGTTCTTGAGGAGTTAAGGGCATACTATCGTCAACTCAAGGGAACGACCGAGTATCTCGTGAAGGCAGTGGATGGCGTTAATTTAGAAGTGTACAAGAAAGACATCCTTGGTCTTGTTGGTGAGAGCGGGTGTGGTAAGTCTACCCTCGCCAAAACCATGATGATAGATTTGACCCCCCCGTTGCAATATATGGGAGGTAGACTTGAGATTATAAGCAGAGATGGGGAAAGGTTTGAGATAGGTCAATTCAAAAGCAGAGATGAAGTTAAAAGACGTCTTTGGGGTAAACATATAACTTATGTCCCGCAAGACGCCCTGAACGCTCTCATGCCCACAATAAGGATTAAAAAAATTGCCTATGATGTTCTTCGCTCGCATAACAATGACATTAACTTCCAAGAAGCAGTGAAAACCACAAAAGAGCGGCTTGCTGAGCTTGACCTCCCTGACTATGTGGTTGAACTCTACCCCTTCCAGCTGAGCGGAGGGATGAGACAGCGAGTAGTGTTGGCCATGGCAACGCTTCTGAACCCGGAAATCCTTATAGTAGACGAGCCGACATCAGCACTCGATGTAACTACTCAGAAAATAGTCTTAAAGTCTCTCCTCAAGCTCAGGAAGTTAAATCTCGTGGACAGCATCATATTTATAACACATGATATAGCCACGGTGAGACAGATAGCAAACCGCATAGTGGTTATGTACGCCGGAAAGATAGTTGAAGTGGGTCCAGTAGATTCCGTAATTAGGGATCCTCTCCATCCCTACACGAAAGGTCTCATCGATTCTGTTACATCCATAGAGCCGGAGAAGAGGGAGAAGGGTATCTCCTACATCCCGGGACAGCCACCCAATCTTATAGATCCTCCAAAAGGATGTCGTTTCCATCCAAGATGTCCATATGCTATGGATGTTTGCAAGAAAGAGGAGCCAGGGGTTGTTGAAGTTGGAAAAACTCAAGTAGCGTGCTGGCTTTACGAAGGAGGTAGGAAAAATGACTAGAGAGATGCTCATCTGTGATAACGTCACGAAAGTATTCACATCAGGCTTCATCAAAAAAATAGTGGTCAAAGCGGTTGACAACGTGTCCTTTACGGTTAAAGAGGGCGAGATAATATCCCTGATAGGACAGAGCGGTTCTGGAAAAACCACTCTTGGAAAGATAATACTCCGGCTTATCCCTCCTACTTCTGGAAGGGTGCTTTTTTACGGGAGGGATATTTGGAAGGAGATAAAAACCAAAGAGGAGCGCAAAGAGTACTGGAGACAGGTGCACGCGGTCTTCCAGAACCCTATGGGGAGCTTTAACACTTTCTACAAGGTAGATAGAGTCCTAAACCAAGCTCTTGAGCTCATAGGTGTTGAACCCAATTCAGAGGAGGGCATACGCCTAAAAGAAGAGTCTCTTAAGGCAGTGGGCCTAAATCCAGGGGAGATCCTTGGAAAATATCCTCACCAGCTCTCTGGGGGTCAGGTTCAGAGGGTCATGATATCAAGAAGCTGGATTCTAAAGCCAAAGCTGTTAATCGCTGACGAAGCAGTTTCAATGCTGGACGTGTCAACGAGGGGTAGGATAGTAGAGATTTTCAAGGATCTCCGCAACAAGCTTGGAAGTTCTATAATATTCATATCCCATGACATAGGCTTATCCTACTTCATCTCTGACAGGGTCTTCATAATGTACAAGGGAAAGATCGTGGAGGCGGGGACACCTCAAGAAGTTATTGATAACCCGCAGCATGAATACACTAAGACGCTCGTAGAAAGTGTTCCAACCGTTTACAGGAAATGGGAGGACTTTATGGAGGTGTGAAAGTTGCTCAGGTTTCCTAAGGAGTTCCTATTTGGTTACTCTTGGTCTGGATTCCAGTTTGAGATGGGATTGAAAGGGAGTGAAGTGCCCCACAGTGACTGGTGGGCTTGGGTTCACGACGTGGAGAACATAGCCTCCGGTTTGGTTAGTGGGGACCTGCCAGAAAACGGCCCGGCCTACTGGCACCTTTACAAGCAGGATCATGACATCGCTGAAAAACTTGGAATGGGTGCCATAAGAGGGGGAATAGAGTGGGCGAGGCTCTTTCCGAAGCCCACCTTTGACGTTAAGGCAGACATTGAGAAGGATGAAGAAGGAAATATGGTTGCTGTCGATGTTCCGGAGAGAGCCATTGTGGAGATGGAAAAGCTGGCGGACATGAAAGCACTTGAACATTATCGAAAGATCTATTCGGACTGGAAAGATCGGGGTAAGGTCTTCATCTTGAACCTCTATCACTGGCCACTTCCGCTCTGGCTTCATGACCCAATCAAAGTGAGAAGACTCGGTCCTGACAGGGCTCCAAGCGGGTGGCTTGACGAGAGAAGTGTTGTGGAGTTTGCGAAGTTCGTGGCTTTCGTGAGCTACCATCTTGACGAGCTGGTGGACATGTGGAGCACCATGAACGAGCCCAACGTGGTCTTTGAAAACGGCTACTCAAGGCCAACTTCTGGCTTTCCACCGGGTTATCTGAGCTTTGAGGCCTCTGAAAAAGTCGCCAAAAATCTCATCCAGGCCCACGCCCGTGCGTACGACGCCATAAAAGAGCACTCTGACAAGCCCGTTGGACTAATATACGCTTACACATGGCTAGACTCTCTAAGGGAAGACATCGAAGATGAAGTAAAGAGAATACGCGAGACAAACCTTCACCGCTTCGTGGACTCTGTTTACTTCGGCAGTTCGAGCCTCTCTGAGGGTAGGGAAGACTTGAAAGGCCGCGTCGATTGGCTTGGGGTGAACTATTACTCAAGGCTTGCCTTTGATAAGGTGGGAGATTACATAATGCCCGTATCAGGTTATGGATTTTCGGGTGTCAAGAGGGGCTACGCAAAGTCAGGAAGGCCATGTAGTGACTTCGGATGGGAGATATATCCCGAGGGACTTGAGAAGCTTCTCAAAGAACTTCATGAGAAATACAGCGTTCCAATGATTATAGCAGAGAACGGGATTGCCGACGAGAGCGATAGGTACAGGCCCTATTACCTCGTGAGTCATCTCCAGGCGATTCATAACGCTATGAAAGCCGGGGCGGATGTAAGAGGTTACCTGCACTGGTCATTAACGGACAACTACGAGTGGGCTCAGGGCTTCAGGATGCGCTTCGGACTCCTTCATGTAGACTTCGAAACTAAAAAGCGGTACCTGAGACCTAGTGCCCTCGTGTTCAGGGAGATAGCGACACATAAGGAAATACCCGAAGAACTGAGCCATTTGGCAGATTTAACGCCCCTGATGCGGCAGTGACTATATTTCCCTTTTTATTTTTGCCCTTATTTTTGCTGCCAATTCTATTATTCCAATGAGCGTTATGAGTAGCATAAAAAGGCCCACCTTGAAGGTAAGTGTGTGCACTTCATTTCTAAGGGCAATGACGGTATAAAGGCTCAGCAGAAAGAACCAGACCATAAAAAAGAGAAAATGTCTGTATCGATCAACTTCCATTTTCCTTCCACCATCAGAATGTCCCATCGTAGAAATATTAAGTTTTTGGGTTTCGTTTTTCACGATGTATTTATCTTAACTAAACTTTTTGTTTCGACAAAAGGGTTCAAGACTGAAATTACCAGATTGTATTGGAGGTTAGACCTTATTTCTTCCCCGTTCTTTCTTTGAAGTATGATGAAAAACTTAAATCTAACTCCCCCCACACCTTATTCTGTTAGTACTTATTTGACACTGTAAAGGTTTATAACCTCTTTTCTCAATTTTTTGTAGGTGGGTAGAATGGGTAGAAAAAAAGAAAGGCGAGAGGCAATACTTCCCGCTGATCTCAAAAGAGAAATCATTATCAAGGACGAGAAAGCTGAAACCAACCCAAAATGGGGTTTTCCTCCAGAGAAAAGGCCTATTGAGATGCATATGCAGTTTGGTATTATAAGTCTTGATAAGCCTCCGGGCCCCACGAGCCATGAAGTTGTGGCGTGGATAAAAAAGCTTCTTAACCTTCAAAAAGCTGGCCACGGAGGAACTTTGGACCCAAAAGTTACTGGAGTTTTACCTGTAGCTTTAGAAAGGGCCACGAGGGTTGTTCAAGCACTTTTGCCGGCAGGTAAAGAGTATGTGGCTTTGATGCACCTTCATGGTGAAGTACCAGAGGATAAAATAAGGGTAGTTATGAAGGAATTCGAAGGGGAAATAATCCAAAGGCCTCCTTTGAGAAGTGCCGTTAAGAGAAGACTTAGAACTAGAAAGGTGTATTATATTGATGTCCTTGAGATAGAGGGCAAGGATGTGCTTTTTAGGGTAGGAGTTGAAGCAGGGACATACATCCGTTCGCTCATCCATCATATTGGTTTGGCTTTGGGAGTAGGCGCTCACATGTCCGAGCTGAGAAGAACAAGAAGTGGGCCGTTTAA
This sequence comes from Thermococcus sibiricus MM 739, assembly GCF_000022545.1. Classification (NCBI taxonomy): domain Archaea; kingdom Methanobacteriati; phylum Methanobacteriota; class Thermococci; order Thermococcales; family Thermococcaceae; genus Thermococcus; species Thermococcus sibiricus. Next base: position 329,770 of record NC_012883.1, read on the forward strand.
GGAAGATGAAACCCTTGTTACCCTGCATGACCTTATAGATGCCTACTATTTCTGGAAAGAAGATGGCATTGAGGAATATTTTAGGAGAGCAATCCAGCCGATGGAAAAAGCTGTGGAGCATCTTCCGAAGGTGTGGATAAGGGATTCCGCAGTTGCTGCCATTACTCATGGTGCTGACTTAGCAGTTCCCGGGATAGTAAAGCTCCATAAAGGCATAAAACCCGACGACCTTGTTGCGATAATGACCCTCAAGGATGAACTCGTCGCTTTAGGCAAGGCAAAGATGAACACACAGGAGATGCTTACTAAAACCAAGGGCATTGCAGTTGATGTTGAGAAAGTTTTCATGCCAAGGGACTGGTATCCGAAGATGTGGTAAGCTTTTCATTTTCCCACTTAGATTTATAAACCCCTCATCTAACTTTCGATCATGAGCCACTATTATTCTCAAGAGCCGAACGTTCCGTTAAAGACCAAAATGATTGAGGTAGTCATTAGAGGAGAGCGTTTTAGATTCATAACCTCCAGCGGTGTCTTCTCCTTTGGAAAACTTGATAGGGGGACGAAGTTACTTATAGAGAACATGGTACTTGAAGAAAACTGGCAGGTTTTGGATTTAGGATGCGGCTATGGGGCGATTGGAATAGTGGCTTCACGCTTTGTGGATTATGCTGTAATGACCGATATAAACAAAAGGGCCGTAAGCATAGCAAAGAAAAACTTAAAAATCAACAACGTTATGAATGCCGAAGTAAGATGGGGCCATCTCTATGAACCTGTGAAGGGAGAAAGGTTTCACAGCATAATAACGAATCCCCCAGTGCATGCCGGGAAGGATATATTGAGGGAAATAGTTATAAATGCACCCTATCATCTCTACGATGGAGGATTACTTCAAATTGTCATTCGCACTAATCAAGGCGCAAAGTATATTAAGGGCCTCATGGAGGAGAATTTCAACGAAGTAAAAGAAATTGCGAGGGGATCGGGCTTTAGAGTGTATGCCGGGATAGCCTAGCCTGGGATGGCGCGGGCCTTGAGAGCCCGTGGGCGTTTGCCCGCCGGGGTTCAAATCCCCGTCCCGGCGCCAAAATCCTCTTTGAAGGATTGAGGTATGGAGGTGTAATTATAATGGCTGACTTTAGACATATCGTGCGTGTAGCAAATGTTGATATAGACGGGCACAAACAACTTAGATTGGCCCTTACTGGAATTAGAGGGATAGGAGTAAACTTTGCAACAGTAATATGCAGAATAGCTGGTTTAGATCCAAAAATGAAAGCAGGTTATCTTACAGAAGAGCAAGTGAAGGCTATAGAAGCAGTCCTTGAAGATCCTGCGAAACATGGCCTCCCTTCATGGATACTCAATAGACCTAAAGATTACGAACAAGGGAGAGATATGCATCTTATCGGAGCAAAGCTTGTTATGGCATGGCGTGAGGATGTTAACAGACTTAGGAAAATCAGGGCTTACAGGGGTATCAGACATGAACTTGGTTTACCATTAAGAGGACAAAGAACTAGGTCGAACTTTAGAAGAGGATTAACACTTGGTGTGAGCAGAAGGAAGAAGTGAGGTGGTACAAATGGGAGATCCAAAAAGACAAAGAAAAAGGTATGAAACTCCCTCTCATCCATGGATTAAGGAAAGACTTGATAGGGAGAGGGTATTAGTACAAAAATATGCTCTTAAAAACAAGAAAGAGCTTTGGAAGCATGAAACTCAACTTAAGAACTTTAGGAGAAGAGCTAGACGTTTACTTGCTGCAAGAGGAAAACAAGCTGAAATTGAGAGGGCTCAACTTCTTCAAAGATTAGCGAGATTGGGCATACTTCCAGAAGGAGCACACCTTGATGACGTGCTTTCACTTACAATAGATGACATTCTAGAGAGGAGGCTTCAGACATTGGTATTCAAGAAAGGTCTTGCAAGGACTATTAAGCAAGCAAGGCAGTTGATTGTCCATGGACATATCGAGGTAAATGGACAAATAATTAGATCACCGAGTTATCTTGTACTCAAAGAGGAAGAAGATGGAATAACTTATGGAAGGGCATCACCGTTTGCTAACTCCCAACACCCGGAGAGAATGGTTATTGAAGAGGTTCAAAAGGGTGAGGCACAATGAGTGAAGAGCAACAAACGGTTAACATAAAGAAGAAAGAGAAATGGGGTGTAGCTCACATTTACGCCTCTTACAATAACACTATTATTCACATTACAGATCTCACCGGGGCAGAGACTATCTCAAAGTGGAGTGGGGGGATGGTGGTAAAAGCAGATAGAGACGAGTCATCTCCATATGCAGCAATGATCGCAGCTAGAAGAGCAGCTGAAGAAGCCATGGAAAAAGGAATTAATGGAGTTCACATAAAGGTTAGAGCCCCAGGGGGAAGCAAGAGCAAGAACCCAGGCCCTGGTGCCCAAGCTGCAATTAGAGCACTTGCAAGAGCAGGTCTAAGAATTGGTAGGGTAGAGGATGTTACTCCAATACCACACGATGGTACGAGACCAAAAGGTGGCAGAAGGGGAAGGAGAGTTTGATTCTCCCCCTTAAAACTTCTTTTTTGGTGAGAAAAATGCAAATAAAAATTCTTGAAAAAAGAGATGATGCAATCCGATTCATCTTAGAGGGTATGGACATTGCGTTTGCAAATGCTCTTAGGAGAACGATAATAGGGGAAGTGCCAACTTTTGCAATTGATGAAGTGGAATTCTACGAAAATGATTCTGCACTCTTTGATGAGATAATAGCCCATAGATTATCTTTGATTCCTCTAACTACTCCTTTTGATAGATTTGAACTTGAAAGCATGGAGTTAGAGGATTATACTGTGACTTTAAGTTTAGAAGCTGAAGGACCGGCGATAGTTTATTCCGGAGATTTAAAGAGTGATGATCCAGATGTGAAGCCGGTAAATCCAAACATACCTATTGTAAAGCTTGCAGAGGGCCAGAGGTTAGTGTTTAATGCATATGCAAAAATGGGAAAAGGAAAAGATCATGCTAAATGGCAGCCAGGCTTTGCACACTACAAATACTTGACAGAGGTTCATGTAAGTAAAGAAGTTCCTAAATGGGAGGACATTAAAAAAGCTGCAAAAAAGAAAAAGTTACCTGTTGAAGAAACTGAGAATGAATTGATAATAACTACTATAAGAAGCTTTTACATTCCGAGAGAATTTGAACAATACATTGGAGAAAAAATAAAGGAAGAGGTAGTACCGAATACATTCGTCTTTACAGTGGAAAGCAACGGAGAGCTCCCTGTTGAGGAAATGATAAGCGTAGCGCTCAAAATTTTAATGAGAAAGAGCGATAAATTTATAAACGAGCTTCATAAATTAGCCGAATAGCGCGGGGGTTGCCGAGCCTGGTCAAAGGCGCGGGATTTAGGGTCCCGTCCCGTAGGGGTTCGCGGGTTCAAATCCCGTCCCCCGCACCATAATGATCACCCCGTCCCTCGATGCGAGAATTAAAGAAAGGAGGAATGTTCATGAAGAGGACTGGTCCAACTGATATTAATTTGAGAAGACTCATTCGCTATCTAAGGAAGAAGTCAAATGAAGAGAATGTCAAAGTATGGAAGGATATAGCATGGCGCTTAGAAAGGCCAAGAAGGCAAAAAGCCGAAGTAAATATAAGCAAGATAAATAGACACACAAAAGAAGGAGATATTATTGTAGTTCCCGGTAGTGTCTTGGGTGCAGGGGACTTGGATCACAAAGTCATTGTAGCTGCATGGAAATTCAGCGAGAAGGCAAAGGAGAAGATAATTCAAGCTGGTGGAGAGGCAATAACAATTGAAGACCTCATTGAGAGAAACCCGAGGGGTAGTGGAGTAATCATAATGGAGTGATGAGCTATGAGGATTATTAATGCTGAAGGATTAATCCTTGGAAGGCTTGCCTCAAAAGTTGCAAAAATGCTTCTTGAAGGAGAAGATGTTGTTATTATTAATGCAGAGAAGGCAATAATCACAGGAAATAGGGAGTTCATATTCGAGAAGTACAAGCAGAGGACAGAACTTAGGACAAGGACAAACCCAAGAAAGGGTCCATTTTACCCAAAGAGAAGCGATGAGATAGTTAGAAGGACTATTAGAGGAATGCTCCCTTGGAAGACAGACAGGGGAAGAAAAGCCTTCAAACGACTCAAAGTTTATGCTGGAGTTCCAAAAGAGTTTGAAGAGAAAGAGATTGAGACTATAATTGAGGCTCATATGTCAAGGGTTAAAACCCCCAAGTATGTAACGGTTGGAGAGGTTGCTAAATTCCTTGGTGGAAAGTTCTGAGGTGATGATAATGAGGATAATCCAAACCGCAGGAAAGAGGAAAAGTGCAGTTGCGAGAGCTACCATAAAAGAAGGAAATGGTAGAGTGAGGGTTAATTACAAGCCTGTTGAAATACTTGAGCCAGAAATAGCCAGATTTACAATAATGGAGCCATTAGTTATTGCTGGAGAGGAGATACTAGGTAAAGTAGATGTTGATGTTAAAGTTGAAGGCGGAGGATTTATGGGGCAGGCTGAAGCGGCTAGAATTGCAATAGCAAGGGCGTTGGTTGAATGGACAGGAGACATGAACCTTAAAGAAAAGTTTATGAAGTATGATAGAACTATGCTCGTGGGTGACTCAAGAAGAACAGAACCACACAAACCCAACCGCTCTACAAAGGGTCCAAGAGCAAAGAGACAGAAGAGTTACCGTTGATCTCCTTCAAACTTTCCTTAAAATTTAAAAACCAAAAAGGTGGTTCACTTGATAGTTCCTGTGAGATGTTTCACCTGTGGAAAGGTGATTGGAGATAAATATTACATATTCAAAGAACGTGTGGAAAAAGGGGAAGATCCTGAAAAAGTCTTGGATGACCTTGGACTTGAAAGATACTGCTGTAGAAGAATGTTCCTAAGTCATGTTGAGTTAATAGATGAGATAATGCACTACAGGGTGTACTAAACAACCACATTTCTTTGGAGGGGCCGTGGGGTAGCTTGGTCCATCCTCCTGGCTTGGGGTGCCAGAGACCCGGGTTCAAATCCCGGCGGCCCCACCAAAATTTGCATGGGTGATAAAAATGTTTAGATATACAAGATTTGAAAAGGCGAGAATTATAGGGGCGAGGGCTTTACAGATAGCTATGGGGGCACCAGTACTAATTAATGTTCCAGAAGGTGCTAGTCCATTAGATGCTGCAATAGTGGAATTTGAGAAGGGTATAATCCCAATAACCGTTATAAGACCCAGTTAGGTGATCCGATGACAGTAATTGAAAATGTGGTGGGTAGAATTTCAGTCCTCAAAGGTGGCAAATACTCCGTTGAAATTGACGTTATTACTACCTCTGGCTTTGGAAGATTTGCAGCGCCTATTGATGAAGACCCTTCCCTATATATTGTGGAAGCACACAGAGCTGTGAGTGAGGTTGATGAGATAATCGGGCCTGAACTAATAGGCTTTGACTCCCAAGAACAAGAGCTTATAGATTCCTATCTCTGGGAGATAGATGGTACCGAGGATCTAAGTCACATAGGTGCTAATACTGCATTGGCAGTTTCAGTAGCCGTTGCAAAGGCCGCTGCGAATGTGAAAAAAGTGCCTCTGTACAGTTACATTGGAGGGACTTTTACCACTGAGCTCCCAGTCCCAATGCTCAAATTTGCTGAAGATGATAATTTTGAGTATATTGTGCTTGTTAGGGATTTGATGGAAATCTCCGATGTAGTCGATGCAATGGTAAAAATCAAAGAAAACTCCAGGGAAGTAGCTCTAGAAGGACTATCAAAGGCTTCAGAACTGGCAGGTGATGAGTTGGGAGTGGAAGTTGCACTAGGACTAATACAAAAGAGAAAAATGAAGCTTGAAGAAGTACTCCGAACAGTTGAGGATTATAATATTGCCTATATTAAACCATTGGGCGAAGAAGAGTTATTTCTTGAGCTCATAGCTGGAACTCATGGGATATTTGTGGACGGTGAGTACCTCTTTAAAACAAGGAACATACTAGATAGGAGATATTACAATGCTCTATCAATCAAGCCAATTAATTTGGGCACACTTACAGATCTTTACAACTTGATTAATGACGTTAAATCTGAGAGAATAGCTCCAATATTAGCTGAAGCAAAATACGAATCTGCTGATGAAGCATTGCCTCATTTGGCAGTGGGATTTAAATGTCCCGCCATAATGTTTCACGAGGGATCCCTCGTTAAAATAAATGAGCTTATTAGGATAGCAGAAGATTTGGGTGAAAGAGGAAGAATAATAACATTTGAGGGGTGAAGAAAATGGAAGAATATTTGGTTCCACTCGATCAATACCTTGCTGCAGGTGTTCACATTGGAACGCAGCAGAAAACAAAGGATATGAAGCGCTTTATATATAGGGTTAGACAAGATGGTCTTTACGTTCTAGATGTTAGAAAAACCGATGAAAGACTAAGGGCTGCAGGAAAGTTCCTTGCAAAGTTTGATCCGGATAGAATATTGGCAGTGAGCGTTAGACTTTATGGTCAGAAGCCAGTCAAAAAATTTGGAGAAATTACAGGAGCAAGGTCGATACCTGGAAGATTTTTACCAGGTAGTATGACAAATCCATTGGTTAGGAATTTCTTTGAGCCTGATGTGCTAGTAGTAACAGACCCGAGGGCAGATCACCAAGCCATGAAAGAGGCAATTGATATTGGTATCCCGGTAGTGGCCCTTGTTGACACTGAAAATCTTCTGAGTTATGTGGACTTAGCTATACCTACAAACAATAAAGGGAGAAAATCCTTGGCTCTTATTTACTGGATTTTGACTAGGGAAGTTCTCTTTAACAGAGGCGATATAACAAGCAGAGAAGATTTTAAAGTCCCAATAGAAGAATTTGAGATGAGAATAGGTGGTGGTTGACTTCTTTCCACTCTTTGGTTTTTCCTTCCCTTATTCTCTATCGAAAAATGTATTAATTCTTGAAGTGTTATTCTTTTGGTGGTGTCTATGGAGTTAAAGGATGTAATAAATAGACGATTATCAGTAAGATATTACGAAGATCGAGAAGTTGAGGAAGATAAGATCAGAGATTTAGTTAAAGTTGGCATAAGGGCTCCTACTGCGAGTGGTCTTGAAAACTGGTTGTTTGTTGTTTACAAAGATAAAAATTTCAGAAAACGAATTCACGAGACGATATATGAAGCTCATGCAGAGTACTACCGTGCACACGGTTTGCCCGAGGAAAAAATAGAAAAACTGAGAATGAGGATATTTGAAAAAGGAATGTACAAAGCCCCAGTTTACATTGGAGTTTTTGTGGATAAAGAAACACGCTTCTTAAAAGGAGAGGAGTACAAGGAAATTGAATTTCTATGGAGCATTGAAAGCGCTGCAATGGCAATAGAAAACCTCATGCTGAAGGCAGTAGAGCTAGAATTGGGAACGTGCTACATAGGAGTTACCAGTTTGGAGAAATACCAAAAAAAGCTCAGGAAAATGACTGGACTTGATGATAATTGGTACCTTGTTGGATTGATCCCTGTAGGGTATCCTGCTGAGAAAATAGTTCCCAGACCAAGAAGAAAACCCCTTGAGAAAGTTCTTAAGGTAATTTAAATTCGGTGAAAAGGAATGTTAAATGCAGTAATAATCAGATACGGTGAGATAGGCACAAAATCATCGAAAACTAGAAGATGGTTTGAAAGCATTTTGGTCAACAACATAAAGGAGGCCCTCTTAAGTGAGGGCATAGAATACAAGAACGTCTTTGCAAAGCATGGCAGGATTATTGTAAAGACTAACAAAGCGGAAAAAAGTGTGGAAGTTCTTAGGCGGGTTTTCGGTATAGTATCGCTTTCACCTGCTGCTGAAATATACGTAGAGCTGGACAAAATATATAGAACCTCCTTAAAGCTGTTTAGAAGAAAAATGCGGGCACTTGAATTAGAAAGCCCAAGATTCAGAGTAACTGTAAGGAGAATAACCAAGGAATTCCCTCTAAAAAGCCAAGAGTTAGCAGCTAAAGTTGGGGAGTACATATTAGAAAATGAGGAATGTAAGGTGGATTTGAAGAATTATGATATTGAAGTGGGAATTGAGCTAATGGAAGGGAAGGCATACGTCTATGTTGATAAGTTCCAGGAATTTGGTGGCCTTCCAGTAGGAACTCAAGGGAAGGTCATGGCTCTTTTAAGCGGGAGTATAGATTCTTCGGTTGCAGCTTTTCTGATGATGAAGCGTGGATGTGAAGTAATCCCGGTTCATATCTATGTTGGAGAGAAGACCTTGGAGAAGGTTCGAAAGATTTGGAACCAGCTAAAAAAGTACCACTATGGGGGTAAAAGTGACTTAATAGTTATTAAGCCGCAAGAAAGAGAAAAGATTATTCAAACACTAAAACAGCTTAAAAAAGAAAATTATACATGCGTTTTCTGCAAGTATATGATGATTAAAAAAGCGGATGAGATTGCAAGGGAATTTGGAGCAAAAGGAATCGTCATGGGTGATTCTTTAGGTCAAGTGGCATCTCAAACACTCGAAAATATGTATATAGTAAGTCAGGCAAGCGACCTACCAATTTACAGGCCTTTGGTGGGGATGGATAAGGAAGAGATAGTGGCAATCGCAAAGACCATTAGGACATTTGAACTTTCTACACTGCCAGAGGATGAAGTACCGTTTATTCCAAAGCATCCGGTAATAAGAGGCTCTTGGGAGGAGTTCAAAAAGCTTTACAAAACAATCTTCGGTGAAGAGCCGAGGAAAAGGGGATGTCAATGAAAAAGTGGGTAAAAGTGTTGGGATTTTCCTTTCCCTTTCTTGCTTTTGGTGGCATCTTTATCACTATCCACTTGAATCCTTGGTTTTCCCTAACAGAAAATGCCCTTAGTGACATGGGTTCTATTAAAAACCCTATTGGATACTTTTTCAATTTCTTGTTGATTCTTCTTGGCTTTGTAGGGATGGTATTTGGCGTTGAAATGTTAAAGGAAAAAACAGTCACTATCCTCTTTCCCCTTGGCATGTTCTCTTTGTTGCTCGTGGGAATATTCCCCGAAGAGTATAAACCCCATTCGTTTTTTGCGCTATCCTTTTACATTCTGCTCTTCGCGGATATCTTTATCTACGGCTTGAGGAAAAGGAGAAAAAACAGCTCTGCTATTGCATGGCTTCTTGGCAGCCCGATAGTATTCATGATGATGCTTTACCTTACCAAGGTGTTCGAAGGACTTGCCATCCCGGAACTTGTAGGGGCCCTCTTCATAAATGCTTGGATAATATACCTAACCCTGGGGGTGGAAGAGTGAAGGCTGTTGCGCTTCTAAGTTCGGGAATAGACTCTCCTGTGGCAATCTACCTAATGCTCAAAAAAGGTTTTACGGTTTATCCGATCCACTTCATGCAGAGTGAGGTCAATCACCAGAAAGTTAGGAGAATCTGGATGAGACTTAAAGAGCTTTATCCCGACAGTTTAGAAGAACTGATTGCCGTTGATGCCTTTGAATACCAAAAACCCATCTTCGACAAGCTGATAGAGTTGAAAAAAGAAAAGTGGATATGCATTTTTTGCAAATTCAGCATGCTCATGAAAGCCGCAGAGATAGCAAAAGAAAAAAATGCCATGGTAATAATCACCGGAGATTCTCTCGGCCAAGTTGCCTCTCAAACCCTTGATAATCTTTTAATAATAAGCCTTGCAACTGATCTGCCGGTGCTCAGGCCGTTGATAGGAATGGATAAAGTGGAAATCGAGAAAATTGCAAAAGAGATAGGCACGTTTGAGATAAGCATAGAGCCCGAAGAAAGCTGTAATTTCGTGCCGAGGCATCCCATAATAAGAGGGGCTCTCGGCGAGTTCAAAAAGATTTATAGAGAAGTTTTCGGAAAAGAGTGTTGAATACACATTTTTGTATAAGATTGCCGCAAAAGAAACACTTATAAGCACCGATTAAGAGGCCAATACGGTGATCAAGAATGAACGTGTTCAACAGTCCACTTGAGCTTTTTGAAAAATTTAAACCAACCCCCCTGCTCAAGCTTTCACTTTCAGATGAGAGGGGGGATGTATTTTGCCAAGTTGGAGTTCTTTAACCCCTTCAGCAGGAGCATAAAGGACAGAGCAGTTTTTAACATGCTTATGAAAGCCATTGAGCGTGGAGACATTAACGGTGTCAGAAGACTTTTTGAGGCGACTTCCGGCAACGTCGGGATTTCTCTGGCAGCCCTCAGCGACGTTCTGAGAATAGGGTTTAGAGCATACTTGCCAAAGCCGACGCCAATGACTACCCAAATCTTGCTCAAAGTACTCGGTGCGGAGGTAGTTATGACCGATTTTGAGGTCATAGATCCCGACATGGTCAAATATGTCATCGAAGAAGCGAAAAAAGCCGGGGCAGTTAATCTGAACCAATTCGAGAACGACGACAATTTTGATGCCCACTATCGCTTTACTGCCAGAGAAATAGACGAACAGCTGAAAAGCATAGGCAAAAGACCTGACGTTATAATAGCAGGGATAGGCACTTCGGGCCACATAGGTGGAATAGCGAAATATTTCAAGGAACGTTACAACACAAAAGTTATTGGAGTGGTACCGGCCAAAAGCGAAAAGATACCAGGCATAAAAAGGCTTGAAACAAAGCCAAAATGGTTTTTTAAGGTGGAGATTGACGAAGTAATTGAGATTACCCAAAGAGAAGCAATCGAAGGATCAATACAGGTAGCCAGAAAGGAAGGTCTTTTAATAGGCTTGAGTTCGGGCGCAGTAGTTAAGGCCTTTGAGAAAATCCACGATAAGTATCTTGGAACTACGGTTTTGATATTTCCCGACGATGGGTTTAAATACGTTGAAGTCTTTGAAAAATACTTGAGTGAGGTTCGATGAAACTAGCAGCGTACCTACTTTTCCTTCAATCGCTTTTTCTCTTATATTATTCTAGTGGAGCCGAGAATATTGAGCGATATATGTTGCTTGCATTTGCATTGTTAAATTTTCTTCTTGCTTGGGGGATATTCAGAGGGCAGAAGAGAGCTGTTAAGATAGCTGTAATATACAAAGGACTAGATTTTTTCTTTGCGATCTTGATGCTAATGGCAGGTTCGCTTCCCCAAGCTCTTAACGCTGGAATAGATTTATTGGTACTTCATGATTTGATCGGCTTATTCGGCCAGAAGGAAAAAGAAGAATCTAAGGAAGAAATTGAAACTTCCCATAATGTTTGAGCTCTTCTAAAGTGGGCACGCTCCAGGCTCCTCTTTTTGTTGTTGAGAGGGCAGCTACTAAATTTGAGAAACGTCCGATCTCTTCTAGCTCGTGTTTTGAAAATTCTAGTGTTTTTAACTTGTTCATGTAACTCAAAGAGGCCAAAAGGGCTGCCATATATGCATCTCCAGCTCCTGTTGTATCGGTGGGCTTTATCTTGTAAGAAGGAACTTCTACCTTTATTCCCCTGTGAATTATTGTGCTTCCTTTTGCACCTTTGGTTATTGCAATCAGTTTGAAATCAAAGTCATTTAGGTTGAATCCATTTTTTTGCAAATATTCCACCTCTTCGTCTCCTATTTTCACTATGTCTGCCAGTTTTAGAGCATGTTCTATATCTTTAAACATGGCATTTTCTCTTCCTTTCCAAAGATCAAGTCTTATGTTAACGTCGTAACTAATGGGAACCTTTCCTTTGGCCTTGTTTAGTATTTCAAATAATGTGGACCTACTGGGTTCTCTTGCGAAAAGAACACTACCAAAATGAATGAGAGTTGCACCCTCTATATCTACGTTCATATCTTCAGGCTTCATGTTGAAATAGGCCACTCCATCATAAAGTATGAATTCTGGTTTTGCACCTATTAACTGAACAAAAACTATTCCTGTGTGTTTTTCAATATCTTGAGAAATATACTTGATTTCTACACCCTCTCGTTCAAGAGCATTAATAAGGAATTCTCCAAAGGGGTCAGCCCCTATTTTACTTATCAAGGCACATTTGACCCCTAATCTTGCTAATCCAACGCTAACATTTGCTGGGGCTCCTCCAGGATGTTTTTCGAATTCTATGACATCTTTTAATGCTCCCTCCTCTTTCGCAATAAAATCTATTAAGACTTCTCCTATTGAAAATATCATGCTACTCCCCCTCTAGGATACTCATAAATGTTTAAAGTTTTTCTTTATTATACTTAAAGTAAATATCCCTTATCATGTATTTGGCTTTTTGAAGATGTCACTAAAAGGGGATTTTTAGCACCTTTTTGTAATTATAAGGAATGTACAACTCCAGATATGTACACATATGTGGACAGTAAGGTATATATACTTTTAGTATACATATTGTCTCGAGGTGTCTCTATGAAGGCGGGGAAAATGTTGTTTAGTTTTTTGTTGGTAGGAGTTTTGGCAGTAGCAGTTGTGGCAAGTGGGTGTATTGGTGGTGAAACTACCACTCAAACTACAACTTTGGAACAAATTACTTTGAAAGTAATAGGCCCGTGGTCTGGAGCTGAGCTTGATGCTTTCAATGAGGTTATCAAGGAATTTGAAGCTGAGCATCCGGATATAAAGATTGAATACAAGACCTATAGAGCAGAAGACCTTTCGACAATTTTACCATTGCAATTTGAGTCGGGAGATACTCCTGCAGACTTGATCTTCATGTGGGGATGGTTCATTGCAGACATGGGTACGAAAGGCCACGTAATGGAACTAGGCCAAATTATTAATCCAAATGAATATGTTCCTGGAATTTTAGACACAGTTACAGTTGATGGAAAAATCTATGGAGCACCATTTACTGCAGCAGCTAAGCCAGGTTTCTGGTATAGAAAGTCCTTCTTTGAAGAGCATGGTTTAACACCACCAGAAACATGGGATGAATTCGTGAAATTGCTTGAGCAAATAAAACAAATACCTGGAATAAAAGCACCAATAGTTAGTGGAGATAGCGTTGGATGGCCGCTCTCTGATGTAACTGAGCACTTTATTATGACCTTTGGTGGAGCAGAACTCCAACAGAAACTTATAAATGGCGAAGTTAAGTGGCAAGACCCGCAGGTGAGGAGCATATTTGAAGAAAGACTTGTACCACTTCTAGAGGCTGGATATTTCAGTGATCCGATTGAGTGGACGTCTGCTGTAGAGTTATGGTGGAAGGGAGAATACGCACTTTACTTCATGGGAACGTGGTTAACGGGTATGGTAGATGATCCCACTGACCTCGGACTAATATCACTTCCAGGAGTTAAGGCAATGGTTCTCGCCCCAGATTACTTTATGGTACCAAAGTACACAAGTCATCCAGATGAAGCATTAGAACTTGCCAAGTTTATAGCTACAGAAGGACAAAGGATTCACGTTGGTACTAGCTCTGGAAAACTTGCGACATGGAAGGAGGTTACAATGGATGATTACTGGGAGCCAATGAAGGATGTTGCCAAAGTTGTTGCTAACGTTGAGTCAGCACCAGATTTGGATGATAGTGTTGGAGGAGAATGGCAGAAGGCATTCTGGGATCAATTAAAACTTTTATGGGTACAACCAGATAGATTGGATGAGGTTTTGAAGACACTTGATGAAAAGTTCCCAAAAGAATGAAAGGGGGATCTTAATGAGAAAGTCTAAATTTTTGACTCCTCTCTTTTTTCTTTTACCAGCGTTGATTTTAATGGTTCCATTTGTCATATATCCTGTATTTAAGACTGTATATCTTAGTTTCTTTCTAGATGACAAGTTTGTGGGGTTAGAAAACTATAAAAATGTTCTTTTGAGCCCTGACATTGTAAACCTTGATAGATTTCCCAATAAGTCTCCTCCTTGGGGCGCCCTTATCCATAACGTAGTGTGGATAGCGATTCATCTTCCGGCTACTGTATTTTTGGGATTAGGAATTGCGCTTTTATTAAGGAGGAAAGAAATTAAAGGAGCCTCTATAATCAAGTCAATAATCTTCTTGGGCATGGTAATTCCAATGATTGTAGGGGGATTAATCATCCGCTTTCTTTTCGAAGAAGGCGCTGGTGTTATACCTGCTATATTTAAAGCATTAGGAATTGAAGGGTTAGCAATTACATGGACAGCATACCCAAAAACTGCTCTATTTGCAGCAATTTTGGGTTCAATTTGGATATGGACTGGGTTTAGCATGTTAATGTATTCGGCTGGATTAGCGTCAATACCCAAAGATTACTATGAAGCAGCATTGATAGATGGAGCTAATCGCTTTCAGATATTTAAAAACGTAACATGGCCTCTATTGAAACCAATAACAATTGTGGTTGTTGCAATGACCCTTCTATGGGATCTTAAGATATTTGACGTTGTTTATGTAGCCACGGGTGGTGGTCCTGGTGGTGCTTCAATGGTGCTTGCACTCCAAATGTGGGACTATTTCGCAAGGGCTCTTAACTACAATTATGCTGCAGTGGTGGCAGTTTTGTTGACCACATTAACACTTATCCCAGCTTTATGGTTAATTCGGAGGAGGGATTAAAATGAATATACCCAAGTATAAGCTTAAAGAATTCATAATTTCAAACAGTATTGCATGGGTTTTGGGCTTAATCTGGTTAATACCCTTTTTAGGAGTTTTAATGGCCTCAATAAGGCCTTATAGGGAAATAGTAAGCGGATGGTGGCATTTTAGTCCATTTACTATAACTCTAAAGAATTTTGTGGGTGCTTTTAACCATCCAATGTTTCCAATAAGTGAAGGTCTTAGAAATTCTTTGATAATAGCGATCCCTTCAACAATTACACCGCTCTTAGTAGCCGCATTGGCCGCTTATGCTTTTGCGAGATACAGTTTTCCAATAAAAAATTATCTCTTTGTTTTTATAGTTTTTTTAATGGCACTGCCTCAACAGATGACCATAGTGCCTCTATACTTTCTTTTAAGGAATTTCCATCTCTTGAATAAATTTCAAGGATTAATCCTTGTTCATTCTGCTTGGGGATTAGCTTGGATAATCTTTTTTATGAGGAATTACTTCTCAATGCTCCCTACAGATGTTGAAGAAGCTGCAAGGATAGATGGGGCATCTGATTTTAAGATTTTTTATAAAATAGTTCTTCCAATGGCACTTCCAGGATTGATATCTGCAGCAATACTTCAATTTACATGGGTTTGGAGCGACTTTTTCCTAGCCTTGGTTTTTCTGCAAAACCCAGAGAAATATGTGGCTACTCAGAGATTACCCCTTCTTAGAGGGCAATATTTTGTTGATTGGGGCATATTGACTGCTGCATCAATAATGGTGATGTTGGTTCCCTTGCTGGTTTATACATTATTCCAGAAATACTACATAAGTGGCATGATAGGATGGTCTACAGAGAAATGAAAGGAGGAATGAAAATGTATGAAGTGACGAAGTTTGGGGGAGAAGGAAAGAAATTAGGTGATTACGTAGGGATAATAGGTGAAGAAGGGTTAGATAGGGTTAAAGAGAAGGTGGAAAAACTTCAAGGGAAGAGCTTTGTCCATGTTAACTCCACCTCTTTTGGTGGAGGAGTAGCAGAGATTTTACATAATCTAGTTCCATTGATGAGGGATGTTGGACTTGACACAAGATGGTTTGTCATTGAGGGTGCAAATGAATTTTTTAATGTTACGAAAAGCTTCCATAATGCTCTTCAGGGAAACAAGGAGCTTGAATTAACTGAGGAAATGAAGAACCTCTATTTGAAAACCAACAAAAAGAATGCTGAAGATCTCGATCTAAGTGATTTTGACTACATTTTAATACACGATCCTCAACCAGCACCGTTAATAGAGTTTTATGAGAAAAAACAACCTTGGATTTGGAGGTGTCACATAGACTTAAGTGATCCAAACTTAGAATACTGGAAGTTTTTGAAGCAATTTGTGGCAAAATATGACAAGTACATCTTCCATATGGAAGAATACGTTCAAGAGGATCTTGATAAGAATAAAGTCGTCATAATGCCGCCATCAATCGATCCGCTGAGTGAAAAAAACATAGAACTGAGTAAAGCTGAAATATTAAAAATTCTAGAAAGATTTGATATTGACCCAGAGAGACCGATAATGACACAGGTAGCCCGTTTTGACCCATGGAAGGGGGTCTTTGATGTTATAGATGTTTACAGGAAAGTTAAAGAAAAAATACCTGACGTTCAGCTCTTGTTGGTTGGAGTAATGGCACATGATGATCCAGAGGGTTGGATTTACTTTGAAAAAACCTTAAGGAAACTTGGAGAGGACTATGATGTTAAAGTCCTCACAAATCTCACTGGAGTTCATGCAAGGGAAGTGAATGCTTTTCAAAGGGCCAGCGATGTGATTTTACAAATGTCTATTAAAGAAGGTTTTGGATTAACTGTTACAGAAGCAATGTGGAAAGAGAAACCAGTAATCGGGAGAGCTGTAGGTGGAATTAAACTGCAGATAATAGATGGGGAAACAGGTTTCCTTGTCAAAAATATAGAGGAAGCTGCTGAAAAGGCCATTTATCTAATAAAACATCCCGAAACAGTGAAAGATATGGGTAAAAAGGCAAAAGAGTGGGTCAAGGAGAATTTTATTATAACAAAACATTTAGAGAGGTATCTTGACTTACTAAATTCTTTTTAACTTCTTTTTCAATATTTTTTAGGTGACGGATATGGAGATGCATCCTGAAACCTTACACGCATTGAGTGAAATTGGATTTACGAAGTATGAGATCTTGACTTACTGGACACTTCTTGTTCATGGACCCAGCACTGCGAAGGAAATTTCTACTAAAAGCGGAATTCCATACAATAGGGTTTATGATACAATCTCATCACTTAAAATTAGGGGTTTTGTGACTGAAATTGATGGAACTCCTAGGGTTTATGCAGCATATTCCCCGAGGATAGCCTTTTTCAGGTTTAAAAAAGAACTTGAGAACACAATGGTGAAGCTAGAAAATGAGATTAAAAAGTTTAAACGCGAGGAACAGAGGCCGGCGATATGGAGGAGTCAAAGTTTTGAAGAGGCCCTTGAGATGTTTAGAGAAACTCTAAGGTCTGCAAGAAACGAGGTCATAGTAGTAACCCCCAGTGAGTTTTTTGAGGATATTCGAAGTGATTTATTGAAAACCCTTGAAAAAGGAGTGACAGTGTCTCTCTATATTGATAAGATACCCAATCTAGAGGAGTTTAGAGATGTGGGAAATCTCTTTGTAAGGCAGTTTTATAAACTAAATCACTTAATTGGAATGGCAGATGGTAAAGAGGTTATAAATATCCAAAACATAAGTTTCAGGCCAAACCTCCCCCCAAGTTTTAAAGCAACTTATCCAGAGGTGATATTTTCCCAATATAGCCTTATAATTGAGATTTTTAAGGAGTCCTCCTTGGAGAAAGAATATCTCATTAACCCACAGGATGTTAGATTTTTTGCAATGTTCCATGCTGCAGATTTTGTTAAGAGGCATATAGAGTCTATTCCAATAATGGCAGAATTGATCGGTAAAAACGTGAAAACTGGGGAGACAGAAACTATTTATGGTAATGTTGTTGGGTATACCCTGTCTTTTAGGGAGGCAATTAATAACATTCACTTAGAGACGGAAAATGGTGTAATAAAAGTTGGTGGTATCTTCGCTGTTATTGAAGATTATGAAAGCAAAGAAATAAAATTTATGTTGGGGTGAGGTGAATGGGAGAAGTAAAGCTCCTTGGAGTTTGGAAAAAATTTGAAGATGTTACAGCGGTTAAAGATATAACTCTGGAAGTCAAAGATGGAGAATTCATGATACTGCTTGGGCCTAGTGGATGTGGTAAAACTACAACTCTTAGAATGATTTCCGGTCTTGAAGAACCCACGAAGGGTCAGATTTACATTGGGGACAAACTCGTCGCTGACCCAGAGAAAGGAGTCTTCGTGCCACCAAAAGACAGGGATATTGCAATGGTCTTCCAGAGCTACGCTTTATACCCGCACATGACAGTTTATGATAACATTGCATTCCCACTCAAGCTGAGAAAAGTTCCCAAGCAGGAGATTGACAAAAGGGTCAGGGAAGTTGCTGAGCTGCTCGGCCTGAGCCAACTATTGAACAGAAAGCCGAGGGAGCTGAGCGGTGGACAGAGGCAGCGCGTAGCTCTCGGCAGAGCAATAGTGAGAAAACCCCAGGTCTTCCTCATGGACGAGCCGCTGAGCAACTTAGATGCAAAGCTTCGTGTTAAGATGCGTGCTGAACTCAAAAAACTCCAGAGGCAGCTCAGCGTGACGACGATTTATGTAACCCATGATCAAGTTGAAGCTATGACTATGGGCGACAAGATTGCTGTAATCAACCAGGGCGTCCTCCAGCAGGTTGGAACTCCGGAGGAAGTTTACGATAAACCGGCGAACACTTTTGTTGCGGGGTTCATTGGCTCGCCGCCGATGAACTTCATGGATGGCAGTGTAACAGAAGATGGCTTCGTGGACTTCGGCGAGTTCAGGCTTAAACTCCTTCCGGATCAGTTTGAAGTACTGAAGGAACAGGGTTATGTTGGGAGGGAGGTCATCTTTGGAATTCGCCCAGAGGACATCTACGATGCGATGTTCGCTCAGGTGAAGGTTCCGGGTGAAAACATGGTCAAGGCAATGGTGGAGATTGTAGAAAATCTCGGTGGAGAGAGGATTGTCTACTTGAGTACCGAGGACATTTCATTTATTGCGAAGTTTCCGCCAGAATCTAAAGTTAAAGAGGGCCAGAAAATTGAGGTTGTCTTTGATATGAAGAAAATCCACATCTTCGATAAAAACGCAAAAAAAGCGATATTCTGAGATTTTTTTCTTCCTTAAATTTTAAAAGGAATCCATGTTTATTTGGACATAAGGTGATGTGATATGCTTGCTGTTGTAACTTTTACAGACCCCCGAAAGACATCCTTATCTTTAGAAAGAGAAAAAGCTCTTCTTGAAAAACACAAAACGCTTATAAATGAGTTGAAGGCCTCTGGATTCACAGTCTTTGATGTGAATGGAGCCCTTAAAAAATATGACTCACTAAAAAACGGTGAAAACTTCGGTATTGATAGCAAAGAAGAAGTGAGAAGGGCCTCTAATCTTATAGGAGCACAGGATATTAGTGGAATTATTATTGGGTTGTGGCATTGGACAGAGAGTAATCTTGTAACACTATTAGCAAAAAAGGTCAACAAACCCTTACTCCTATATGCAGATGATGATCCCGCATGGGCTGGGACTACATGTATAACCTCTGTCGGTGCCTCTCTTTGGGAAAGTGCTGTGAATTATTATGCTTTATGTCATACAAGACTTAAAGGCGATATTGAAAAAGTAAAAGCTTGGGTAAGAGCAGTTGAGGCAGTATCAGAGCTCTCTAGAAAATCTTTACTCATTTGGGGGGCCCCTTATACTCTTGGAATGGAACATCTTATGGATGATCTACCACAGTTAAAGCGTTTTATTGGAGATTTTATCTTTTTAGATCAGTATCTTATAGTAAAAAGGGCCGATTGGATGCTTAGTGATGAGAAAAAGAGAGTTCGTATTGAAGAATTTTTCGACTGGCTCCATAAATACGCAACTATTAAATACGATGGTACCATGTTAACCCCAGAGGCCTTGAAGAGGCAGATAGGGATATATTTGGCAGCTAAAGACATATGGAGTGATCATGAGAATGAAACTGCTGCGGTTTCTATAAAATGCCAGCCAGAGTTGAGTGAAGTTTACGGTGTCACGGGTTGCTTGATTCCGGCTCTCTTCCCATTCAACAGGGATGTGAGGGGTGAAAAACCAATTATTCCAGCCACATGTGAAGGAGATATAAAAGGGACGATAAGTTCAGCGTTGCTCTTCTACTTAAGTGGAAAACCACCTCTCTTTGGAGACATTAAATATGTAGATGATGACCTTGTACTAATAGCCAATTGCGGGGCTTCTTCTCTTTACTACGCAAAACTTAGTGAGAATCCTGAAGAGAATCTAAGGGCCATCACAATTCAAGGCCAGTGTCAGGGAGCAGGTGGAGGGGCTTTGACCTATAGAACTCCTCCAACTACGCTAACCGTTGCAAGACTCATAAGAAAAGGTGGTGAGTATTACCTTCTTTATTTCCTTGCAGAAGGGGTTGAAATAGACGAAGAGATAGAGTCTAAACTAAAATGGGGAAGACAATGGCCACATACAGCTATTAAAAACCCCTTAGATAAAGAAAAGTTCCTAAATGCAATGGGCGCAAATCACCTATCAGCAGTTTCGGGGGATTTTAGGAGTGAAATAGAATTTTCTGCAAGGCTCTGGGGCATTAGAGCCATAGACTTGGAAAAAGAGCGTGAAATCGAAATTCTTTTGCATTCTATTTAATTCTTAATTTTAGAGGTGGGATCATGTCTGTGATCATTTCGTACAATGGAGCCTTCGTGGTCACAAGACAGAATGGAGACATGAAGGATAATTATGATGGTTTCTATATACTTGACACTCGCTTTCTGAAAGGGGTGAAGCTCAGGCTGAATAAAGATGGAGTTCTCATAGGAAGTTCTCAAGACGGTCCAAGAAAGGCATACTCTCATTTCTCTATAGAAGATAAGGTGGTTCTGCTGAGAAAGCGGGAAATAAAAAATAACTGGGCATACAGGGAAGAGCTTCAATTCTATAACACATCAAATGGAAAAATAGATCTTAGGATCGAGTACGTTTTCAAGGTTCCAATTGAAGATATTTTTGAAGTTAGAAAGTTTGGTGGGCAGAGGATTAGGCGTAGAATCAAGAGCTCCCTTGGGAAAGAAGGTGAGTACTCCTACAGCGGAAAAGATAGAATCAAGAGGAACCTAAAAATCAAAACAAACATGAGAATTGAAAAAGGATTAGCGTTTGCTGAGATTACTCTGGAACCCTTTAAGAAAGAGATTCTTTATCTCGAATTCACCCCTCAAATCTCAAAAGAAGAGCTTGAGGTATTTTTGACAGAAAAGTCGCCAATTCTCTCAAATGTTGTTTCAACAAACTTGACTTGGCTTGATAGGACTTTTGAAGGAGCTATTGAGGACTTAACTGCTTTAACAGCATACACAAACTATGGAATGGTTCCGTTTGCTGGTATTCCTTATTATGCGTGTCCTTTTGGAAGAGACAGCATCATCACCTCTTGGTTCTTGCTTCCATATTATCCCCAGTATGCTGAGGGCACACTAAAATTCTTTGCTAAAATCCAAGGAAAGCAATTTAACCCTGTAAATGAAGAAGAGCCTGGGAAGATCCCTCACGAATTTAGATTTGGTGAGCTATCTCACTCAAGAAAAATGCCCTTTGCTCCTTATTATGGGACTGTGGATGCAACTCCCCTTTACGTTATTTTAGCCGCTGAATACCTCCGGTGGACGGGCGATAGGAATTTGATAGAGGAGCTTAAACCGAATCTGACTGCTGCTGTAGAATGGATTTTGAGACGGCTCAGGGAAGGAGGAGGATATATAAGGTATAAAGGAGGGTTCTTGGCCAATCAAGGATGGAAGGACTCAATAGAAGGTATTCCAACCGAAGATGGCACTCATACAAAGCCCCCCGTTGCTCTGGTGGAGGTGCAGGGATATGCTTATAAGGCCCTTGTAGATGCCGCTTCACTTGGTCTAACTTCATTGGATTCAAAAATGCTTGAAAAAGAGGCAAAGGCCTTAAAGAGACGCTTTAATAGGGATTTCTGGTGCAATGGCTTTTATGCACTTGCCTTGGATGGAGATAACGTTCCTTCCAAGGTGGTCTCCTCCAACATGGGACATCTTTTATTTACAAGGATAACTGAATATCAAAAAGAAATAGCAGAGAGATTGTTTGAGGAGGATATGTTCTCTGGGTGGGGTATTAGAACACTTAGCTCAAATGAAAAAGCTTACAATCCATTTAGCTATCACAATGGCAGCATATGGCCCCATGACAATGCAATTATAGCCCTTGGACTTGCATCAATTGGAGAAAAAGAGAAGGCAAAAACACTTTCAGAGGCGATATTCAAAGCTGCAAAGTTCCTTCCAAACTCTCAGCTTCCTGAACTCTACAGTGGGCTTGAAAGTGAATACCCGCTCTTATGTCCCAGGGCAAATGCCCCACAGGCCTGGAGCGCCGCAAGTGTATTTGCATTCCTCACGGCTTTACTGGGTTTAAGAGTGGAAAAAGAATTGGCACTTTCTCCACTATTGCCTGAAGACATTAGAGTTTCCGTGTTAATTAGGTTTAAAGGAAAGCCATACTTAATTGAAGCTCAAAACAGGGAGGTTGTTAGGTTTGAAGAGCAAAATATTTGAGAAAGTGCTCAAACTAGAGGGCAATAAAGCCGATGTAAAACCTCCAAAAAAGATCCCTCAACCCATTTTATCTCCATCAAGGGAAGGGTTTGATTCAAGGAATATTTACAATCCTGCAGTTGTTAAAGAGAAGGACAGAATAGTTATGCTTTACAGAGCGGAATCTAAAGATGATAATTTAACCGGTAGGATTGGACTTGCAATAAGCTACGATGGCATCAACTTCTTTAGACATCCAGAGCCGGTAATGGAGCCAGAATACCCCTGGGAAAGTGCTGGTGTCGAAGATCCGAGGGTAGTGAAGGTTGGTAAAACATATTATATGACGTACACAGGTTACGATGGCAAGACCGCAAGATTGTGTTTAGCTACATCAAAGAATCTCTTAACGTGGAAGAAGCATGGGCCAATATTTAAGGATTTCAAGTATGAGAAAAACAATATTGAAGGATGGACAAAAAGTGGATCAATCCTTCCTGAGAAGCTTAAAGATGGAGATTTTAGAGGTAAGTATATCATGTATTTTGGAGATTCTCACATTTGGATGGGAGTTTCAAAGGACTTGATAAACTGGGAATACATAGAAGAGCCAGTTCTTTCTCCTAGGAAAGAAAATTTTGATAATGTTTTAGTAGAACCAGGTCCGCCCTTAGTCTCTATGGATGAAAAAATACTCCTGATATACAATAGTGCTGGCAACGAAGAAGGAACACTAAAGTATAGAGTTGGAGCAGCGATCTTTAGTAAGGATGATCCAAGAGAGCTCATTGCACGAACTGAAAACCCAATAATGGTTCCAGAGCATGAATGGGAGTTCTATGGACATGTTAACAACGTCGTCTTTGTTGAAGGCATGGTAGAGCACGAGAACAAACTCTTCCTGTATTACGGTGGAGCTGACAGATATATCGGTCTGGCATACTGGACAACAGACTTATAAAATAATAAAACCCATTAAAAGTCGATGGGGATGAGGTTAAAGAATTTAAATGCCCTATTACCTTTGGTTTTTTTATTCCTGTTCTTTTACTTCCCCCTAATTAGCATATTAAAAGAAGGTCTGTGGGATAACGGGATTACGCTAAGATACATCCTTCGGGCTATCTCAAACAGCTACCATAGGAGGGTTATATTTTTCACATTTTGGCAAGCCTTGGCATCCACACTCTTGACACTCTTTCTTGGTTTTCCAGGAGCTTACATATTTGCAAAATATGAATTTCCAGGAAAAGGTATTCTAAAAGCCCTTCTAACTGTTCCTTTTGTGATGCCAAGTATTATGGTTGCTTTAGGATTTATTCTCCTTTTTGGCCGTGTGGGGATCATAACTCAGATTTTAGGGAGGGATTTAGGGATCCTTTACTCTTGGAAGGCCATAATTCTTGCTCATGCGTTTTACAATTTTCCTGTTGTTGTTCGAATGGTATCTTCACTTTGGCAACGCATAAATCCTCACTATGAGGAAGCTGCAATAAGCCTTGGGGCGAGAGGTTTCACACTTTTTAGAAAAGTAACTCTACCAATGCTCATGCCTGCTATTTTTGCTTCTTCTATGTTAACATTTGTTTTCTGTTTTCTGAGTTTTTCTGTCCCCCTTATTCTAGGTGGATACCAGTATGCTACTATAGAGGTAGATATTTTTACCTCCATAATGACACTCCTTGATTTTAAGACTGGCGCCGCACTGGCAATAATCCAAATTTTCTTAAGCCTTATTTTTATGTATCTCTACCTTAAAAGTTTGGACTTATATGCAAAAGCTGAGAAGCAAAAAGTGTTTAGAGAACCTGTTCATTTAACATTTAAAAAACTCATAAGTGCAAGAGGTTTGTTGATAATCTTTTATTCTCTTGTGGTTTTTCTATTTATATTATCCCCTCTCCTTGCTGTTATTTATCATTCTTTTACATATGGGGGTAGTTTCACACTCGAATGGTACAGAAGAGTTTTTTCTCCTGAATATAATCCTATATTTGGTGCAAACAGTATAACTGCAATTAGAAATTCTCTTTTGTTTGGTTTTTCTGCAGTAATTCTCTCAACGTTTTTGGCCCTGAGTATAGCGTACATTATGTATAGGTGGAGGTTTAAAGGGAAAAATTTCTTCGATGCTATTGTGATGCTCCCCCTAGCTTCTTCGGCAATTACACTTGGATTGGGATACATAAGAGCTTTCCATAAGCCCCCACTTGAGTTTCTTGGTACATGGTATTTGATAATCTTTGCCCACACAATAATAGCCTATCCATTTGTTCTAAGGTCTGTGTCTACTAGTCTGAAAAAAATAAATCCAAACTTAAAGGAAGCTGCAATGAGTCTGGGAGTCAATGAACTTGGTGCATTTCTAAAAGTTGAGCTTCCATTGGCATTTGGTGGGATAATTGTTGGAGCTATCTTTGCTTTTGCTATGAGCATAGCTGAACTTGGAGCCACATACATGATTTATAGGCCAGAATATACCACAATCACAATAGCAATTTATCGATTCTTAGGTTCTCGGCAATTGGGACCGGCTTCGGCAATGTCTGTACTCTTGATATTAGTTAGCACAATAGCTTTTATAGTCATCGAGAAAACGGGTGAAGAGATATGGTGAGGGTTAGGCTCGAAGGAATAAAGATGTCTTGGGAAGATTTTCAGCTTGATATTCCCCATTTAGAAGCAAAAGCAGGAGAGTTCTTGACTCTTCTTGGACCGAGTGGTTGTGGAAAAACCACAACGCTAAGAATAATCGTTGGCTTTGAAAGGCCAGACAAAGGGGCAGTCTACTTTGGTGAGAAGCTTATGAATCACGTTCCACCATACGAAAGGAATATTGGTATAGTTTTCCAAGATTATGCTTTGTTCCCCCATATGAATGTTTTTGATAACATAGCATTTGGGTTAAAGGTCAGGAAGATCCCTAGGAATGAAATAGAGAAAAGGGTGATCTGGGCACTTGAATTAGTAGGGTTAAAAGGCTTTGAAAAGAGATATCCAGAACAGCTTAGCGGAGGCCAACAACAAAGAGTGGCCTTGGCCAGGGCGCTGGTAATAGAACCCCAAGTTCTTCTTTTGGATGAACCTCTCTCAAATCTTGATGCAAAGATTCGTGAGAGACTTAGGGGTGAGATAAAGAGAATTCAGCGGGAACTTGGGATAACCACAATTTATGTTACCCATGATCAAGAAGAAGCAATGGCAATAAGTGATAGAATCGCTGTGATGAATATTGGAAAAGTTGAACAGATTGGAACTCCATTAGAACTCTACTATAATCCAAATACTGAGTTTGTAGCTCAGTTTCTTGGACTATCAAACATCTTAGAACTTAGAGCTGTAGAGGGAAAAGTGTGTCTTGGAGAACTTTGTTTCAACGTTGGAAGAGATGGAAAGGTGAAGATATTTTTTAGGCCTGAAAGTGTGTATATCGAAGAAGGAAAAACCGGTGAGATAGTGAGTTACGAGCTTTTGCCTGGTAGAATAAGATTTAGAATCGATATAGAGGGAACAATAATAATAGCAGAACGCTTTCTAAGTGAAATTCCATTCTCTATCAAAAATCTACCAAAAAGAGTGGGAGTAAGAGTAAAGCAGTTTTCAATAATTGGATAAAAGAAAAAGATCATGCACGAGCATTTATTATTTCTTCTGGACTTTTTCCTTCTACCATAAGTGCAGTCCACTCTTTGATCCAGCGTTCAAAGTTTTCTTTGATGTAAGTTGGTTCGAGAGTTAATGGCTTTATCTCATTTGGTTGCACTGCGTATTCAAAGACTTCTGGAAGTTTAATATTTGGATTCACTGGATACATCCACTGGTTAGTGGGAATTGCATCCTGGAACTCTTCAGTGAGCATAAATTCTATGAATTTCTTTGCTAACTCCTTGTTCTTTGCTCCTTTTATTATTCCCGCTCCTTCTATTTGCATGTAGTTGCCTTCTTCGAATGCTATGGCCTTTACATAAGTTATATTATCGTAATAGACTGTTGCAGCAGGAGAAGTTGCATAGCTAAGCACGAGAGGGAATTCACCGTTCATAAAAGCTGTCCAGGCCTCGGTCCATCCCTTAACTATGTGAACATCATTCTCCTTAAGCTTTTGCCAGTAGTAGAGATATCCTTCGTCACCATAAACTGCTATTGTCCATAGGAGAAACGCTGCACCAGGAGAACTTGTTCTTGGGTCTTCAATAACAAGTTTGCCTCTCCATTCTGGCTTTGTAAGATCTTCAAGACTCTTTGGTGGATTTTGTACCATATCTTCTCTGTAATTTATCGAGATATACCCGTAATCATAGGGGGTCAAGTGAAACGTTGAATCAAATATGAGACTTTCTGGAAAGAGGTTTATATTCTCTGGCTTGTAAGGCTCTAGCACTTCAGCTTCGATTGCCTTTGCCAAAAGACTGTTGTCTATCCCTATAACTAAATCGGCCCTTGGATTGTCCTTTTCCAGAATCAATCTGTTTAAAACTTCTCCTGCATCTCCAATAAGTTGTAGTTCGACTTTAACTCCATACTTTTCCTCGAATTTTGGAATTACTTCGCTTGCAAGATATTCAAAGCTGTCGTACGAGTAAATGATGAGTTTTTGCTCTTCTGTCTGGGTTGTTTGTGTTTGTTGATTGAGGCACCCAAGTGCTGTTGCCATAAGTACAAGGCTTAAAATAATTGCAAGCTTCTTCATCTCCTTCACCTAAAACTAATTTTTATATATACATAACTCTGTTCTGAATGTGATTTAAAAAGCTTCCCCATCGCAAACTTTATAAATCCAAATCCACTCATGTTAAAACAGCTACATGCGGTGGTAGTCTAGCCTGGTCTAGGACACCGGCCTTCCAAGCCGGTGACCCGGGTTCGAATCCCGGCCACCGCACCAAATCAATTTTTAGGTGGTTTCTGTTCTCCAAACTCTTAAATATAAGATGTTCAATTATCCATTGGTGGAGTTGATGTCCAATCTCACAAAAGAAAAACTTGCTGAACTTTTAAGGGAAGCTGAAAAAGCCCATGCTGAATATGAAAAGCGCCTTGGAAAAAGAGACGAAAACTGGCCTGAATGGTATGCAGAATATATAATAAAAAGGCTTAAAGGGACGCCTTAAGCTTTTCGGCTAAGTTTATTAGTTTTTTGGCCCGTTCTGGGTCAATATCATTGTTTGTTTTTCCATCTTTCTTAATCCATGTTCCCACTATAAACCCATCTGCATATTTCCATAGCTCTGGCAAGTTTTCGTAGGTTGTTCCAGAACCAACAAGAACTGGTACATTTGAGAGTTCTTTTGCCCGTTTGAGCTTTTTTAGATCGACTTCATTTCCTGTTCTTTTTCCGCTTATTATTACGGCATCGGCTAAGCCCCTTTCAATTGCATCACTCAAAGCCTCTTCAAAATCTCCAAAATGATGAGCATGTTTGACATGCACGTCTGCAAACACTTTGATTTTTGAGGGAAGAAGTTTTCTAAGTCTTGCGAGTTGGACTGCTATCCCTTCGATTACACCCTGATCCGTATATGCTACTCCGCTTAGGACATTTACCCTGATGAAATCAGCTTTAACAGTGTAGGCTATTGAATATGCCGCAATTGCATCGTTTCTGAGAACGTTTATACCAAGGGGGAGAGGTATTTCTTCCTTTATTGTTCTAGCAATGAGGGTCATAGAAGCAACGGTTATAGGTTCCACGGTTTTTGAAAAGGGTACATCATTGAAGTTCTCAATCATTATGGCGTCAAAGCCCGCCTCCTCAATCTTCTTTGCTTCACTAATAGCGTGTTCTACAACTCCATTAAAATTTCCATCGTAAAGATAAGAACCGGGGAGGGGTTTGAGATGAACCATCCCAATGAGAACTTTCTCCTCAAAATTCATGAAATCACCTGATCGTAAGTTAAGGTATTTGGTATAATAAACTTTATTCATTGAGCATCTTGGGAGTAATATAATTACCAATCCTGATTTTGCCTTTTGTTTCGGTTAAGTTTGACCTTCTTTTTTCAAGCCTCTTTCTTTAGGGCAGGGAGGAGCTCAGAAACATTGGGGCGTACTGAATGTTACGGGGGAAGAGTATGAAGAAAAAAAGAAAGAAACTTATAGAACAAATTTGATTCCTCCGAAAAAGTTCAGGCTTTTTCTATTAACTCATCTAGAACTTCCTTGAACCGAGCAGCATCGATCCATTTAATACCCATTTTCTGGGCCCATGTTAGAATACCAACATCTGCAGAGACTATTGTGGCGTCCAGTTCTTTGGCGAGTAATATAAGCTCAAAATCTTCTTTGCTATCAACTATTCCCTCTCTTAAGGCTTTTCTATAATTTCTCCGAAGTTTTTGTATTATTGCATTTACGTTCTGGCTATCCACTACACTCTCTCTCACGGCCTTCTCTGCAACCCTAAGACCCTTATCTATTCTTCTTCTAATATCCTCGATTAGCTCATAAACAACAAAAGCAGGTATTCTAATGTCGTGCACGTTGGGAGGTTTTTTGATTATATAAAGCTCTATATCTGGGGAGACTTCCTCTAATTCCACAAAATGGCTGACTTCCTTATAAATTCCAGGAGGCATATAAAATTCAACTCTCCCAAAAAGACGTTCAGCATATTCTAAAAAAATCTTCATAGCTTCTGTGGGATTGTCCCCAAATCTATTTCTGATCTCGGGGTTTACAAAAATACTTGTATCAAGGATAAAGCGAATCATTTTTATCACGCTCTATTATTATATCTTAGACCTTAAAACGATAACCTTAAATTCCATTTAGCTGTTAAGACTTTGGAGGTTATTAAAATGAAAGTAGGAGTGGTATTTGGAATTAGCGAAATAGCGAATCCAAAAGCATTCGAGAAGAAAGCTTCTGAGTTTCTGATGAGTCTTGCAAACGATTTTGAGATAGAAGGGGGGCTTTTTGTATCCTCAAAATCAGATACTAGGGAGGTGGACTTTAAAGAAGTGGATATTATCGTTCTTTACCCACTAACAGGAGGTACTGAAAATGCTCTCAAAGAGTTTGCTTATTATCGGAAACCAATAGTTCTTTTTGGAGATTCTTTTAATAATTCAATTGCTGCAGCAATAGAACTTAGGGAGTATTTTAGGGATCTTCTAATACCAGCAGCGCTTGTGAAGAATTTTGACGAACTGAAAGCTGCAATTTTAGGGTATGATGACATGAAGGAGTTGTTTAATAAGGTTCTGAATACTAGATTAGGACTTATCGGGAGGATATCAACATGGCTAATAAACGAAAAATTCAATCTCCCATATGTTCACATTAGCTTAAAAAAATTCTATGAGTACTACGATGCTACAACTGAGGCTGAAGGTTGGAAAGCTGTAGAAGGTATAGTTACAAAAGCAATGGATATTAAAGAACCTCAAAGAGAAGATCTTGTTAAAACTGGCAGGATGTATGTAGCCTTAAAGAAAATAATCCAAGATTACAAATTGGATGGATTTGCCATAGGTTGCTTTGAAATGCTTAACAAGCTTAATGCAACTCCTTGTTTGGCATTAGCAATGTTGAATGCAGAGGGAATTCCAGCCGCATGTGAAGGGGAGCTAAATTCTCTATTGGGAATGCTTATAGTGAGAAGATTCTTTGACAAACCAGCTTTTATGGGTAACATAGCGGATTATGGAGAGAATCATATAATCTTGGCTCACTGTACTGCCCCATTAATTGCTAACTATATTTTAAGATCACACTTTGAAAGTGGAAAAGGTGTAGGAGTTGCTGTAAGCCTTCCAAAGGGAAGGGCTTCTTTATTAAAAATCAGAGGAAGAAAAGCTGTAGTTGCGGGAGTTGAGGTGATAGAGCAAGAAAGGAGTGAATATCGGTGCAGAACTCAAATGAAGCTTAAAATTGAGGAAGCAGAGGACTTCATAGATGGAACTCTTGGAAATCACCATCTTTTGGTTTATGCAGATAGTGAAGAACTTGCTGATTTATTAAGCGAGCTTGGTTTCGAGGTGATGCTTTACTAACTATCTTTTCTTTTAACTAAACATTTATTAAGTTCTTTGATAGTTACTTTAACATGGTGGTTAATATGAATGAGCAAGAGAAGAAAATGTTAACGTATATCTTGGATAAATTGGTGGAGTTTATTGTGATAACTTTGGGTGTTGCTGTTGGGTTTATCATTGCTTCGGGATTTGTAGCAAGGCAGATAGCTCATGCACTCGGGGGGATGAAAAATGAAAAGAAATGCTCAG
The DNA here is from genome assembly GCF_000022545.1 of Thermococcus sibiricus MM 739. Taxonomy (NCBI): domain Archaea; kingdom Methanobacteriati; phylum Methanobacteriota; class Thermococci; order Thermococcales; family Thermococcaceae; genus Thermococcus; species Thermococcus sibiricus. The sequence goes on from NC_012883.1 coordinate 360,194, forward strand.
GCAGCTATTGAATATTTGATGATGATAGCTATTGTGTTAATAATAATTTTTGTAGTGATTCAAATTGTTAGAAGGACAGTAATAAATGCGGCTCAAAACATCCAGAACTTAACTCAGACAATAGTTGAGGAATTACAAAAGGCAAAAGAAGGGATCAACCCCTAAGTTTTTCTCCAAATAACTTAAGCCCAACGACTCCCGCAACACCTAAACCTATTGGTATTATGTGGAGTGTGGCACTGGCAAGTCCTATTATGCCAATAATGACCCTAACCTCTTTTCTTAGGTTCTTTTGGAACCATCCAGTTAAGGAGATTGCTAGTAGGTACATTACCAAGAGAGTCGCTCCAAAGTTGTAAAGCACGTGAAGGGCTGTTAATAGTGTCCATTCTTGTACTGTTATTAGAAACATTTCAGGGTGTGTGAAATATATATACGGTCCTATATAACCAGCTAGTGCATATTTTACGGCATTCATTGCAGTTTTCCAGAAATCCCCCCCTGCTAAAGCAGAACCTGCATAAGAGGCCAAAGCAACTGGTGGGGTTACATCAGCGAGTATTCCAAAGTAAAATACGAAGAAGTGTGCGGCTAAGAGAGCTATTGGTGTTGTAAATCCAGGAACGGGGGAGCTGTATGATTGAAGACCCAAAACTGCATTGTATATTGCGGGGGCCGCTACAAGAGAAGTGATGATATAGTTTGCAGTTGTAGGAACTCCCATGCCCAATATTAGGCTAAATACCATTGTTAATAAGAGTAATAACCATAGATTTCCTGCTGTTAAATCTATAAGTCTGTATCCTAACTTTGTCACCAATCCAGTCATGGTTAGAACTCCTTGGATGAGTCCAGCACTTGCAGCTGCAAGCATTACACTTGTGCTTGTTTTTCCTGCATCAATCATAGACTCATAAGTGGCGGAGTACATTAGTTTGCCATCTTCACTTTTTGAGATATACCCCACTATTAGTGAGAACCCTATCCCCATTACACCGCTCATTAGGAGTATCTGCTCTTTTCTCATTCCCAAGTACTTTGTTAATGCTATAAAGAATATAAACAATAGAGTTATGTAAAATTTCTCATTAAACTCGACGAATTTTTTAGTAAAGCCAAGTGCCAACAAACCTAAAGTGAGTAATACAAGAAGTATTGTGACGGGGATTGCGACTTCTCTTCCTGTGAACATTAGCACGGTGCTCACTAATACTGTTGCAACATACAGGCCCTCATGTCCTTTAATGTTATCTTTAGATATCCAGGCGACCCAAATTGCTATTCCAAGGGATGAAATGGCTGATATGTGTGGTGGGATTCCCCATATTAAGGCCACAGTAATAACGGCAATTGGGAGCAGAATGTAGAGCTTTCTTATGAAGTATCTAAGCGGTGCAAATTTTTCTCTTGGCATTCCTTTTAATCCAAGGCGCTTTGTTTCTAAATCTATGAAAAGGTAAACTCCAGAATAATACACGAGAGCAGGAAGTACTGCAGCAATGATTAGCTTGTTATATGGAATTCCAAGGAATTCTGCCATAATAAATGCAGCTGCACCCATAATAGGGGGCATTAGCTGGCCGCCTGTAGAGGCCACAGGTTCAACGGCTCCAGCAACCTCCGGAGGATAACCTGCCCTTTTCATTAGGGGAATTGTAAATGTCCCTGTAGTTAAAACGTTGGCAACGCTTGATCCACTCACAGTTCCCATAAGGCCACTCGAAACGACTGCAGATTTAGCGGGACCTCCAGGACGAGCTCCAAAGAGGGATATCATGAACTCTGTTATGTAATCACTTATACCAATTTTTAGTAAGAACGCTCCAAAGAACACAAAAGCAAACACATAAATTGTCATCACAAAGAATGGGATCCCAAAGATCCCTTCATCAAAATACAGTTGCTGGGTAAAGCGAATCCAGTTAAATCCTATGTTGTTGATGCCATAAAGAAGGAAGACAACCACAACTAGTGGAAGCACCCAGCCGAGCACTCTTCTTGTAGCCTCAAGAACTAAGATTATTGCCATAAGACCGAACACTACGTCAGTCATGTAAACCTCAGCAAATTCTGCATATCTTTGGTATACGAAGAATAGATATAAGGCGGAAACAACTCCAAGAATTGCCAGTAGGTAGTCATACAGTGGAACTTTCTTTAAATATTTTTCTTTTTTTCTTATTGGATATAACAAGTACGTTATTAAGAGTATCATGGCAAGTACAAAGGCTTCTCCCTGCTTAGTTTGGAAGGTAGTTTTCAGTGGTCCAATTACAATACCCATTCTTGAAAAAAGGTCATATAGGGTGTAATTGAAATTGAATATGAACAGGATTTCATAGATACCAATTAATATTGCAGCCACCTTTATTATATTCTCAAGCGTTGGGGGGAGTGTCCTTGTTTTTTCTATCACAATTTTTTCAACTTTCTCAAATTTTCCTTCAATTTCCATTTTAGCACCTCCCGATGAGGGTGAGTATGATTGGGCACCTTTTTACTTTGAAATTAACAAGGATGTCTTCTGTTGGAGACAATATAATCTCTTCGTTCACAGCAATCTTTGCTTGGTTTGAAGAGATAAACCAAAAACTAAGAGATTTTCCTAGAGGGATGTTTACTTTCTTCACGTAATAACCATTCTCTGAGTATTGAATATCCTCGGGGAGTCCAGCTCCGAAGTCTTTCCACCACATTTCAGCAACATAGAGGCCAGTTTTATTCGCTTTGAGAATTTCTACTATTTTACTTCTTTGAACACTGTGTATGTACGTTATCTCTATCTCCTTCTCTCCGAGAATATCAGTATAAGAGTGGTTCTCATCAGTTATTACAAGGGTATTGACAGGAATTAAGAATATTATAAGAAAAAAGGGCAAAAAAAGAAATTTTCTCAAAAGCTTCACCCTTTAAGGTTCTCAGGTATGGTAAGGCCTTTTTCTTCGTAATACTTTATTGCTCCTGGGTGAAGTGGTATGCTCATACCATCTAAAGCTGTTTCGAGGCTTATAGCTTGAGCTTTTTGGTGAACTGCTCTGAGTTGGTCCACATTCTCGAAAAGTATCTTTGTCATTTGATAGACGGTGTCCTCTGGAAGATCAGCTCCTACAGCAAGCATTGCTTTAACAGCTATTGTTGGGGTATCTACATCAACCCCATTGTAGGTGTCTTTTGGAACTATCTGCCTAACATAGAATATATACCCTTCTTCTTTAAGCTTATTTAGTGTGTCATCAGGGATTGAAAGCACCCGGACAGGTGTTTGTACTGCAATTTGGTTAACAGATGGTGTTGGGATTCCAGAGACGATGACAGCTGCATCTACTTGACCAAGTTTGAGACTTTGTGAGGCTTCATTGAAATCTTGGTTGACTTTCTCAATGCTATCCCAAACGCCTGCTGCTCTGAGTACTTGTTCAGCAGCCACAGCAGTTCCACTTCCTGGAGCACCTATTGCCACTTTTTTACCTGCTAAGTCGCTAAGGGTTTTTATATCACTGTCTGCTCTTACGATGAATTGAACAGTTTCTGGATAAAGGGCTGCAACACCTCTAATATTCGTTATTGCTTGTCCTTCAAACATGTAAAGGCCTTTGTAGGCATAATAGGCTACATCGTTTTGGAGAATTCCTGCCTGAGCAGTCCCATCTCCAATTGCTTTTGCGTTTGCTACACTTGCACCGCTTGTAACTGCAGTAGCTGGAACTCCATTTTTACTTAGAATCTCGGCATATTTGGAACCTAAAGGGAAGTAAACTCCTCCGGTCCCTCCAGTATAGATTGTTATTTCTTGGGCTTGGGTTGTTGTTTGTGTTTCCTGTTGTGTACAACCAGAAATGACCAAACCAAGGGCCAATACCAATATCAAACCAATTGCTTTCCACTTCATTTTTTACATCTCCTTTTATGGGTTTGGTATATCCATTACTGTCGTATTTATTGTAGTCGTGTTTCATTATATATTTTTTGGTAATAAACTTTTACAAGATTGTAAATTATCAATTTTTGAGTATTATACTTTATAACTGAGAAATCTTCTATATTGATCTTGTATTATCAATAATAAGCACTTGGAGAGAATATCTTAAAAAACTCTGCAATTTTTATGTGAGGTATGAACTTAAGGTTTTTATGCTGTGATTCAATGTTTCCTAGGGGAGAAACTATGAAAGTTATAATGACCACAAAAGTTGATCTAGCCTCTATGAACATTAAACAGAAACTAATCGAAAACTTTGGTTTTATAGAATCTGAGAAACGGTTTGATGGTAACGAAGTATATCAGTTTAAGAATACTCTTATACTGACAACGGATAGAGAAATGATATACTACGATAATCTGGACAGGAAGATAACAAAACAATTGGGCATAATTCCTAAGATTATAATCTTCGCCTCAAGACACTCAAGCCAGCAAAAGCTTCCAGCTTTAACCACTCACGTTACAGGAAACTGGGGAAAAGCCATGTATGGAGGAAAGGATGAAAGCTTGGCTATTGTAGAGCCAATAGCAATGAAACTCGCTCTTTTGAAACTAAATGAACTTAATGACTTAAATTGGACTGTTTGTTACGAAGCTACCCATCATGGGCCTAGTGAGCTTGGTGTGCCTTCTCTTTTTATAGAAATTGGTTCCAGTGAAGAGGAGTGGAAAAATGAGCAAGCTGGGGAAATAGTAGCAGAGACTATTTTTTATGTAATTAATAATTACACTAAGATTCACAACTTTAAAACAGTAATTGGTATTGGTGGCGGTCATTATGCCCCAAAACAAACCAAAGCTGCTTTAAACTCGGAACTTGCATTTTCTCACATAGTGGCAAAATATGCACATCCCATTTCAAAGGAAATGCTTCTTAAAGCTATAAACAGAACCTCGGGAAGAGTACATGGAATTTATGTGGATTGGAAGGGCAGTAAAGGCGAGACCAAACAGATGGCAAGGAATATTGCAGAAGAGTTGGATTTGGAGTTTATTAAAGACTAACAAAGAAGCGAAACGTTTAAAGGTTTGAAAGTACACATTTAAATATCAGTTGAACAAACTTAGCTAAGGTTTATATATGTAGAGAATGTGAAAAAACATTTAGAACTGTTATCAGGTGGAGGGTGAAAAAATGTTGAAATTGATTGAAAGTGCAATAGAAAGGACATCAGCAGAAGCAAACACTCCAGTTGAGGTTCAAACACCAGCTTCTGACATTGATGAAGAACTTAAGAAGATTTTGGAGCAAGTACAAGCAAAGATCTATGTTATTGGTGTTGGTGGCGCTGGCTGTAATACCATTAATAGGATGATGGAAGTTGGAATTCAAGGAGCAAAGGTGATTGCGGTTAATACTGATGCTCAAGATCTGTTGAAAATAAAAGCACATAAGAAGATTTTAATTGGTAAGGATCTCACAAGAGGTCTTGGTGCTGGAAATAACCCAAAAGTTGGTGAAGAAGCTGCTAAAGAAAGTGAAAGAGACATTAGAGATGCTCTTGAAGGAGCTGATATGGTATTTATTACTTGTGGTCTTGGTGGGGGTACTGGTACCGGTGGCGCCCCAATAGTTGCTGAGCTTGCAAAGAAAATGGGAGCGTTGACAGTTTCAGTAGTCACACTTCCATTCACTGTTGAGGGTATAAGGAGAATCAAGAATGCAGAGTATGGTCTCGAAAGACTTAGGAAAAACAGCGATACTGTAATTGTGATCCCCAATGATAAACTTATGGAAGTTGCTCCGAATTTACCAATTCAAATGGCATTTAAGGTTTCAGATGAGATTCTTGTGCAAGCTGTTAAAGGAATTACTGAACTCATCACTAGGCCAGGTCTCATTAACCTCGACTTTGCTGATGTAAGAGCAGTCATGAAAGACGGCGGCATTGCAATGATTGGTATTGGGGAAAGTGATAGTGAAAAGAGGGCATTAGAAGCCGCGAATCAAGCTTTAAACAGCCCACTTTTGGACGTGGATATTAGTGGAGCTAAGGGTGCGTTGATTAGTATTGCAGGAAATGACGTTAAGCTTGAAGAAGCCCAACAAATAATCGAACTCGTCACAAGCAAACTAGACCCAGAGGCGCAAGTTATTTGGGGAATTCAGCTAGATCCTGACCTCGAAAAGACAATAAGAGTCATGGTTGTTGTAACAGGAGTAAGCTCACCGTATGCTGTTGTCGAAGAAACCGAAGCGCCATATTCTCTTGAAGAAGAAAGAAAGGTCGTTAAGATAGATTTGACTGAGCTTTGAGGGACCTACTTTTTGCATTTATTTTTTGATAGATTTTTCCTAAGTCGTGTTTGTAGATAGAAGGATAACTTTTAAATACTTTAGGCATAGTCAACTCTGAAGGTTGTGAGGGGTGTTGAAAATGGCTGAGAGCTACATGGAAAAATTTAAAAGCTTTATATCTGAGTCCAAAAGGGTTTTCCTGGTAACAAAAAAACCAGGCTGGAAAGAATACAAGCTTGCTGCTAAAATAACCGGTATTGGAATAATTTTAATCGGTGTTATTGGAATGATTATTCGTGTTATTGGATCTTTGGTTCAAGGGACTTGAACTTGAGCGGTGGTAAAGATGAGTGAGAGCAAAATATTCGCAGTACGTGTAACAGTAGGCCAAGAGGAGAATACAGCCAAGCTTATTTACAGTAAGGCCAAAACTTACAGCTTACCCATTATGGCTATATTATCCCCTTCAAAAGTTAGGGGGTATATATTTGTTGAAGCAACGGAAAAAGCTGCTGTAGATGAAGTTATAAGAGGCATCAGGCATGCAAAAGGTACACTTCCTGGCCCAATATCTTTTATTGAAATAGAGCATTTCCTTGAAGAGAAGCCAGCTGTTAGTGGATTTGAGCCTGGAGACATTGTTGAATTAATTGCTGGTCCATTCAAGGGCGAGAAGGCCAAAGTAGTTAGAGTTGATGAGTCAAAAGACGAAATTGTGGTTGAACTGATTGGAGCAATAGTGCCAATCCCTGTAACTGTTAGGGGAGAATACGTTAGGCTTATAAGCAAACGCTCAGAGGAGTAGAGGGGTGAAGAGAATGACAAAGAAACAAATCGTTGAGGTGTTAGTTGAAGGTGGTAAGGCTACTCCTGGTCCTCCATTGGGTCCAGCCATTGGTCCATTAGGGTTAAATGTTAAACAAGTTGTTGACAGGATAAATGAAGCTACCAAGGATTTTACGGGAATGCAAGTTCCGGTTAAGATAATTGTTGACCCAGTAACAAGACAATTTGATGTGGAAGTAGGAACGCCACCAGTAAGTCAACTAATAAAGAAAGAACTTGGATTGGAAAAGGGTTCAAGTGAACCTACAAGAGCAATTGTTGGTAATCTAACAATGGAACAAGTAGTCAAAATTGCTAGAGCAAAGAAGCAACAAATGCTTGCAGCTGGTTTAAAAGCAGCTGCTAAGGAGGTTATCGGAACGGCTTTAAGCATGGGTGTCACTATTGAAGGCAAGGATCCAAGAGAAGTGCAGAAGGAAATTGATGAGGGAGTTTATGATGAAATATTTGCAAAGGAAGAGTGAGGGAAAAGTTTAAAAATCTCTCTTTTTACGAATTTTTGATTTTCCTTCCGGTTTAAATAAAAAAAGTGGAGGTCAGAAAGATGGCCTTTGATAGGCAAAAAATCGTGGAAGCGGTGAAGGAGGCAAAGGCCCGGGCTAAGCCGCGTAACTTCACACAGACCCTAGAGGTGGCAGTAAACCTCAAGGATATTGATCTTAAAAAACCTGAGAATAGGTTTAAGCTTGAGGTTGTTTTGCCACATGGTCGTGGGAAGGAACCAAAAATCGCGGTTATCGCTGATGGTGCCGTTGCCGAGGCGGCTAAAAAGCTCGGGTTAGGTGTTATTAGTGGTGAGGAATTAGAAGAATTGGGGAGCAATCCAAGGACTGCGAGAAAAATAGCAAAGAACTATGACTTTTTCATTGCGGCTGCCCCATTGATGCCAAAGATTGGTAGGTACTTAGGTAGGTACTTAGGTCCAAGGAATAAGATGCCTGTTGTAGTTCCACCAACAATAACGGATCTTACCTCCTTTGTTGAGAGACTTAAAAAGACAGTTAGAATACAGCTTAAGAACACTCCAGCAGTGCATGCTCCGGTTGGAACAGAATCCATGGAAGATGAAAAAATCGCTGAGAACGTTGAAACAGTGTTAAACGCAATAATAGGGAAGCTTGAGAGGGGAGAAAACCAAATCAAGTCAGCATACATCAAAACAACAATGGGTCCAGCTGTAAAAATAGAGGGGTGATATGAATGGCTCATGTTGCTGAGTGGAAGAAAAAGGAAGTAGAAGAACTTACCAAGCTTCTTCAAGATTATCCAGTAATAGCCCTAGTTGACGTAGCAGATGTTCCAGCATATCCTTTATCCAAAATGAGAGAGAGCCTTAGAGATAAGGCGGTTCTTAGAGTTTCAAGGAATACTCTCATTGAGCTCGCTCTCAAAAAAGCAGCACAAGAACTTAACGACTCAAATCTTGAAAAGCTTATCGAGCACATTCAAGGTGGAACAGGCATACTCGTTACTAAGATAAACCCATTTAAACTTTATAAGTTCCTTGAAGAGAGCAAAAAACCTGCCCCGGCAAAAGCAGGAGCCCCAGCCCCAAGAGATGTTGTAGTTCCAGCAGGACCAACACCATTATCCCCCGGACCTCTTGTTGGTGAGATGCAAGCGTTAGGAATTCCTGCAAGAATTGAGAAAGGTAAGGTATCAATACAAAAAGATACAGTTGTATTAAAGGCAGGCGAGATTATAACTCCCCAGCTGGCTAATATACTTAACCAGCTTGGGATTGAACCTCTTGAAGTGGGACTTAAGCTACTTGCTGCATACGAGCATGGAATCGTTTATACACCAGAAGTACTTGCAATCGATGAGGAACAATACATCAGCATGCTTCAACAGGCTTATATGCATGCATTCAACCTCTCCGTTAACGTAGCATATCCAACAAAACAAACAATTGAGGCAATTATTCAAAAGGCATTCCTTGGCGCAAAGAATGTTGCAGTAGAAGCGGGCTACATTACTAAGGAGAGTGCTGGAGACATACTTGGCAAAGCCTTCAGAATTGCATTGCTTATAGCTCAAGAATTACCAGAGGAGTTGCTTGATGAGAAAACCAAAGAGCTTTTAAACCAACAAGCACAAGTTATAGCGGCTCAGCCTCAGCCAGCTGAAGAGGCTGAGGAGAAGGTTGAAGAAGAGGAAGAAGAGGAGAAAGAGGAAGAAGAGGCTCTCGCTGGATTGGGAGCCTTATTTGGTTAATGTGTATCTAATAATGGAAAATAAAGATAACTTGGAGGTGTAAAAGATGGAGTATGTATATGCTGCTTTATTGTTACACGCCGCTGGTAAGGAGATAACTGAAGAAGGTATAAAGAGTGTCCTTCAGGCTGCTGGTGTGGAAGTTGATGAAGCAAGAGTGAAGGCTCTCGTTGCAGCCCTTGAAGGAGTTAATATTGAGGAAGTTATTGAAAAAGCTGCAATGCCCGTTGCAGTTGCAGCAACTCCAGCTGCAGCTCCTGCAGCTGAGGCTCCAGCAGAAGAAGCTCCAGCAGAGGAGGAAGAAGAGGAAGAGGAGAAGGAAGAAGAGGCTCTCGCTGGACTTGGTGCACTCTTCGGCTGAACTCCCTTCTATTTTCTCCTTTCACTTATATTTCTACGTAAAATCATTTTTGAAGTTTTTGTAGCATGTTAGTAGTATTAATCCACCTATGAAAACTGAAGAGAATAAAAATTATCTTATTTTTCTTTTTGAAAGCTTTAAGTGTTGACTGCCTTGGTAAATACCACGATAAGGGTTTTTCGAGGGTTCCTCAAGGCGATGGAATGCTATTTGCACGAATCGTTCTTCATAATGGAGAATTACTTCCTCTTCAGAACTATTAAAAAATGCCAAAGTGAGATTTCCATCCCATCCTGGATCAACCCAAGCAAAACTCCCTAAAAGGCCTTCTCTTGCAAATGTGCTCCTTAGCCTCATGTCGCCCATGACATCATCAGGGAGTTTCACCCTTTCTAGGGTTAGTATCAATGCATGGCCTTTGGGAGGGATAACCAATTTCCCTTCCTCCTCGACATTTATGAACTTCCCATTTACCATAGCTTCCTTTCCAACCCTTAGATCATAACCTGCTGGCTGAAGAGACTTTTCATTGAAAGGTTCAATAAGTATTTCCTTCCTAATTTTATGATCTGGTAGTATCATTTTATCACCGCAACTTTTATGTAGGCACCGTGTTATAACTTTTTTGAGGGCCCGTGGCCTAGGGGATTGGGCGTCGGCCTTCGGAGCCGAAGGTCCCGGGTTCGAATCCCGGCGGGCCCGCCATTTAGGTATACATAAGTAGAATAATCTCTTTAGGGCCCAGTGATGTACATAAAAGTCATCTTAATAGGATATTATTGACAATTCTTGGAAATTAAACTTACAAGCAATTACATGTTTTCAGGAGAATGTGATTATTGAGCATAACTAAAAAGAATGTATTTCTTTTTGAGTAAAGAAGTGGTGGGCCCGGGGGGCTTTGAACCCCCGACCACGCGGTTATGAGCCGCGCGCTCTGACCAGGCTGAGCTACGGGCCCACAAAGACTGGCGCCGCCGGCCCGACTTGAACGGGCGACCACCGGATTAACAGTCCGGCGCTCTACCAACTAAGCTACGGCGGCACGAACCCAATCATAGGGAGTATAAGCGGATTTATAAAGCTTACGGTATGTGTTTTAGCGAAAAGTTTATATACTAACTTAGGCCTTTCTTCATTCGGTGCCCCGGTAGCCTAGCCTGGTGGGGCGGCGGACTTGTAATCCGCAGGCCGCGGGTTCAAATCCCGCCCGGGGCTCCAGTGGTTGCAGTGGGGCCGTGGGGTAGCTTGGCCTATCCTGCGGGCTTTGGGAGCCCGTGACCCGAGTTCAAATCTCGGCGGCCCCACCATTCTCTCATAATGAGTAAGCTTGGGAACTCTACTCAGTAAATTTTATAACTTCGAAATTACAATGTTTCTGCGGAACATTGAGTATGAAGTTGAGTAGAGCCATGTCAATGTCGATATAAGTGCATCAATGAAATGTTAAGGCAGACGGAGGAGTTCTTAAACTTTACGCAAATAATATAAAGCCTCTCTCAGACTAAACTCTCGAAAAGCTTATATACTCTAATTAAAAGCTGGAGGTAGTGAGAGGGTGTACCTTCTAAAAATTTTAAAGGGGGCAATTCTCTGTGACGGCGAAAAAAAGCCTTACAATATTTGATCATGTGTTAGTTCCTGAGCATAGGGTACTTAGTAAAGAAGAGACGGAAGAATTACTGAAAAAATACAATATAAAGCCTTCCCAGTTGCCGCAGATCAAAACAAGTGATCCGGCAGTTCAAGCACTTGATGCTAAGCCTGGGGATATAATAGAAATAAAAAGAAAAAGCCCTACTGCGGGGGTTTATTACTATTATAGGATTGTTGTGGAAGATTGAAATTTTGAGGTGAGAATATGAGAGGTCCTACTATTGTTGAGGTTACTCCGGATGATCTTTGGCACATTATGAAGGCTTACTGGGATGAAAAAGGGCTTGTAAGACAGCACCTCGACTCCTACAATGCCTTTATTGAGCATGGAATGCAAGAAGTTATTAGCGAATTTGAAGGAGTAAAACCAGATATACCTGATTTTGAAGTCAAGTTTGGAAGAGTTAGACTTGGAGAACCAGAATTTCAAGAAGCTCATGGACAAAGAAAGCCTTTATATCCCATAGATGCTAGGATTAGGAATTTAACTTATTCTGCACCGGTCTTCTTGGGAATGATACCAGTAGTGAAGGGGATTGAACAAGAGCCAGTTGAGGTAAGAATTGGTGAATTGCCGGTAATGCTGAAATCCAAAATCTGTCGTCTTTACAACTTAAGTGATGAAGAACTTATAGCACATGGAGAGGATCCTAAAGATCCAGGAGGATATTTCATTATTAACGGTTCTGAAAGAGTTATTGTGTCTATTGAAGATTTAGCTCCAAACAGAACGCTTGTTGAGATCGACGAGAGACAAAATAGATACATAGCAAAATGTTTTTCATACAGACATGGTTATAGAGCTTTAATAACAGTGGAGAGGAGAAAAGACGGTTTACTTTATGTTTCAATTCCGAATGTACCAGGTGTTCTTAAATTTGTACACATTATGAGGGCTCTTGGTCTGGAGAGTGATAAGGAAATAGTTGATGCTGTGGGTAACAATCCTGAGGTTCAACAGGTTCTCTTTGACAATTTAGAGGATGCAAGTGATGTTCAAACTCAAGAGGAGGCTTTAGATTATATTGGAAAGAGAGCAATGCCTGGGCAGCCCAAAGAATATAGGCTTAGAAGGGCTCACTCAATAATTGATAACAATCTTCTCCCGCACATGGGGGTAAGTCCAGAGGACAGGATAAGGAAAGCATATTACCTTGGAATGATGGCACTTAAAGTAACTGAACTTTCTCTTGGACTGAGAGAGGAGGATGATAAAGATCATTATGCTAGTAAGAGGCTTAAACTTGCCGGAGATCTCTTGAAGGACCTTTTTAGAGTTGCATTCGGCCAGCTTGTAAAGGACATGCAATATCAACTAACTAAAACCTACCAAAGAAAGGGTGAGAAGTATACTTTCCAAGATATACAGAGGTTTGTGAGAAACTCTGTAAGGCCTGATGTACTAACTGAAAGAATCGAACATGCTCTCGCCACGGGGGCTTGGCCGGGAGGAAGAACTGGTGTTAGCCAGTTGCTTGATAGAACTAATTACATGTCTACGCTTTCCCACTTGAGAAGGGTCACTTCTCCACTAAGCAGAGAGCAACCTCATTTCGAGGCAAGAGATCTGCACGGTACTCATTGGGGAAGAATATGTCCAACTGAAACCCCAGAAGGACCTAACTGTGGACTGGTTAAGAACCTCTCGCTAATGTCTCAAATTACTACTGCTATTCCAGAAGAGGAAGTTTTTGCATATTTGGAAAGTCTTGGGATCGTGCACATTGAGGAAAGAAGACCAGAACCCGATGATTGGAGGGTTTATCTTAATGGAGTTCTTGTTGGGACATATAAAGATGGCGTAGAGTTAATTAATAAAATAAAAACCGATAGGAGAGAAGGGAGAATAAGTGAGGTTATAAATGTCGCGTACTATGAGGATGTTAGAGAGATTTACATCAACAGTGATGAGGGTAGAGTCAGGAGACCACTAATCATAGTTGAAAATGGTGTTCCAAAATTAACCAAAGATCATGTAGAGGCAATAAAGAAAGGGACACTTAAGTGGAGTGACTTGATAAGAATAGGTGTCATTGAGTACCTCGATGCTGAGGAAGAAGAGAACGCTTATGTGGCTACATGGCCCTGGGAAGTTACTGAAGAACACACACATTTGGAGATAATGCCTGCCACCATTTTAGGATTACCGGCGTCACTGGTCCCATATCCAGAACATAATGCTGCTCCAAGAAATACTTATGGAGCAGGTATGGCTAAGCAAAGCCTTGGCCTTGGTTGGGCCAACTTTAGGATAAGAGTAGACACTAGAGGGCATTTGATGCACTATCCTCAAGTCCCACTTGTTAACTCCAGGATCATGGAAGCGGTAGGATTTGAACAAAGACCTGCTGGTCAGAATTTTATTGTCGCAGTCTTGAGTTATAGTGGATATAACATGGAAGATGCCGTTATAATGAATAAGGCCTCAATTGAAAGAGGATTGGCAAGGTCAACATTCTTTAGAACTTATGAAGCTGAAGAAAAGAAGTATATGGGAGGACAAACAGATAAGTTTGAAATACCAGATCCTACTGTTAGAGGATTTTTGGGTGAGAAATATTATAGAAACCTTGATGAAGATGGAATAGCATTTCCAGAATCAAAAGTTCAAGGAAAAGATGTGTTAGTAGCAAGAACCTCTCCGCCTAGGTTCCTCGAGGAGCAAACCAGTTTAGGTGCTGGTATTTTGCAAGGTAGAAGAGAGACGAGCATCACTATGAGGCCCGGTGAAGAAGGTATTATCGACAAGATTATTATCACAGAAACAGGGGATGGTACAAAGCTTGTTAAGGTAACAGTTAGGGATCTTAGAATTCCAGAATTTGGGGATAAGTTTGCCTCAAGACATGGACAGAAGGGCGTTATTGGTCTTATAGTTCCTCAGGAAGACATGCCCTGGACAGAAAACGGAATAGTACCGGATCTTATAGTTAACCCTCATGGTATACCTTCACGTATGACTGTTGGACAGCTCATTGAGGCTATAGGTGGTAAAGTGGCATCACTTAAGGGAAGAAGAATAGATGGCACTGCATTCATTGGAGAGCCAGAAGAGAAGCTTAGAAAGGAACTTGAAGAGCTCGGGTTTAAGCATAGTGGAAGGGAAGTAATGTATGATGGAATCACAGGAAGGAAATTTGAGGCAGATATCTTCGTGGGTGTTATTTATTATCAGAGACTCCACCACATGGTAGCTGATAAGCTCCATGCACGTTCAAGAGGGCCTGTGCAAGTTCTCACAAAGCAGCCAACTGAAGGTAGAGCTAGGGAGGGAGGTCTAAGATTCGGTGAAATGGAGCGTGACGTATTAATAGGACATGGTGCCTCAATGTTATTAGTTGAAAGATTGCTAGAAGAGAGCGATAAGACAGAAGCATGGATATGTGAGAGTTGCGGTCATTTAGCAGTCGAAGATAAGCGTAGAGACAAAATTTATTGTCCAGTATGTGGAGAAGAGGAGAATATAAGCAAAGTAGAAATGAGTTATGCATTCAAGTTATTACTGGATGAGATAAAGGCCATGGGTATTAGACCATCATTAAAACTTAAGGAGAGGGTGTGATAGTCATGCACTCAATGAAAAAAGTTATTGGAAGTATTGAGTTTGGTGTGCTTTCCCCTCAAGAGATTAGAAAAATGAGTGCTGCGGAGATAACAGTCCCTGATACCTATTCAGAAGACGGTTATCCAATAGATGGGGGCCTAATGGACAGAAGATTAGGAGTTATAGATCCCAACCTTAGATGTGAGACATGTGGGGCCAATTATAAAGAGTGTCCTGGACATTTTGGTCATATAGAGCTTGCAAGACCAGTTATTCATGTTGGATTTGCTAAAACAATTTACAGAACATTGGAAAGTACTTGTAGAGAATGTGGAAGGATTAAGTTAACGGATGAAGAAATTGAAGACTATTTCGGTAAATTAAATATAAATGAGGCTAGAAAAAGTGAGATTGATGCGTTAATATCAGAGATACACAAAAAGGCAAAAGAAAGAATGGTATGTCCTCATTGCGGGGCTCCTCAATTTTCAATTAAATTTGAGAGACCAACAATATACTGGGAATTGAGGACTGATGAAGAAGGAAACGAATACAGGCACAGAATGATGCCAAGTGAGATAAGAGACAGGCTTGAGAAAATCCCAGATAAGGACTTACCCCTCTTAGGCCTTAATCCGGAAAATTCAAGACCCGAATGGATGGTTCTCACGGTTTTGCCCGTTCCTCCAGTTAGTGTAAGGCCTTCAATAACACTTGAGAGTGGTATAAGAGCTGAAGATGACCTTACTCATAAGCTTGTAGATATCATAAGAATTAATGCACGTTTGAAGCAAAACATCGAAGCTGGAGCTCCACAACTTATTATCGAAGATCTTTGGGATCTCCTTCAATATCACGTTACCACATACTTCGACAATGAGACTTCAGGTATTCCTCCAGCAAAGCACAAGAGTGGAAGGCCACTTAAAACCCTTGCCCAAAGACTTAAGGGTAAAGAGGGTAGATTCAGGAAAAACCTTAGTGGTAAACGTGTTAATTTCTCGGCCCGTACGGTAATTAGTCCTGACCCCATGATAAGCATAAATGAAGTAGGTGTTCCATTAATCGTTGCAATGGAACTTACAGTTCCAGAGAAAGTGACTGACTTCAATCTTGAAAAGCTCAGAAAAATGATCCTTAATGGTCCAGAAAAGTATCCAGGAGCTAATTATGTTATAGATCCACAAGGTAGAAGAATTCGTCTTATGGAGAGCAATCTAGAGACAATAGCTGACATGATTGACATTGGGTGGACAGTTGAAAGGCACCTTATGAATGGAGATGTTGTATTATTTAACAGACAACCATCTCTTCACAGAATGAGTATTATGGCTCATAGAGTTAGAGTAATGCCATATAAAACATTTAGGCTTAATTTGGCAGTTTGCCCGCCATATAACGCTGACTTTGATGGGGACGAAATGAATCTTCACGTTCCACAAACAGAAGAAGCTCAGGCAGAAGCCAGAATTTTAATGGAAGTCCAAAACCACATCTTATCTCCGAGATATGGTGGACCAATTATTGGTGGAATTCAGGATCATATATCAGGAGGGTACCTCCTGACTAGAGAGGGGGCATACTTCACCAAATATGAAGTGGAGCATATGTTAATGTTTGCAGGGGTTGAAGTAAAAGAACTTCCAAAGCCAGATAAAGTTGAGAATGGCATTGAGTATTGGAGTGGAAAGACCGTATTCTCACTTCTACTTCCTGAAAACTTGACGATATGGTACAGGAACAAGCTATGTGATGATCCTTCCCAATGTGAGCCTATTGAAAAACTTATTGAGGAGAAGCTAATCCCAAGTGAGAAAGAAGTTAAAAAAGTGGCCACAGATGGCTTTGTTTATATTTTAAAAGGTAAGTTATTAAGTGGTGCAATAGACAAAAAAGCTTACGGTAGAGAAGATGGGGAGCTACTTAATATTATAGTTAGAGAGTATGGTGTAGAAAGGGCCAGACAATTCCTTGATCAAGTAACAAAACTAGCAATATGGGTAATCACCCATAAGGGATTCACCACTGGAATAGATGATGAAGATCTTCCGGGCGAGGCCAAGGCTAGAATTAAAGAAATAATAATGGAAGCAGAGGGTAAAGTGCAAAGACTGATAGAAGCATATAAAAACGGAGAGCTGGAACCCCTGCCTGGTAAGACTTTGGAAGAAACTCTCGAAAGCAGAATAATGGCTGTTCTATCTGAAGCGAGAGATAATGCTGGTAAAGTTGCTGAGAGATATTTGGGTATGAACAACCATACAGTAATCATGGCCAAAACCGGGGCAAGAGGTAAAATCCTTAACATTACTCAAATGGCAGCCATACTTGGACAGCAGTCTATTAGAGGTAAGAGACTTTATAGAGGTTACAGGAGCAGGGTATTGAGTCACTTCAAAGCTGGTGACCTTGGTGCAAGGGCAAAAGGTTTCATCGTTAACTCATATAAGAGCGGTCTAACACCCCAAGAATACTTCTTCCATGCAATGGGTGGTAGAGAAGGTCTCGTTGATACTGCAGTTAGAACGGCTCAAAGCGGTTATATGCAGCGTAGACTTATAAATGCTCTACAAGACCTCAAAGTAGATTATGATGGAACTGTGAGAGATCCAACAGGAATTGTAGTTCAGTTCAGGTATGGTGAAGATGGTGTAGACCCAATGAAGAGTTGGGGTGGAAGAACGGTAAATATTGATAGAATTGTGACAAGAACATTGATAAAACTCAGGGAGAAGGGGTGATGATCATGGTATCACAGTCAACTATCAAGAAACTTGTAGAGGAGAAGGCATCTAGTTTGCCAGAAAGATTGAGAGAGGAATTGTTTGAGAGGTTGATACATTATAGCGGGAAATATAAACTAAAGAAAGCTGAGATAGAGGCAATAATTGACGAGGTAGTTCAAGAATATGAGCAAGCCTTGGTAGAACCGGGAGAAGCGGTGGGCACTGTAACAGCTCAGTCCATAGGCGAGCCCTCTACACAGATGACACTTAACACTTTCCACTATGCTGGTGTTGCGGAAATTAACGTTACTTTGGGTCTTCCCAGAATTATTGAAATAGTGGATGCTAGGAAAAACCCCTCAACACCAATTATGACAGTTCACTTGGATGAAGAACACAGGTACAACAGTGAAAAGGCCCTTGAGGTCGCAAAAAGAATAGAAGGGACTACTCTTGAAAGTTTAGCAAGGAGTATGACTCTAGATATACTTAACATGGAATTTGTAGTGGATATAGACCCAGAACGTCTCGAGAAAAGTGGCTTGACTATGGAAAAGATTCAAGCAAAAATTGAGCGGTCATTTAAGTCTGCTGAAATTGAAACAGAAGGAACTACTATAATAATTAGATTGAAGAAGGCTAAGAATGTTTCAACCCTTAGAAGGCTTGCCGATAAAGTTAAAAAGCATCGTTTAAAAGGACTCTCAGGCGTAGGGAAAACAGTTATCAGAAAGGAAGGAGATGAATACGTTATCTACACCGAAGGTTCAAACTTTAAGCAGGTACTTAAAGTTCCGGGTGTTGATCCCACGAGAACAAAAACAAACAATATTCATGAAATAGCTCAAGTGCTTGGTATCGAGGCTGCGAGAAATGCAATAATTGAAGAGATAGTTAACACAATGCAAGAACAAGGTCTTGAAGTTGATGTGAGACATATTATGCTCGTCGCTGATATGATGACCATTGATGGTGTTGTGAGACCCATTGGAAGGCATGGTATTGTGGGTACAAAAGCAAGTGTACTTGCAAGAGCAGCATTCGAGATTACAGTTCAACATTTACTCCAAGCTGCTGAAAGAGGAGAATTAGATCCTCTCAATGGAGTAGTGGAAAATGTTCTAATTGGTCAGCCCGTTCCAGTGGGGACGGGAATCGTTAGATTGGCAATGAAGTTACCGATTAAAAAAGCGGTGAAAGAAGAGTAGAGGAGGTGTAGGGAATGGATTTGGCATTTGAACTTAGAAAAGCTATTGAAACTGGAAAAGTGGTCATCGGGTCAAATGAAACCATGAGACTTGCTAGGACAGGTGAAGCTAAGCTTATAATCATGGCTAAGAATGCACCTAAAGAGGTTAAAGATGATATTAATTATTATGCAGGTCTCAGTAGCATACCTGTATACGAATTTGAGGGAACAAGTGTGGAGCTAGGAACTCTTTTGGGTAAACCATTCGTAATAGCATTAATGGCGATAGTAGAGCCAGGAGAAAGTAAAATACTCTCACTAGCTGGAGGTAAGTGAATATGCCACTAAAGCTAAATACAGATCAGATAAAGTACATAGCCCTATTCGAGAGTCTTACAGGAGCTACAGTACTTGACTGTTTGATTGATACAATAAAGAACAGACTAGTTATCGTAGTAAAGAATGGTGAAATGGGTTTGGCATTAGGAAAGAGAGGCAGCAATGTTAAGAGAGTACAGAGCATGATTGGCAAAGATATTGAATTGATAGAGCACTCAGAAAATCCCGAAGAATTCATTAAGAACATTTATAAAACAATGGGCGTAAGGGTTAAAAAAGTACATATAACTGAAAAGAAAAATGGGAAAAAGGTTGCCCTCCTAGATGTGAATCAGCGGGATAAACCGAGAGCCATAGGCAAAGGGGGGCAAAATATAAATCTCGTCAAAGAATTGATGGAGAGGCATCACGGAATTGAAGAAGTTGTAGTAATCTGAGGTGATGATCATGGCTGGAAAGAAAGCTCCTTATGGTGAATTTGCTGGAAGAAAGCTCAAACTTAAAAGAAAAAAGTTTAGATGGAGCGACATAACATACAAGAGAAGAGTGCTTAGGCTTAAAGAGAAGAGTGACCCACTTGAAGGTGCACCGCAAGCGAGAGGAATAGTGCTTGAGAAAATTGCAGTTGAAGCTAAACAGCCCAACTCAGGTATGAGAAAGGCCGTTAGAGTTCAGCTCATAAAAAATGGTAAAGTAATCACTGCCTTCACTCCTGGTGATGGTGCTATCAAGCATATTGATGAGCATGATGAAGTTCTCATCGAAGGAATTGGTGGTCCAAAGGGCGGATCTATGGGTGATATCCCAGGAATTAGATACAAGGTTGTCATTGTTAACAGAACTTCCCTCAAAGAAATAGTTAAGGGTAAGAAAGAAAAGCCAAGAAGGTGATGCTCATGGCCAAGTCATTAGAAGAGAGATTTTTTGTGCCTAAGGACCTCAAAGTCTTTGGAAGATGGAGTGTTGAAGAAGTAGTTGTTGAAGACCCATCTCTTAGACCTTATATTAACCTTGAACCAAGGATTCTTCCCCACAGTCATGGAAGATATGCAAAAAAGCAATTTGGTAAAACGAACATTCATATAGTTGAGAGGCTCATAAACAAGGTAATGAGAAGCGGTGCTTCAAGTTATAAAATTGGCGGGCACTTCATGAGAAGAGAGCACCGCTCATTAATGAGCAAAAAGATGAAAGCCTATGAAGTTGTAAAAGAGGCATTCAAGATAATAGAAAATAAAACAAAGCAAAACCCACTTCAAGTTCTCGTTAAGGCGATTGAAAACTCCTCCCCAAGGGAAGACACTACAAATATCATGTTTGGTGGAGTTAGATATCACTTGGCAGTAGATATTTCTCCAATGAGAAGGCTTGATGTCGCTTTAAGAAACATTGCCCTCGGTGCATCAGCGAAGTGCTATCGCAATAAGGTTAGCTATGCTGAAGCCTTGGCTGAAGAAATTATAGCTGCAGCTAACAAAGATACAAAGAGCTTCGCATACAGCAAGAAAGAAGAAATTGAGAGGATTGCACAATCCTCAAGGTGAGCTCTTTTATTTCTTTTTCAACTGCATATCAATTACGCTATCTCCTCTGTATCTTTTAAATCCCTCAGAGAACTCAATTTCGGCTTTTATGGTAATTAAAATCGCTTTTGTTCTTTCCAAGGGTATCACAATAAAGTCTAATCTTGTGCTCCTACTCTCTGAAAGCCGAGGTCGGGGATTTCTAATACAGCAGAATTTGGATCATCCTTACTCCTCTGCAATTTTAGAGGATTCCAAGGATATCCATCGGGAGTCTTTAAATAAACTTCCGCACTAACATTTGGTGTTATAACAAGCTTTAGGCTCCTAGTTTTCCATCCATCTCTATGCCACACATGAACTCGGAAAGAAATTACATCCTCTGAGTAATAGCCTCTCTCCATAAGGGAAAGAGTTGCAGCCCTTTCGCCTTTTGAATCATAAAAGTTGGAATGGACTTCATCAGGTTCTCTGACTTCTTCGTTTCTGAGACTTTCGACTGAAAGAGCCTTAACGCTCAATGCACAAACTACAAGCAATAGGATTATGGATATCGGCAGTTTAGAACTTTTCTTCATACCTATCCACCATTAAGTATTTTTATACTTTTGACGTATTTATGTGTTTTCATTGTTAGGTAGTAATGCTCGAGATTTTAGAAAAGCTTCATAGTAGGCTTTTTCCTATCATTTCCTTTGGCTTCTCCACGCCAAAGAACTTCAGTATTGTGGGAGCAATATCATAAAGAGTCGGATTTTCTAAGTTTGCTTTCTCAAAACCCCATAAAATAAGCGGAACCTTTATCACGGGCTTATTTAAAGACCCATGCATGCCTTTTACCCAGTGACTTGGGCCTTTTATTCCATCGCAAAACCTGTGGGAACAGAACCAGTAACCTTCTTTGGCAGAAACAATGAGCTCTCCACTGTTTGGAGTATTTAGGTGTGGTAAGTCCTCTCTGAAAAAGACGTACTTTACACCGGGAGCTCTTTTCAATATTGAATATACCTCCTCGGCTTCTGCGGGGTTTTTTAGATAAACGTGTACTCCTCCCCCAGATGAGACTCTAAGGGTCTCGATGCTATGTTTCTTGAGATAGTTTTTCAGGTTCACCCACGTGTGAACATTTTCCTGCCCGTGATCGGCAAATATTATAAACGCATACTCGTCCCTAAGTCTCTCCCACAAAACGTTTAGTGCTGTATCTACGGTTTCAACGGCTTTCATAGCTTCATCGCTCAAAGGTCCATAATCGTGTTGCATTCCATCAATCGAGCAGAGGTGGACTAAAAGCAAATCGGGTTTGCATTCTTCATAGAGATACAGAGCCGAATTCAAAACCCAGCGATCTTTTCTCCAGTCTCTCCCATATTCTCTATAAAGAGTATCATCATTGAAGAATGGTGGAAAGATTCTAACGTGGGTGCCGCTGAAGGGAGGCATTGTATAGCCACTAACAGAAGCGCTTCTTATTCCCCTTTCTCTGAGAATATCAACTACGGTTTTTGTCGTTATGATCTTGTGGGGATTAAAAGCAATTTCATAGTCGTAGAAATTTACCTTTCTATCAGATATTCTATCGTAATAACCGTTTTCCACAACGCCATGAATCCTCGGAGGAACCCCGGTAACTACGCTTGTATGAACTAAATCCGTAAGTGTGGGAAATATTGACTCAACAACTTCAAAAAATCCTTTCTCTACCAGCTCACTTAAAAACGGCATGTGTTTTAAATTGTAAACTCCACTACCATCGATGCTTATAAGCGCGAGTTTTCTCCTCATAAAGTAAGCTACGAAAAGTGGGTTAAAAAGTTTAACTTTGGTGGAGCTTGAAGTAGGTTGTATCTCTACTATTCCTTTTGGACAACTTCAATCTCTTCCAATTTTGGAAATTCTCTTAAAAGCAATGCATATTGTTTCTCTTCAAGGGCTTCTCTCTTTACTGGAATGACTGTTACGGTATCGGTAAGGGTGGAGTAATCTTTCAGAGATGTGAGGAACTTAAACACCGATTCAAAGCCATTCTCTATCATTAAGTACTCAAAACCATCAATTATGATGCTTTTTGGTCCTTTTTCTGATCTCATAAAAGAGATTAGTTCGTGTGCAAAGCGTTCAAGATTGTGTGGATGAATCGCGTCGGGGACTTCAACTTTTGCTAACCATATAACTGGAACTTCGACTCCTAGTTTTGATTTTAAGTCTTCAGGTTTTTGTCGTGTTATTATGATAGCTTTTCTTCCTTGTAGCAGAGTTTTGCATTTTTCGTAGAATCTTTTTTGCTCTGTTATATAAACTCCTGAGGGAATGATCTTAGCAAGTTTGCCAGGTAATGGTTGAACAATAGGTATAATTCTATATTTTTGAATTAAACTCCTAAACAGCTTTATCCAAGCATAGACTAGAATGATCCCAAAAATGTTTATCAGGAAATTAGCGATGCTATTTAATATCCTAGCAGTTTTTTCATCTACCTCAATGAGACCTGCTCTATCTAAGTTTAGGGGTAGAAAGAATAACTTTGATATAGCATAAATGGCGAAACTAATTATCAACAGGTCATAAAACCGAAGAATATGTTGTGGAGCTCTTTTCTTAAGTTCTCTACGAACTAAGAGGGCCAAAAATACGATAATAAACCGAAGAATTAAATTCCCAATTGCAGCGGCAGCCCCTATTAGATCAGCCATAGTCTATCCCTTCTTGGAAGACTCTCTAGCCGAATAAAGCAATTTTATATTAGGCTTTGGAAGTATATAAAGGTTATCTAAGTTTTAAGTAATAATCGAGGGTTCTCTGCTTTCTCAATTGTAGAATCCAGCTTTTTTCCAGATATTTCTCAAGCTTCAGCTCGAGTAACTTCTTGAGTTCATTAAGGGCTTCTTGGAGTGTGTTAAATCTTCCCACCGGGTTCCCCATGGCCTTTTTGACTCCAACCCTTATCTGCCATACCCCTACTGGGGCATAATACTTTGGGGTTACTTCTCTGAAGACTATTATTCTCGCTTGTCTTCTTCTCTGCCTGAGACTTTCAAGAACACTCAGTCTAGCCGCATAATAAGCCCCGGTAGTCTCTTCAGCGTAGCCTTTAATTCCGCGAAAGTCCTCATAATCGTGAATTACTTTCGGTTCATCACTTCCAAAAAGAGAACCCTTAAGCCATACTTCAAGGAGCTCAAAAGCATAAGTTTCAGGCATTAAAATAACTGCATATCTGTTGCCTAGGAATTCGTGAAAGTAAAGCTCAAATTCATTTATGGGTTCATAATGCAGAATTTCTTTCCTTAGCCTTTTACCTATTGTATCTTGCACCGCCGTGATGCTCCACCTTGTTGGAACGAGCTTTCTGTTGATTCCAAGAAGGCCAGCTGAGAGAAGCCTTATTATGTAATACTCATCAAAGCTCCAGTTATATAGACGCATAATGGCTGTTTCAGCTTTTAACTCGTCATTAACGATGTAGTCCGTTCTTTTTGGAATTTTTGGATTTTCAGTGAGTTCAAAGTCGAGGAGTTCGGCTTTTGGGCCCACAGGAGGTGCAAACTCACTTGGAAGAACTTTTAGAATGGGTCTCTTCTTAAGCAAAATTTCACTATCAACTGGCCTTACTGACATTGCTAGTTCTTGAACTTCACTTAAAATTCTTTCACTCTTTCTAACATTAACATCAGCTTTCATCTCTCCCATCACAAGTAGAGAACGGTAATACAGGATATCTTTAATTCTCTTGTTTTCCCATTTTAGAGGGCTATCGAGGTGGGAAGTGTTCCCCTCGATTGGTGGCACAAGAGGGCCAATTCGAACTTTGGGGTAACCATATTCTCCAACAAAGATGCTGGGGGGAGATGAACCGAAAATATCCCTGCGATTTATTCGCTCCTCTATGGTCTTAGCTACTCTAAATCGTTCGAGAATTGGACAGGTAGGTCGACCACACAGTAGTTTTCTCCCTTTGCAAATAGCACACAATTTTGAGTTAAAGAGCTCCATCAGTTTTAAATAGCGAGGAGGAGTATTTATATCTATCCTCAGCGTTGCCGTTTGCGAAAGATTTAAATACCCTCCCAAACTCCTTAATGTTGAACGTGCCGCGGTAGCCTAGCCTGGTATGGCGTCGGCCTGCTAAGCCGATGGGCGTGGTCCCTCCGGGGTTCAAATCCCCGCCGCGGCGCCAAAAAACTTCTTTGAGTAAAATGCCGGGATAGCCTAGAGGCGAGGCGGCGGACTGCAGATCCGCTTTACGGGGGTTCAAATCCCCCTCCCGGCTCCAGTTTAGAGGTTTTTTAGACCTGAGCCAGTGAGGGGTATTAGAACTTTTGAACCCGTTTCAAAGTATCCCTCTTCTAAAAGGGACTTGAATGCACCATAGGCCGTTGCAGATGTGGGTTCTACCAAAAACCCCATAGAAGTCAATTCTTTTAGGGCACTGCTTATCTCTTCATCGCCAACAGAAATACAAGTTCCTGCGGTCTCCTCTAGGATTTTGAGCATCTGTTCTTTTCGTGGTGGTTCTGGAATTGCTATTCCCTCTGCAAGTTTGCTCTCTTCATGACTTTTTTCACATAAGCTCTCGTAACCTTTTCCCTGAACAGCTATCATTTTGGGGATTTTGCTATTTCCAAGGATATGTAGCTCTTTAAATCCTTTGTAAAGGCCTAAAAATAGGCTTCCACTACCTACAGGAGTCATGGCATAATCTACATTTCCAATTTGTTCATAAACTTCATATGCGGCTACTTTTGTTCCTTCAATGAAATAGGGATTGTACCAGTGGGAGATATACAGGCCCTTCTCGAAGCTTACTGCTTTTTTATGTACTTCCATTCTTGAACCCTTTATTTCGTGGACTTCAGCTTCTAATCGCTTAAGAAGCTTTTTCTTTCCTTCACTTGTGTGATCTGGAATGAAGAGGTGAGCTTTTATCCCCTCGCTTTTTGTAAATAGAGCTAAGCTTAGGGCTGCATTTCCAGAGGAATCCAGAGTTACTTCATTTATTCCATTTTCTTTAAGTTTGGATATTGTTACGTAAGTTCCTCGGTCTTTAAAGGATCCACTTGGCATGAGGTACTCAAGTTTGAAGAAAACTTTAATCCCTTTTATTTCTCTTTCGACGGTTGGAGTTATTGGAAGCCTTAAATGTGGTAGAAATTCTTCCTTTACAGGAATGAAATGAAGGTATCGTCTCACGTCTAAGTATTCTCTCTTAAGTGAAGAGTCAAAATCACCTCCAAATTCTTCGACATAGTCCAAAACCCCTCCACAGTCACACATAATTTTGAAGCCTTTATGCATCTTTCCACATTTCTGGCATCTTAACATAATATCACCCTCTTGTTATATGGGTTTCTTTTATATAGGTCTTTTTCAAAATAATTGTGGGGGTGGCGACATGAAGAAGTTTATGCCTGCAGATAGACCTCAAACTGAAGAAAGGTATCAATATCATATAGCTTGTAAACCTGGAGATGTTGCGAGATATGTGCTCCTTCCAGGTGACCCAGAGAGGGTTCCTAGGATAAGTGCACTTTGGGATGAAGCAAAAGAAATAGCTTTTCATAGAGAGTACAGAACTCACACTGGAAAATACAAAGGGGTGCCGATAAGTGTTGTTTCAACAGGGATTGGAGGACCATCAGCAGCAATAGCTATTGAAGAACTTGCAGCTATAGGGGCTGATACTTTCATTAGGGTAGGTTCTACCGGTGCAATTCAACCCGGAATTGAAATTGGCGATTTGATAATAGCAAAGGCAGCTGTGAGGCTTGAAGGAACATCGAAGCAGTATGTAAGGGCCGAATATCCCGCAAGTGCAGACATTGAGGTCACTTTGGCATTGATTGAAGCTGCTGAAACTTTAGGAGTTAAGTATCATGTAGGAATAACTGCCTCTACTGATAGCTTCTATGTGGGACAAGCGAGACCTGGATTAGATGGTTACTTCCCAAGTTTTGCAAAGCACCTTATAGATGATCTAAGGCAGGCTAAAGTTACGAACTTCGAGATGGAAGCTGCAACACTGTACACTTTGGCGAACATTTATGGCCTCAGAGCTGGCTGTGTCTGTGCAGTCTTTGCGAATAGAATAACGAATGAGTTTGGAAAAGCTGGGGAAAAAGAAGCGACATTGGTTGCAAGTGAAGCTGTCAAAATCCTTCACGAATGGGACGAAGAGAAAGAGAAAAAAGGCAAAAAAGTCTGGTTCCCAAGTTTGAGGAAGCTTTAACCCTTCTTTTTTATTTAATTAAGGAATTCTGGAGTTCTTGAGCTTCAATACTAAATGTCTTTCCATAGTCCTCAAAGTCAATCGATTTTATTACTTGGAAGTGTATTTTCCTTTCCGATAGCAGCACAAGGAAGCTCCTGCTCGAATGTTCCCTGAACTCCTGAAGAATTTCTTCGTTTATAAGTGATGTGTTAATTAAAGTTACCAGTATCCTTTTTTCATTACCAAGGAAAGGTCGTATTATTGTTCCGAAAAACGTTTCTAGGGCCCTAGGATCATCTTCGTAAAGCTTTATAAGCTTCTCAATTCCAACAACAATTCTTATGCCAAACTCATTATCTTCTTCCCTTTGAAACTCTTTAAGAGCTTCCAGATACTGTTCTCTCCATATGGAAATCTCACTTTTTAGCTCTATTCTCTTGAGAATTTTGCCTGTTTTTATTATTCCACCGAATTTAATTACTGGTAAATTTTCTATAAAAGATGAGTCAATACCTGCAAGCTCAAGATGGGCTTTTAAAAGGTGAAGTTGGTCAAGTATGTCAACCAGAAGTACTTTCGTGTTTCTTTGCTTTCTCTGCTTTACATAGTTAATGATGGTGCAGAAGGTAAGGTGAATTGGCTCGGAAGAAGTATGCTCCACCAAGACATCTTCTCCCTTTCTTATTTTTTTAAGCTGATTAAAAATATCTCTCTCAAAAGTTTCCATGTTTCTCGCCCTCCTATGGATTTTGTCATATGAATATTCTAAAATTGAAATAGTTCATCCTATATGGGATACTCATGGGACTATAAAAAGTTTCTTACGAATATTTTTAGGTTATATATAGCATTACTTAAAATGCAAAACCTTTGCCAATATTAGGTAAATAAACTTCAACGAACACAGAAAAAAACACTCCTAATCAAAAGTCCAAAAGCTCCAAGAATGCCCTGCCGTGTTTTAGGCTTGTTGAGTTTACTTGTTTGAGATGCTCTAAAAAAGAAGGTTACTTCTAAAGGAATGGTGCGGGGGACGGGATTCGAACCCGCGTAGCCCTACGGCACCGGATCTTAAGTCCGGCCCCTTTGGCCAGGCTCGGGCACCCCCGCTCATAAGTGAAAGAGCGAGGTTTGATTAAAAAGCTTTCGGTACTAAAGATAAAAAGGTAAAGCTTAAAAAGAAATGTTTGTAAGTGAACACAGTCAAGATCATGGAGGGATTAAAATGGCGAGGTTTCCTGAAGCTGAGGCAAGAATATTTAGGAAGTATATATGTATGAGATGCGGTGCCACTAACCCTTGGAAAGCAGAGAAGTGTAGGAAGTGTGGTTACAAGGGATTAAGAGCAAAAGCCAAAGAACCTAGAGGAGGAGTTGGACGTTAGCTTCATTTGAGCTTTTCTAAAAGCTCTTCTATAAATTTTATTCCTTCTTCGAGGAGCTTTTCTCCCTTTTCAGTGAGTTTGTAATATTTTCTTGAGGGCCTTCCAGTCTCACTTTCTTGCCATTCTGAGGTGACATATCCGTCGTGTTCGAGCTTATAAAGTACAACATAGCTACTTACTGTGGCAGGTTCAAATCCAAAGTTTTCTCTAATTTTGTTTTTAAGTTCATAAGCATACATTGGTCGGTCTTTTAAAAGTCTAAGAATGTACATCCACAGGACTTCTTTTGTTATTTTTTCTTTTAATCTTTCCATAGGGGTTGTCATTTGTATCACCTTCAATGGTGCATATTATTTGAGTTTAAAACTTTTTAGTTGTATAAATATTTTAGCTTTCATAACATTTAAGCATTTTGTAATCAGCGAATCAAGACACAAAAGTATTTAATCCTAAGTTTCTAAAAAGTGAGTGGTGAAGCACCATGAATTTTGACTTTAGTGGAATAATGGGTGATATGAGTATTGGAGCCGTGGTGGGCTTTATAACTGGTTATGCACTTAAAAAGTTCATAAAAATAGTGCTCACATTAATAGGAGTTTATTTATTAAGTCTTTTTTGGCTTCAGCAAAAGGGAGTCATAACTATTAACACCGATGCACTCTTCAATCTTGCAGAAAGTGCGACTACATCAACTTTAACATTGGCAGATAAGGTAGTGGGGATTCTTCCAGGCACAGGGGCCTTTGTCGCTGGATTCTATCTTGGGTTCCGCAAAGGTTAAATCCTGCTTTATTTATTTTCTTTTATGAGCTATGAGAAGAAACTCATGGTGCGGCATTCTATAGCGAGTATAATTGCTCTTGCACTTTTCGGTGCTAGTAGGTTCATTTATAGCGCGGTTATTTCTCGGAGGTTTGGAGTAGAAGTGCTTGGTATAGCAAATTCTCTAATCTCTCAGGCCTTTTTGATTGCAATACCATTAAGCTTTTTTGCAGTTGCTTTGGGCAAGTATGCATCAGAGTTTTTGGCAAAGGGAGAGGATAGTAGAATAAGATCCATAGCCACATGGGGATTTTCATTTCCTTTTTTAGGGATACTTATAGGACCGTTTAATATTTATCTTGCTCTTTTGTCAACCCTGAGAGCATTTCAATTGACATTTAGAAGCTTTATTTATGGCCTCCACAGGGGAGAAGTATATGCTTATACAATGATCTTGGCGTTTTTCTTCTTTCTTGGCGGTTTCATATCTGAGAATTATTATCTTCCTTACATAGTCCTTCTCTTAACTATCTCGCTTTTTGCATTTTTTTATTTAGTTAAGAATGGGCTATTTGGAAGACCAAAAGCTAGAGATTTTAAGCTTCTTGTGAATTATTCTTCTTTTGCATTTCTTGGGACTCTTTCTGGAGTTTTTTTAGTCCAAGGCCCTTATTTTTTGAGTGAAAAACTGGCCAGCCCAAGGGTTGCTGGCATTGTCTCAGCCTCTCTTTCCTCAGCTTTTTTGCTTACTTATCTTCCTCAGGTTTTCCAATCAGCGGTAATGCCCCTTTATTCCTATAAATATGGGAAAGATGAAATGGATTATGTAAAAAGACTCGCCGAGAGTTCTACGAGAATCCTCTCATTTTTTGTGGCCATTATAGTTTTTATTCTCATTCTCTTGGGAAGAGAGATCCTTTCGATAATTTTTGGGTTTAACCTTGGTAATGAATTTTACTTGGCCCTTATGGCAATTGAAACATATATTGCCTATAATCCAAGCATAGTTGCCCTAAACTCAACAAAATACGTGAAATATGGGACTTTTGTGGCACTTTTTGGGGCGTTAGCTTCTTCTATTTTTTGGCTATTGTTGATAGCACCATTTGGAGAATATGGAGCTGTTGGAGGTTTGTTCTCTGGCTACTTAATTATACTTATTGGTACGGCACTTATTTCACGTAAAAAGCTTGGTGTTTCTTTTAATTCTTATTTTCCTTTTGCGACCGCTCTTTTATTCCAAAGTTTGATTTTTATGTCGAAGATAGCTGTTTTAGCCGGGTTCGGTGTATATTTAGTACTTAGGAGAAATGAGATACGGGAGTCTCTGGAAGTTTTTAAATCCCTCTGGATTGAAAGACAATAGAGGTTCTACATTGGAGAGTTCTTAGAAGTGGTGGCGCCCCGGCGGGGATTTGAACCCCGGACCTTGAGGTCCGCAGCCTCACGCCCTATCCAGACTAGGCCACCGGGGCATCCAAGGAAACTTTTGGAGGAGGCCTTATAAAATTTGCCTAACAATATTATTGAGGTGATCTAATGAACAGGCTCAATAAATTTTTGGGATACCTCGAGGAGTACAGTGGGGCATTAATAACTCCGGGAACAAACCTTTACTATCTAACCGGAATTTCTCCTCAGGCAACAGAAGAGAGGCTTTTCCTTTTGGTAATAAACAAAGGG
The DNA here is from genome assembly GCF_000022545.1 of Thermococcus sibiricus MM 739. NCBI lineage: Archaea > Methanobacteriati > Methanobacteriota > Thermococci > Thermococcales > Thermococcaceae > Thermococcus > Thermococcus sibiricus. The sequence goes on from NC_012883.1 coordinate 390,853, forward strand.
GGTGAAAGCACTCTAATAGCACCCAAATTATATGAAAATGAAGTTGACTGGGAGAGCACAATATTCTGGAGTGATGAGGAAGATCCCTATAAGCTCCTTAAAAAAGTCCTGACGTTGTTAAACTTAACGAGTGGTAGAATTCTGGTGGAGGATACAATGAGGGCGAGCTTTCTGATTAACATTGAGAAGCTTTTGAGAAACTACGAGCTTGTCCCCCTAAGCAATGTTACTAGGGAAATGAGAATGAGAAAAGACGAAGAAGAAATAAAGTTGATGAAAAAAGCAGCTCAGATAGCGGATGAAGTTTTCTATGAGATGATAAGTAGAGGCCTGGATGGCAAAAGTGAGAAGCAGGTGGCACTGGAGATTGAGTTTTTGATTCGAGAAAAGGGCGATGGGATCTCATTTGCTCCTATAGTTGCAGCTGGTGAAAATGCAGCAAATCCTCACCATACTCCCAGTGAGAGGAAAATAAGACGTGGAGACATTGTGGTGCTCGACTTTGGAGCAAAATACAGAGGATACTGCTCAGATATAACACGAACCGTAGCAATTGGAGAGATTAATGAAAAACTCAGAGAGGTGTATGAAGTCGTTAGAGAGGCCCAAGAAAGGGCTTTTCAAACGGTTCGCGAGGGAATAAGGGCTAGGGAAGTTGATAGTGTAGCGAGAGAATACATATCGGCCAAAGGTTATGGAGAGTATTTCATTCATAGGACAGGCCACGGTTTGGGCCTGGATGTTCATGAAGAACCTTACATAGGCTCAAAAAATGAAAGGGTGCTCGAGAGGGGCATGACATTCACCATCGAACCCGGAATTTATATCTCCCAGCTTGGAGGAGTGAGGATAGAGGACGATGTTGTGGTAGAAGGGAAAAAAGGGAGAAGACTGACGAATGCAGAGAGAGAGTTAATAAAGCTTTGAACCTCCTACATACGCTTCCAGAACTTTTATATTTTTCAGTTCCCTTTCCTCCACCTCAAAGGGGTCTTTATCAACAATAATAAAGTCTGCGAGTTTCTCCTCTTCAAGTGTCCCGAGCTCATTTTCGGAATGCATTATGTACGCGGAGCCATAGATGTAAAGATGCAGGGCTTCTTCAAGAGATACGCACTCTTCTTCTGTGTATTTGTAGGTCTCAATGCCCTCGAATTTCCCCCTAGTTACCGCTGCATACACCGTCTCCCACGGGTTTACTACCTCTATTGGAGAGTCTGTCCCAAAGCCTATTGGAATGCCTTTTTTGAGCATGCTGTTAAATGGGTAAATCCACTTGGCCCTCTCTTTTCCAACTCTCTGCACGGCCCACCAGTCACTTATCACGAATCTCGGCTGCACCGAGACCACAACCCCAAGTTTTTTCATTCTCTCTATCTGATCCTCTCTGATAATTGAAGCATGCTCTATGCGGTATCTCTCTTCCCCAAATTTTTCATAAATGTCCAGCACCATGTCAATGGTTCTATCCCCTATTGCATGGACTGCCATTTGGAGACCTAGTTGTTGTGCTTCTTGAACGATTGTTTCTAGCTCTTCTTTGCTTATATTGGGATGGCCGCTTGTAGGAGCATCTTCATAGGGTTTAGAAAGCCATGCTGTTCGAGCTCCAAGGCTCCCATCAGCAAGAATCTTTATCCCCATGATCTTTACCCTCTTACTTCCAATATTTTTAGTAAGGCCAAGTTTTTTCAATTCCTCAAGAAGGGAGGGATTGAGGTATACAAACACCCTAATAGGGAGCTTTCCTTCGCTATCTAATTCCAAAAGTGCCCTAAGGCTTTTTTCGTTTACACTCACGAAGCCAATGCTTGTAACTCCTTGAGAGAGCGCAAACTTGGCTCCTTCTTCAATAAATTGTTTGTAGTCTTCAATCGTTAGATTTTGGTTGATTACATCTCTAACCCTCTCTAAAGCGTTTTCTTTTACTATTCCCCTTTCCAGATCTACGTCTTCCCCTTCCTCAAGCCCTATGAGCTCAATTGCCTTTGTGTTTAGAACCGCCGCATGGAAGCATGTACGAGACAGAAATACCGGCCGGTCTTTAATAACCTCATCTATGTCTTCCTTTGTTGGATATCGCCCCAAATCTTCTTGGTCCCATCCGAAGCCGAGAATCCATGTTGTCTTCACGCTTTCTGCATATTTTTTGAGCTTTTCCTTAAACTCATCGATACTAGTTGTTCCATTGAGATCCAACATGTGCAGAGACTGACCGAGGGAGTTTAGGTGCGTATGAGAATCTATAAACCCCGGCAAAATCGTTTTTCCTTGAAGGTCTATTATCTCTCCTCCAAGTTCTTTGACAATTTTGGTAGCTTTTTTGCTATCTCCAACATAGAGTATTTTCTCATGTGCTATTACAATTCCATCTGCAACTTTCTTTGGTTGAAAAGATGTGTAGATTTTTCCGTTGACAAAGGCATGGATCAATTTACTCACCCATAATTTTTTCATTATTTTATTTATATCATTGATGGTGGGGAAAAAGTCTTAAAGAGTGAGATTAATAATGAAATAACCGATGACGAGCGGTTTCGGAACTGAAGGGTGATGTGACCAGCTATCGCTGAGGCTCATATTTATAAATTCGGTCGGTAATCATAAGCCCGGTGAAGATAAATGTTCGGGAAACTTAAGGAAAAATTAAGCTTATTCGTTGATAAAGTTGCTCAGACTGAAATAAGCGAAAAGGACGTTGAGAATGCCCTTTGGGACCTTGAACTGGAACTCTTAGAGGCAGATGTTGCATTGGAAGTCGTAGATGAGCTCAAGGAGAGAATAAAGGAAAAGCTTGTGGGCCAAAAGGTTAAGATAGGTACTAACAAAAGGAATATTGTTGAAAACGCTGTTAGAGATGCTGTTTTGGAAGTTTTAACCCCTGAAAGGCATATAGATCTTTTGGAAATGATAAAGTCAAAGGAAGAAAAGCCATTTGTAATAGTTTTTGTAGGGTTCAATGGAGGCGGAAAAACAACTACAATAGCAAAACTGGCCAACTGGCTTAAGAAAAATGGTCTAAGTGTTGTTATAGCTGCAAGTGATACCTTTAGGGCCGGTGCAATAGAACAGGTGGAAGAACATGCAAAAAGAGTTGGAGTTAAGGTTATTAAGCATGGATATAAGTCGGATCCAGCTGCAGTAGCGTATGATTCCATAGAACATGCAAAGGCAAGAGGTATCGATGTAGTTTTAGTTGACACCGCTGGAAGAAATGAATTAAACAGAAACCTGATGGATGAAATGAAAAAAATAGCAAGAGTCACTAAGCCTGATCTTGTTATTTTTGTTGGAGATTCCCTCGCTGGAAATGCCATATTAGAGCAGGCAAGGCAGTTCAATGAGGCAGTTAAGATAGATGGAGTTATTTTAACAAAACTAGATGCAGATGCAAGAGGGGGAACAGCTCTAAGTGTAAGTCATGCTATTGGGGCTCCGATACTTTTTGTTGGGATTGGCCAAGGATATGATGATTTGATACCCTTTGATGAAAAATGGATACTGGAGAAGATCTTCGGTGAGTGATAATGGAGCTGCTTTTATTTTTTAGAACCTTTCTTTATGTGTTTGGAACTCTCTTTGCAGTGATGAACCCTATTGGGGCAGTTCCAGTGTTTTTATCTATTATTCAACACTGTAAATCCTATGAAGGAATGATAAGCCTAGCAAAGAGAACATCTGTGGCTGTTTTTGTGACTTTAACAGCTTTTGCACTTTTGGGTGAGTGGATATTCAAGTTTTTCGGTTCTACAATAGATGCATTTGCAATTGCAGGAGGAATTTTACTTTTCAGAATGGCCTTGGAGATGTTGAGTGGTAACTTATCAACTGTGAAGATAAGTCATGAGGAGGAAGAGGAAGCGGTAAATTTAAGCGAGATCGCTATAGTCCCCTTGGCAATCCCCTTGATATCTGGTCCCGGTTCAATAACTACCGTGATGATACACATGGCAAAAAATGCCAGCTATTTAGGGAAAGCAGCTGTAATGCTTGCTATTCTTATCACAAGCTTCCTAGTTTACGTAGTGCTTAGGTCAGCGGAAAAAGTGCAACAAAGGCTCGGTAAAGTTGGAATAAGGCTTATAACAAGAATGATGGGACTTATATTAGCTTCAATGGCTGTTCAGCTTGTAATCAATGGAATTAAAGGAGCTTTTGGACTCTAATCGCAAATTTTTTAAATTTTTTAGGTAGACCTAATTGAAGGTGAGAATTTGATAATTGCGGAAAACTTGACTATCTATTATGATAGGCAGAAAGCAGTCGAAAATGTAACATTTAAACTAGATAGTGATCAAACTCTTCTTTTACTTGGGCCTAATGGGGCAGGTAAGACTACTCTTTTAAGAGCAGTTGCAGGCCTTCATCAAAACTATAAAGGAACCCTTTTAGTCTTTGGAAAGCCTCCCATTGAGAGCAGGAATGTTATCTCCTACGTTCCCCAAAGTTATTCTTTGAATGAAAGAGTGCCCTTAACAGTAATTGAAGTAGTTGCTATGGGGGCATTATACAAAAGAGGTCTCATGCACTTTAATATCCCAAGAAATCTTTTAAGGGAGGCAACAGAGGCACTGGAGTTTGTAGGCCTTGGAAGTTTAAAAGATAAAAGGTTTTCAGAACTTAGTGGTGGTCAAAAGCAGAGAGTATTGCTTGCTAGGGCACTTATCTCTAAACCTAAGCTTCTCCTTCTGGATGAACCATTATCTGCCCTTGATCCCAGCGCGAGGGTAGAGGTGGTTTCGGTACTTGCGAAAATAAAGCAGGAGATAGGATTAGCAATGATCATAACAACACATGACCCAAATCCTCTAACAGAAATAGGGGATAAGATAATGCTCCTCAATAAGGAGTTGATAGCATTTGGTTCTCCAGAGGAAGTTCTCAGAGATGAAATAATTACCAAAGTTTATGGTTCACAATCCAAGGCTATTAAAGTGGGAAAAAGAATGTATTGCTTTATAGGTGATGTCCATCTGCACAGGGGGGAGAGAAAGTGATTCCAGAATATTTGTTTAGGGCCCTCCTGGGTGGTATAATGGTGAGCATTTTGTTAGGTATGCTAAGTCCTTTGATAAATATGCGGGGCTTAGCATTCTTAACGCATGCTACTTTTCACTCTCTTCTCTTTGGAGCAGTTTTGGGCATGATACTTGGGCTGATTTTTGAAAATTCCTCTTTAATACTTTGGGTAGCATTAGTAATAACAATATTCGTAGTTGCTTCAATAGCCTTTCTAGAAGAAAAAGGTTTTAGTAGTGATACGGCAATAGGAATAATAGCGAGCTTCATAGCTGGATTTACAGTTTTGGCCTTTGGGATTTTGTATAAAGTCATGGCCACTAGGCCTTATTTTGCTCTCTCCCAAAGCATAGTTTCTTACCTCACAGGGGAGCTTTTCTTGATCACCATTAATGACCTTCTTTTCTTGGTTTTAGGAGGAGCATTGATATTTTTTGTCATGCTGTTGTTTTATAGGGATTTCTTATATGTGAGCTTTGATGCTGAGGGCCTTGAAAGTTATTCTGGAAATGCAAAGCTCTATCTTACTCTCCTTTACATAATAGTCGGAGCTACAGGAGCGTTGATAGTTAGGACTGTTGGATTAATTACCCTACAAGTTATCGCTGTTTTACCCGGTGCAATAGCGTTAATGCTTAGTAATGATCTTAGAAAGATTCTAGGAATTAGTTTAGCTTTAACACTCTCCATTCAAATACTTTCCATAATATTGGCATATCTTACAAACATTCCACCAAGCGGAATAGCTACAATAATGCTTGGATTTGTTTATGGGGGTTTGGTTCTCAGGAGGTAGGAATATGAAACTTGGAGGAATAGATGAAGCTGGGAGAGGGCCTGTAGTAGGGCCACTTGTTATAGCTGCTGTAGTTATTGATGAATCAAAAATTGAAAAGTTTGAGGCCTTGGGGGTTAAGGACTCAAAGAAGTTGAGCCCAAAGAAAAGGGAGGAACTCTTTGAGAAGATAATAGAACTTGTTGATGATTATTTCATACTTGAACTATCTCCGGAGGATATAGATAAGAGGGAAGGAACAATGAATGATTTTGAGGTTGAAAACTTTGCTAAAGTTTTGAACTCTCTTAAAATTAAGCCTGATCTTGTTTATATAGATGCAGCTGACGTGAACGAAGAGCGATTTGGGATTGTTGTAAGGGAAAAACTCTCTTTCTATCCAAAAATAATAGCGGAACATAAAGCAGATTCTAAGTACATCCCCGTAGCTGCTGCTTCAATACTCGCTAAAGTTACAAGAGACAAGGCAATAGAAAGACTCAAAGAAATTTATGGAAATATAGGTTCAGGGTACCCGAGTGATCCCATTACAAGAAAGTTTTTGGAAGAATACTACAAAGAACACGGAAGCTTCCCTCCTGTGGTGAGGAGAAGCTGGAAAACATTGAAAAAGATTGAAGAAAAGTTACAAAAAGAAAAGAATCAATCTAACCTCTTAAATTTCTTAAAAAAGTCCTAAAACTTCCAATCTTATCCCATAACCATATTAAGATCTCTTTTATCCACTCCCAGTAAATTCTGAGAGAGTTCTCAAAGTACTCCCATTTTATTATATCATAGGCCATTACTCCCAAAGTAACTGCTCCTGCTGGCACTAATGGCGTTGCATAGAAGCTAAATTGAGTTTTACCTCCCAAAAGCCATTGTAAACCATAAAAAGCTATTGTGCTCCAAAAGATTCCGAAGGGTATTAAGAGTTTTTTTCTTCTTATGGCGGCATATGGGATTGCAAATATGAACACTGCCATGGAGAGCATTAGGATAGGATCAGTGACTGCAAAGATATCTGGATTATAATGGAACGCAAAAGGCCTTAAGCTTATAAACCATTCCCAGAAGGGTGAATTTGCCGGATGACTGCCTTTGTAGCTCAGGTGCCATCCAAAACTTCCAATAAAATCTGAAAGCCAGGGAAAGAAGCCTATGCTAGCAATTATGGGAATCTGCGGAATTAAGAATCCTGTTACCGGGAGGAGAAATAGCGAGGTGAATAGCTTTTTAAGTTCGATTTTGGATTTTAAGGTTTTTATTAGTATAATTGGATAAGAAAATGCTCCATTCAATTTTGTAGCTGCTGCAAGGCCAATAGAAATACCACTGGAATTGTATTTTTCTGAAATTAAAAGATACATGAAAAGGGTTGTAAAGAATGCTACGTGAATATCAAGCATGCCTGTTAAAGATGTGGCATATAATAGAGGATCAAAAGCGGAGAATACTAATGCTATAAAACTTGCTAAATAGCTTCTTGCTATTCTGTAGGTTGCTAGGAGCACGAGTATATTTATTATGACATGTTCTATCAGGCCAGGCAAGCGCCAAAAAATGGGTTTGTCTTCTATGAGCATTCCCAACATTATAATATCTTTTCCTAGGAATGGGTGTTCTGTGTTGAGGTAGTTTTGGATGTTTTCTTTGTCTGGATAGCGAAAGCCCTTTACAATATCAACTCCATCAATCTTCTTCACTTCTTCTATAAAACTCTCAATATTCTCTTTTGGAATTTCATAATAAACCCCCGGAAAGTTAGAATATGGTTTATAGTAAGTATAATTGTATTTCCTAGCTATCGGTTCAATTTTAAACTTAATTTGATCAAAATCTGAGGCCTGAGTTCTGTTTAAGGGTATGAAATCAAGTTTTATCCCAAGTTTTGATAGAAGGGGAGGGGTTTGAGGATTCACATTTCTTGTATAGGGTCTTTCAAATTCGAATCCAAGTACACTAACTTTTACGTACCCTTTTATTATTGTTCCTGTCGATATGATGTTTATACCTTCTGAATTTGTTGTTTTGTTTACATAATGTAGCTCGATTCCAAGGCGGTGAAGGACGTTTCTAGCGGCTGGAATGTACCATACTTCGTCTCCGATATAATCATGAAGTTCTGTGCTTGAAGCTTTTTCATATGAATACCAGAAAGTTCCAAGTATTATTAGGGCCACCAATGCAAAGTAAAGCTTTTTCTTCATTCCCATCATTTTTATCCCACTAAATTTCATTCGAACCTCCTTAAATTCTTTTGCACAAATCTTTAAAAATTTAAGAGATAGGAAACAACGGTGGGAAAATGGAAGAATATATTGAGCAGACTGTAGAATTGATAAAGCGAGGGTTCGATGAGAAGAAAATAAGAGCGAGACTTCCGAGAGAGCAGGCTGATGAAATAATTGAAATAGCCAGAGCGAGAATAAAAGCAAAAAATAAGTTTTCAAGAAGTGATTTATGGATGGACTTAGAAGGACTTAGATACGCGACTCATGAAATAGTGGCTGATTATAGGGCAAAAAGAGTAAACCCTGAGAGCATAGCAGATGTAAGCTGTGGAATTGGGATTCAACTTATATTCTTCGCAAAATATGCTGATAGGGCTTATGCAGTAGACATTGATGAAAAGAAGCTTTTCTATGCAACGAAAAATGCGGAGAAGTATAGAGTTAAGGATAAGATAACTTTCATTCATGGGGATAGTTTGAGTAAAAATGTTGTTGATAGAATTGATGCTGATGTAATCTTCTCTGACCCTGCTCGACCACCAGAGATGCCTGAAAGAAGGCTTGAAGACCTTTTGCCGAGTCCACTTCAGATTTATGAAGCTTACAAACATAAAACCGATGCGTTTATCTTTGACTTGCCCCCTCAGATAAGAAGAGAAAAGGTACCGTGGAGCGGTGAATTTGAGTATATAGATCTCTATGGAGTACTTAACAGGTTAACCTTTTACTTTGGACCTCTCGCTAAATCAGAGCGTTCTGCAGTTATGTTGCCTAAAGGCCTTAGATTGGAAAGCAATCCTTCTCTTGAGGATATTGTGGAATGGTGTGAAACGCCTAAAAAGTATCTCTACGAAATTCCACAGAGCGTGGATTATGCCGATTTAATTAATGAGCTTTTTCACGAAGTTGATCAAAACATTTGGATGTTAATTAGGGAAAAAAGACGGACACTAGCTACTAGTGAGGAAGAGATAAAAAGCGATTATTTCAAGAGACGCTATATAGTTAGGGGTATCCTTGGGTTCCATCCGGTAAAGATTAATGATTTTCTAAAAAAGGAAGGCTATGGAAGGGTGACACTCAAGCTCTTTATACCTGATAATGAATACTGGAACTTTAGAAGAAAAGTTGAACAGGGTCTGAATGGTGATAAAAGGGCTTATCTTTTTAGATTTAAGGACAAAGCAATAGTGGCAGAGGGAATGGATTAATTCTTTCTCCTTTCGATTGGGATTTCGAGTATTTTCATTCTTTGCACTCTCTTTGAGCCTATGCGAAGGGCCTTGAAGTATTCAACTTGTTCATTGGGTAGGAATCGATCTAATCTTGTAGATTTGAGCTTTTTTTTACTGTTTTTGTGATTCGATGGCCCTTTTCCATTGATTTTAATACTCCCATTAATGAATTCATCAAGAGTCTTATTCATTAACCCACCCAAATTAATACCCACAAACCAATATATAGGTTTTTTGGAACTAAGTTTTCATGCACCTGAAGACTCGTTGGATAGTTAAGAGTAGCTTAAATGTTTTAAAAGGTGTTATTTAGAATGAAATATGCTTTTGAGGCCCAAAAAAGGAATTGAAATTGTTTTAAACTGTTAGGGCCAAAAAACAACTTTTTAAACTGAAATTACGCATACTATTTCAAAGATTTTAGGGAAACCCTTTTAATTTGTTTAGAATCTTACTATTTACAGTACAAACAAGGAGGCAGTAAAATGTGTGGAATAATAGGGTACATTGGGGAGAGAGATGCTGCTGAGGTTCTTGTTGATGGTCTCAAAAGACTTGAATATCGTGGTTATGATTCGGTTGGGTTAGTGACAGAAGAAGGAAAGCTCTTTATAAAGAAAGGGGCTGGGAAAATAAATGAGCTTAAAGAAAAATTGGGCCTCACCAATCTTCCTGGAAGGAGGGGAATTGGACATACAAGATGGGCAACTCACGGAATTCCCAACGACATCAATGCTCATCCGCACACTGATTGTAGTGGTAAGATAGCTATTGTCCATAACGGAATAATCGAAAATTATATCGAACTTAGGGAGAAACTCGAAGGGAGTGGTCATGAATTTAAGAGCGACACTGATACTGAAGTCATCGCTCATTTAATTGAAGAGGAGTTAAAAAGTTCAAAATTATTTGAAGACGCTTTGAGAAGGGCACTTCTACAACTTAAAGGTTCTTTTGCATTGGGAATTATATACACAGATGATAAGGAGCATTTATATTTTGTGAGAAATGAAAGCCCTCTAGTTCTTGGGGTTGGTAATGGGGAGATGTTTGCTGCTTCAGATATTCCTGCTTTCCTTCCATACACAAACAAAGTCGTTTTTTTGGATGATGGAGAATACGCAGTAGTGGGTAAAGATTCATTTTATGTGAAAGACCTGAAAACGGGAAATATAAAAGACAAGAAGATCCATGAAATCAACTGGACATTAGAGATGGCAGAAAAACAGGGTTATGCTCATTTTATGCTTAAAGAAATTCATGAACAAGCAAAAGCGGTAAAAGATGCAATATATGGGAATCTCAAGACGATAGACAAGGTAGCGGAGGAAATTGCAAATTATGAAAAAGTGTTTGTAGTGGCTATGGGGACATCTTATCATGCTGGAATTGCTGCCAAATACTTCCTTCAGCGATTGGTCAATAAAGTTGTTCTTGTAGAAGAGGCGAGCGAATTTAGATATGAGTTTGAGGATATAGTTGATGGGAATTCCCTCGTGATTGCCATAACTCAAAGTGGAGAGACGGCAGATACATTGGCAGCAATAAAACTTGCCAAAAGGAAAGGGGCAAAAGTTCTAAGTGTTGTAAACGTTGTTGGGAGCATGGCCACAAGACTGAGCGATCTTGTTTTATATACACATGCTGGGCCAGAAATAGGAGTAGCTGCTACTAAGACTTATACAACACAGCTCACGGTTTTAGCAATGCTCGCAATAGCGTTGGCGAAGAGACTGGGCACAGGGGATAAGGGGTATATCAACTTCCTTGAGGGTCAACTTCAGGATCTTCCGAAATATGTTGAGGCTGTTCTTGGATATGAAAATAAGATAAAAGCCCTTGCTGAAGAACTAGTGAATAAAAAAGACTTTTTCTACATAGGGAGAGGGGTTAGTGTTGCAACTGCTCTTGAGGGTGCTCTAAAACTTAAAGAGATAAGCTACATTCATGCAGAAGGGCTATCTGCTGGGGAACTCAAGCACGGGCCCTTGGCCCTAGTTGAAGATGGAGTTCCAGTAGTAGCGATTGTCCCAACAGGGAAAACTTTTGATAAGATGGTTTCTAATATTCAGGAAGTAAATGCTAGAAAGGGCCTTGTAATCAGTTTGGGAGATAATGAAGAGCTAGAAAAAGTTAGTCAAGTCTTTTTGAAAATGCCAAGAATAGATGAACTTTTAAGCCCCGTTGTGTATATAGTACCACTTCAATTGTTAGCATATTATTTAGCAGTACTTAGGGGTAACGACCCGGATAAGCCTAGAAACTTGGCAAAATCCGTTACTGTGGAGTGAGGTGATTAAGATGGTTGGGACTAAAGCTAAGGAGAAAAACAAAGAAAAATCTATATCCTCTTTTGATTTTTCGAAGATTAGAGTATATATACTTCCTTTAACAGTAATTCTCATCGCCATTATTGGTTACAAAATTAGGGCTGCAACTGGCCAGACTAGGTATTTTATAGATCCAGATACGTTTTATCACTTTGAAATTTATAAACAAGCAGTTCAAGAATGGGTTCCCAAGTATTATCCATTAGCCGATGCCCCATTTGGTTCTCTAATTGGTGAACCTTTGGGCCTTTACATAATCCCTGCTTTACTCTATAGGTTCTTATCTGTACTTGGGCTTGAAGCAATTGAAGTCTTTAAAATGTGGCCACCAATTGTTGGATTTTTCAGTATAATAGGAGCTTATTTCCTTGGAAGAAAACTCCACTCAGATTGGGCAGGAATCTGGGCAGCATTAGTTATGATGTTTTCAGTAGCTCATTGGACAAGAACTTTCTCTGGAAACGCTAGAGGAGACGGCCCATTCTTAATGTTCTTCCTCTATGCAGTGTTGTTCATGTTTTATTACCTTGAAATAAACGAAATCAAAAGGAAAGCAGTGTTTGGAAGTCTTTTTGTAATCTCGGGAGTACTAATGCTTTCAGTTTGGAATGGTTCACCATTTGGCCTCATGGTTTTGCTCGGATTTGCGAGCCTTTATGCAGTTGGAACATTTATCTTTGGAAAAGTTGAAGATGTTAAGAAGTTTGCCAAGGAATTTTATCCATCATATCTGGCAATATTGCTCATTGGGTATGCTCTCACTTCAAGTGGAATTGTAAAAGTTGGAGGACACATAAGATTTGCCTTTGAGGTTTTTTTAGGCCTAGCATTGCTTACCTTAATAATGCTCTATGGTGGCAAGTATCTTAACTACTCTGACAAAACCCATAGATTTGGAGTTGTCGCAGTTGTAGTTCTTTTGGGCTTTACTGGAGCTTACCTTTACGTGGGCCCCAAGCTATTCTCCCTCATGAGCGGCGCTTATCAATCAACACAGGTTTATGAGACTGTTCAGGAGCTTGCAAAAACCACATGGGAAGACGTGAAAAGATATTACTCAGTAAGAGGTACTGATGGTTTATTGTTCTTGCTTTCGCTTTTAGGGATTGCAATAGTAATATTTAGGTTTTTAAAAGCTCTAAGTCAGAATAAAGTTGATGCAAAGAACTTATTTCTCTTGGTATTCTATGGACTCTCAGTATACCTTATGTGGACAGCTGTTAGGTTTCTATTCCTTGCTTCGGGTGCAGTTTTGTTAACTTTTGGAATTTTTGTAGGGGAGTTGTTTGGAATAGTGGAAGCCATGCAAGAGAAAGTTTCAACAAAAGCTCTTTACGCCACATTGCTGATACTTCTCTTCATACCAATTCCAATAGTGGGAGCAAACACTACCTACAATTCAGCGAAAGTTAGCGGTGAGGCAGTAACCCCAAGCTGGGAAGAAACCCTCAAGTGGCTCAGGGAAAGCACAAATGAATACGACACTGCTACTTCTTGGTGGGATTATGGCTACTGGATTGAAAGTTCTCTCCTTGGAAACAGAAGGGCAAGTGCGGATGGAGGACATGCGAGAGATAGAGATTATATAATAGCTCGATTCCTTGCAAACGATGGAAATCATAGTGAAGTTGATTTTGAGAGCTGGCAGCTCAATTATTTCATCGCATGGATTCAAGACTGGGCTAAGTTTAACGCCATAAGCTATCTTGGTGGAGCAATAACAAGGTATGAAAGAGATAATCGGGGCATGATACTTCCCTTTGATCAAAAAATTGGAGAAAATTCGTATTACAGCAGATATGCTGGCATTCAATTCCACATAATTGAACAGGAAGGTAAGAAAATAGGAGTTATTGTAGCAGGAAACCAACAGGGAGAACCAGTCCAGACAATAAATATGCAAACAGGTGAAGTTATTCCTGGAAGCGGGAACTTCCCATATGTTGTTTATGCGTTCTCAAATTACGCAGTGGCAGTTTATTATAAAGTGGCAACGAGTAACTTCTTAAAGCTTGCTTTTGGCATCCCTATTAGTTCTGAAGCAGAGTTTAGTGGCAAGTTACGTTCAAACTTTAGAATAGTTAAGAGCACTGGAGATTTATCCACATACGAATTTGTTCCATTTGGACTTTATAGAATTGAAATTTATGAAAACAATACCTGGAAATCCGTCTCAAAGCTCATTCCCGGGAATTACAAAGCTAGGCTCTACATCTCGGCATTTGGAAGGGATGTTAAAGATGCAGTCATAAAGCTTAGGGCTTATGATGGAGATAGGATTGTAAGCGAGCAGGTTATAGCTCAAAATGTCAACATTAATCACTTAAATGAAATCCCTATAGAAGTAAGCCTTGAGGTTCCAAACGCTACAAGGTATCAGCTGGTCCTCATACAAGAAGGCCCGGTTGGAGCGCTTACAGAAGCTCCAAAGTTAAACGGTAATCTTGTTAGTCCAATAAGAATCTTGAACGATGGACAAAGCGGAGAGCTTGAATTGAAAGCCGGATTCAGAAGGGACTATTCCAAGATGGACCTTTATCTCAGAGCTACGGTTATATACTTGGTAAGAACCCAGGGAGAGAACAGAGATGATCCAAAAGCTGCGTTTGAGCCCCACATGGATATAATCCACTATGAAAAAGTTGCTGGTGGCTTAAGTACCACCAATAAGGAACTCTACTTTAAAGGTCAAGTTTCGTTCCCCGAAGTTATCCAGCCCTATATAGAGAAACTCAATGGCGAATACGGAGATAAAGTGGAGGTAAGGGGAATAAGGGTTGAGCCGGTGTTTATAGCAGATAAGGAATATATTCTTTATGAGGGGTGATGGGGTTCTCTTTTCTTTTCTCTCATTTCAAAAGGAAAGATTTAAAAAGCAAGCATCCTTCCCTAACTTGATGACTCGATGAACGATGAAGTTTGGAGGGATGTGAAATGGCAAAGCCAAGTTATGTAAAATTTGAAGTTCCAAAGGAACTTGCTGAGAAAGCCCTTGAGGCTGTTGAGATTGCAAGAGACACCGGAAAGGTAAGAAAAGGTACAAACGAGACAACAAAGGCCGTTGAGAGGGGTCAAGCTAAGCTTGTGGTAATTGCCGAGGATGTTGATCCTGAAGAGATTGTTGCTCACTTGCCACCCCTCTGTGAGGAGAAAGAGATACCCTACATTTATGTTTCAAGCAAAAAAGAGCTTGGAGCTGCTGCCGGTATTGAGGTTCCATCTGCAAGCGTTGCTATAATTGAGCCCGGTAAGGGTCGTGAGCTTGTTGAGGAAATTGCAATGAAAGTTAGGGAGCTTGCTAAGTGAGCTCCCTTTTCCACAACTCATTAAATTGGGCGAGCTTTTACATTTACAATCATTTAGAGGTGTGAGGAATGTCAGATGAGGGATATCCAGCAGAGGTTATTGAGATTGTAGGAAGAACAGGAGTTACTGGTGAGGTTACTCAGGTAAAGGTTCGTGTTCTTGAGGGAATGGACAAAGGGAGAGTTATCAGAAGAAACATCAAAGGCCCAGTTAGGCTTGGAGATATAGTAATCCTCAGAGAAACCGAAAGGGAAGCTAGAGAAATTAGAGCAAGAAGGTGAGGGACATGGCAAGGTGGAACGTTTGTTCATACTGTGGAAAAGAATTCGAGCCTGGAACGGGAAAAATGTATGTTAGAAATGATGGAAGAGTGTACTTCTTCTGTTCAAGGAAATGTGAAAAATACTTTTTCATGGGCAGAAATCCAAGAAAGCTTAAGTGGACAAAAGCATTTGAAGAAGCAAAGCTTCAAAGAGCAAAGAGGAAGTGACCTCTTTATTTTTTCTTTGCATGATTAGATTTACTCTACTTTTTGAAGATTAAGATTTAATAAGGAAATAAAGAATAGAAGTTTACTCAGCGAAGGTCAGTATTTTGAGATTTATTGGTCTTCTTACAACGTTGCTCTTTCTTGCCCCAATCAGGTATTTAACACCTTTCTCACTCACTGTATCAATGAGGCGCTGGGTTATTATTCCATTGAAGATTATTGCATGAATATTCTCTTTATTGTTTAACGAATTTGATAGGTCTCTTATTGGTATTTCTGCTAGGATGCTTTCGTTTTCATCTAGGAGGATTGCTTTTGGGTCTCGTTTAACTTCTTCAATCCATTTACTGAATTTATCAATCTCTGATAGTTTAGGGGGTCTTATCGGCTTTATAAACCTCTCTTCTTTTTTCTCAACTTCAACTTTTACCTCTTCTATTTTGGGTTCTTTTTCATGGATTTCTTCTTGTACTTCTGTTTTACTCTCCATTGGTACTTCTTCAACTTTTTCAATAGGCGTGGGGGGTTTTTGTTCTCTTTCTTTCATGAGTTCATAGAAGCTCTTCCCTTTTGCAAACAGCTCATTAATAACTTGTTCTGCAGGCACTTTACTTCTTAATGATTTGATTATTTCTTTCTTTGTAAGCTCCTCAACTTCCTTTCCTTCAGGCGCCCTAGCCACATAATCGATGTCGGCCACTTGAAGTAGCTCTTTAAGAATTAATTCTCCTCCCCTGTCCCCATCTGTGAATGCTGTAACGATTCTCTCTTTGCTAAGTTTTATTATGGTTTCTGGAATCGATGTACCTTCTACAGCTATGGCATTTTTTATTCCGTGTTTGAGGAGATTAAGTACATCAGCTCTTCCTTCTACTATGATTATTGAGTCTGAAAATGGAATATGTGGTCCGGCAGGGAGTTTTTCTGATCCATATTCGATTAGTTCTTTAGCTCTTACCTCTTTTTTGACTTCTTCAGTAATCTCTTGTGTTTCGGGAATTTCTTCTTCCATAAGGGTTTCTAGGATTTCTTTGGCTCTTTCAATGATGTATTTTCTCTTCGTTGCTCTGACATCCTCAATTCTCATTACATTTATCCTTGCTTCTGAAGGGCCTATTCTGTCTATGGTCTCTAAGGCCGCTGCTAAAATTGCCGTTTCAACTCTATCTAGGCTAGAAGGGATTGTTATAGTTCCATAACTCTTTCCAGCTCTTGTGTGAACATCAACCTTTATCCTTCCGATCCTCCCGGTTTTTTGGAGTTCTCTTAAATCTAAATCATCTCCGAGTAAACCTTCTGTTTGCCCAAAAATAGCACCAACCACATCTGGTCTTTCTACGATTCCACTTGCTTCAAATTCTGCGTGTATAACATATTTAGTCGTTCCAAAATCATCCTTTGCAGCCATGCTATCACCTTCTATCTCTTTCTTTTTTAACATTCTTTGCTTATCAAGCAAAATTTGCTGGATTGTAGTCTTTTTCCTCTTCAATCCATACCCCTCCTGTTGGGGGTCAGAAACGGAGACTTTTAAACCGCAAATATAGTCCATATAGATCTTCAATGCCTTTAATGTCCTTCTTTGCTATTTTTTTGAGTTCTCTTCTTGTGTTTGTATCTACTCTACACTTATATCCTTCTAAATACTGAGTTAATTTTTTTGCCAGATCTTCACCTTTTCTGTCGAAGTCTGTTAATATCATTATATCATGATAGTGAGAGGCTGTTAGAGCGATCTCCGCTAATGGAAAGCGGGAGAGCTTAATTATCTCCGTTTCGACCCCCAATTTTCGTAAAGCCACCTCGTCTCGCATTCCTTCTACAAGGATAACACCATTAAACTCTCGCAATTTGTCTATAAGTTGCTCAAGTCTTTTATAATTTTCGGCATACATCTTGCCTTCATAGGGATGGACGTAGAGGATATTATAAAGTTTTGGGAAAGTTTTTATTATGAATAAGTCCTATCTAGTTGAGGCATTTTATCCTCCTGGAAGACCCCTTCCGAAAGGGGGGTAGTTCACTTTAACAATTCGCATTATGAATAGCATGCTATATCAAACATGGCGGATTTTTAATCAACAGTAAGAGTAGCAAAATTGCACTATTATACATTTTAAATAAAATTGTCATGTAGAAAAAGAGCAACTAAGGATAATAAGAAAAATTTATATAGATGGTCAACTTTTTATAAATAAGTAGAGGTGGTTAGAATGGTAAAAGAGAAAATTGTAGAACTTCTACAGGAACACTTCGAGTTGAACCTATATGAAGCTAGGGCGTATGTTGCCTTAGTTGGTTTTGGGGTTCTCACACCAGCAGAGCTTGCTAGTGTCTCTGAAGTGCCGGCTCCAAGAACATATGATGTTTTGAGAAGTCTTGAAAAGAAAGGTTTTGCATTAAGCCAACCTGGAAAAGCCAATAAATATAGGCCAGTTCACCCCAAGAATATTCTTGAGAAATTCATAGAAGAATGGCAAGATAGAGTGAAAGAGGAGCTTGAGGCGAAGAAAAAAGCAAAAGAGGAACTCATAGAATTAATGACACCGTTGATAGAGACAGAGATCCCCAAGTATGGGGTTGAAAGAGTATGGATAGTAAGGGGTATCCGGAACTCTACGCTAAAAACTCAAGAAATGTTAGAAGGCGTTGAAAAGGAAATACTCCTCGCTGACAATGGATATGTTGCAGCAAATCTTGATACGGAGATAACGGCTGCAGTTGATAAAGGAGCTAAGGCAAAAATATTGGTCTTAAAACAGATCTTGCCTAGACTTGAAACATCAAAGATTATGGATTACTACAAAGCTGGAAAACTTGAACTTAAGACACTTGACAAAATAGAGTTGCCGATGTTAATTTGTGACGAGGAAGTATTTTTTGCTTTGGAAGATTTAGCAGCAAGATACTTTAATTATGAGACACAAGTTTGGGTCAAAGATTTCAGAGTTGTTGAATTATTCAAGAGCAAATTCAATGAATACTGGAAGAAAGGGAAAAAGGTTTAGAGATATTTGAACCTCTCTTCAGTTTTGTTCTTTTCTTTAATTTTCCAGAACAATTTTCCATCTTTTTCAAGACTCTCTATCTTTCCTTGGGCCAGGAGCCTTAACAAAAGCCTTTTCGTTTGAGCTAGGGTTATTTTTGTTTCATGTGCGATCTCTTCTGCTGTTTTCTCTTTAGTTCTTACAACATCTAAAATTTTCTCATGTTTCATTGGTTTTCTCCCTCCGTTTGTATTTTTCTAGCAAGGTTATTATCATGTCCATGACCTCTAAGTACTTCTTTAACTCATCAATGTCATCTGGAAGAGTGTTTGCAAGCATGTTAAGTTTTTCTATTAAGCTTTCTTCAACACCTTTTAGCTCAGATTTTCTAAGTTTTTTTCTATGTTCACATACAGGACAGAATATTTTCCCATTTAGTTTAAATAGGGGAGATCCACACTGGGGGCAGTGTCTATCGAGCATTTTTGCTCCAGAAAGCAAGAGTGGTGTTATTATTTCCTTGATTTCTTTGTCGCTGAGAGCCATTATTATCCCTCCGTGAGGGCAATATAAACCTCAATTAGGGCTTTTTTTCCAAGTTTAGAGCGCTTTATTTTATCTGAGACCTCAGCTATATCACAACCAATTATGTTGAAATTCTTTTTGATTTCGTTTATAATATCAAGCAGTTCACTTAAACTTAGTTCCCCGTGTTGGAATCGGGATATTTTGTATTCTGGCGATAGGACGTCTAGATCAACGGTTAAGTAGACATCTTTACCTAAATATTTCTTTATATCTTCAATGATTTTCTCAATGGAGGATGTTTTCAGGCTTTTATATGCTTTCCATGATCCTTTAACCCGTCTGCTTCTTGGGAGGGCAGGGAAAATTTTGACTCGTCTAGTCCATAAGCTAGTTCTTTCTGTTGTGGGTATCATCAAAACAGGCCCAACTATACTAGCTCTCTCAATGATCTTTTCTTCCAAAGTATATGCAAGCCATGAGCCGTGATCAAGATAGTCGTGCATCAAATCTGTATGGGCATCAATACTTATTAAAGACCTTGTTTTCACGCGTTTAAGCACACCGTAGGTTGCTAGGTGGTCGCCTATGATATAACACTTATCTATTGGAAGTCTGTCTGCTAGGAGTTCCACATTGCTTGATTCGACTATTACAAAATCTTCTATTATTCTATTCCTTTTGAGTAACTCAAGAGCGTACATCACACCATCTCTATTGGGTTTTTCTCCAAAGGGAATAAAAGTCACCATATTCTTCACGAAGCCTATTTTGAGGTTATTATTTTTAAATTTATAGGATGGACATATTCAAGAAGAAAGAGTTAAAGTTAAAAACAACCCTCTTGAAGTTAAGTTTGAGAGTTATTGGGGGGTAAATCAAGATGATCTTACAAGTAGCTCTTGATGTAACGGATATAGAACATGCTATTTCTATAGCGGAAAAAGTGGCACGTGGAGGAGCCCATTGGCTTGAAGTTGGAACTCCACTAATAAAGAAGGAAGGAATTAGGGCAGTAGAGCTTATGAAGAGGAGATTTCCGGATAGAAAAATAGTGGCTGATCTGAAGACAATGGATACTGGAGCTTTGGAAGTGGAAATGGCTGCAAGACATGGAGCTGATGTCGTTTCCATACTTGGAGTTGCCGATGATAAAACAATAAAAGATGCAGTTACCGTTGCTAAGAAGTATGGTATAAGAGTTATGGCGGATTTAATCGGGGTTAAGGATAAAGTAAAAAGAGCAAAAGAATTGGAAAATATGGGTGTTAATTACATTTTAGTCCATACGGGGATAGATGAGCAAGCTCAAGGAAGAAATCCTCTAGAAGATCTAGAAAAAGTAGTAAAAGCTGTAAAAATCCCGGTTGCAGTTGCCGGAGGTTTAAACTTAGAAACTATTCCGAAGGTTATAGAAGCAGGAGCTACAATTATTATCGTTGGAGGAGCAATAACTAAGGCAAAAGACCCTGAAAATATTACTAGGAGGATACTTGATCTATTCTGGGCCGAATATATGCAAACAATCGTAAAAGTTATTCAGGATATAACAGACCACATAAAAACAGTAGCTACATCACTAAAACTAGAGCAGGTTAGAGGGATGGTAGACGCAATGATTGGAGCAAATAAAATATTTATCTATGGCGCTGGAAGAAGTGGTTTAGTAGGGAAGGCATTTGCAATGCGTCTAATGCACCTTGATTTCAATGTTTATGTTGTTGGGGAAACCATAACTCCTGCTTTTGAAGAGGGGGACCTTCTAATTGCAATCAGTGGGAGTGGTGAAACTAGGACTATAGTTGACGCTGCGGAAATTGCTAAAAATCAGGGAGGAAAAGTCGTAGGAATAACCTCCTATAAGAATTCAACTCTTGGGAAACTTTCTGATGTTGTCGTAGAAATTCCGGGAAGAACAAAAGCAGACATTCCTACAGATTATATCGCTAGACAAATGCTCACCGAATACAAGTGGATGGCTCCAATGGGAACACTCTTTGAAGATTCAACAATGCTACTCTTGGATGGGGTTATAGCTCTATTAATGGCCACATTCCAGAAAAGCGAAAAAGATATGAAGCGGAAGCACGCTACACTAGAGTGATCTATATGCCCTCTTTTCCTCATATTTTTATTGGCATTGGCAGTAATGGGAACAGAGTTGTCCAAAATATTAATATAGAAAAGATTTCAAAACTTTCTATAAATCCCTCCTATTACCTACTTGGCAAATTCCCATTCCGTCAAAAACTTAGAGATCTTTTCCAGAAAGTTCCAAATGATGCAATATTATGGGTCGTGTTTGAGAATAAGCCAATAAATCTGGAAATACTGAGTGTCCTCTTGGAATATTTACCTGAGAACCCATTGAAACTTGCATACGTACTTAGTCCTGAAAAAGAATTGATTCACGACCAAAAACCACCATGGGCCCAAGAGTTTGATACAGTCTTTTATGATTCTCTCTGGGAATCCCTGCATGATTACAGGGATGCTTCATTGGAGATGGCTTTCCAAATGGCTACCCAAAACATAGGGACCATGTTTACTAGACTTCATTACTACCTTGAAAACCAAATGCTGGTGAATGTTGATTATGCAGATTTCTTCAACATGGTTAGGGGTAATAACATTGGGATTTTACGGTTACTATCCAAAGTTAACTTTGAATGGCATTGGGGGGTTTGGGATAAAGGCCTGATAAACATCTTAGTAGGAGAAAATGTGCCGTTAAGTGATGCTCATAGGATACTCTCTAATTTTCAGAAGTTTTTGAAGGAAAAGGATATAATATGGGGTATAAAAATGGAAGAAGGCCTAAATGATCACATTGAGATTCTCTCCCTTTTAGTGAAGAGGTGGTAATATGAAAGCTGTTTTTTTCGATATAGATGGAACCCTTCTGACAGAAAAGCCCTTAATAATGCTCCTTCTTCCCCAAGTATATGATAAGCTATCAAAAAAGTTCGGGATTTCTAAAGGCGACGCCCGATTAAGATTTCTTAGAGAAATATCTGAAAGAAAAAACACTTACGAATGGCATGATTGGGATTTCTTTTTTGAGAGTTTTGGGATTGATTTTAAATATGAGAATTTAATAAAGACATATCCACACAAGATTCAAGTATTTCCCGATGTGATTCCCACTTTAGAGTGGCTGAGAGGGGAGGGATATAAATTAGGAGTAATAACCAGTGGCCCCGAATATCAGAGATTAAAACTTCGAATAGCTAAGTTGGACAGGTACTTTGACGTGGTTGTGACGAGGGAAGATGTAAAAACTGTGAAACCTGATCCTAAGATATTTTTATATGCATGTGAGAAGGTAGGAGTAGAACCAAAAGAAAGTATAATGATAGGAGATGACTTAAATCAAGACGTTTATGGCCCTAGAAATGTAGGTATGCTACCAATTTGGATAAACCGGGAAGGAACGGAGGATTATAACTTTGCTGACTTTGAGATTAGAAGCCTTCATCAACTTAGAAGTATCTTAGGGGGGTTTAGAGATGAAAGAGATATTTAAGAGGGAAGGGGTTTTTGTAGAGTTTGAAGAAAAACGAGTGAGACTTGAGAATGGAGATGAAGTTGTTCACAAGCAAGAACACCCTACAGAACTCTGGTGGGGGCTTAAAGAGACTATAAAGGGCAAAAGAGTTAGATTAATTGTATACGAGATTGAGGAATGAAAAATGATCGGGCATTTGATTAATACTGATATCTATGGTAGGGATATCTTAAAAGTATATTTAGAGTACAGAGAGAAAAATTTCAATTTTTTGGAAAAGGCCAAGAACCTTTTCATAGAAAATCTTGATAATGTTCTTATTGTAACATGCTTTCCAATACCCCCGATGCAAATAGCAGAAACTGATGGTCCACCAGGAGCTGTGGCTTTATATAGGGCTATTGAGAGACTTGGGGGGAGAGCGGAGATACTAACATGTGAAAAAATAAGTTCTGCCCTTAGAGGATTTAAAATCAATTTTGCAAAGAAACCACGAGTTAATCAATATTCTTTGTTAATAAGTGTTGAAACACCAGGGAGAGCAAAAGATGGCAAGTATTATTCCATGAGCGGGTTAGAAATTGAAATGTCACCATTTGATGAGTTATTCTTCCAGGCTAAGGAACTTGGGGTTCCCACAATTGGTATCGGAGACGGAGGGAATGAGATAGGGATGGGGAATATTGCGGAGATCGTGAAGAAGTACGTTAAATTTGGGGATAAAATAACCAGCATTGTAAAGGTTGATGAGTTAATACTCTCAGCAGTCTCTAATTGGGGGGCTTATGGTCTGATTGCTCAAGCTTCCCTTGAAGTTGGAAAAAATCTCCTGAGAGATTGGGACGAAGAAAAGGTTCTAAGAGCTTTAGTCTCTGAGGGGGTTATAGATGGCGTCATTAAAAAACCTCAGCTTAGTGTTGATGGCATTCCACTTGAGGTTCACAAAAGGTTCCTAAACCTGCTTAATTCAATAATAGAAAGTAAAATTAGGTGAGAAGTATGAGGATTGAAGATTACATAACTGATGAAATTAGCCTAAAACTTATTAAAAAAGCAGAGGAGTTTGCTAGAAATT
Organism: Thermococcus sibiricus MM 739; assembly: GCF_000022545.1. Lineage (NCBI taxonomy): Archaea > Methanobacteriati > Methanobacteriota > Thermococci > Thermococcales > Thermococcaceae > Thermococcus > Thermococcus sibiricus. The sequence goes on from NC_012883.1 coordinate 414,340, forward strand.
TTTTTGAACGAGAGGGAACCCATGGATTTTCACATGTAAAGAGGGTCTTCAACCTTTGTATGCATATTGGTAAGGCTGAGGGGGCGGATTTAGAAGTTTTAGCATTAGCGGCTTTTCTTCATGATGTTGCAAGGCCCTTGGAGGACAAAGGAATCGTTGAGGACCATGCTAAAGAGGGTGCAAAAATTGCCTACAGATTTTTGACTTCGCTCAAGTATTCCAAAGTAGACGAAGTGGTTCATGCAATAGAGGCCCACAGGTTTTCAAGGCCACCAGACCCAAGAACACTTGAAGCAAAGATTCTCAGCGACGCTGATAAGCTTGATGCAATAGGAGCTATTGGGGTTGCAAGGGTTTTCATGTACTCTGGAGAGCATGGGAGAGATATAGAGTTTTCAATTAAACATTTTGAAGAAAAAATTCTGAAACTTAGATATTTGATGTATACACATACGGCTAAAAAGCTTGCCGAGGGAAGAAACAAATTTGTAGAAGAGTTTATTGACAGACTGGTAAGGGAGATTGAGGGAGAGCTTTAGGAATGCTCTCTCTTTATCCTCTTGGAAGACCCCTTCCGAAAGGGTGGGGTAGTTCACGGTTGCCCATCCAATAGTGAAGTTCTCTCTTGGAGGAATTGTTAGCTCATTTTGTTCTTTTCTGGATAGGATAAGGTTTTTAAATAACCTCCTCAAAAGAATGTTAGCTTATGTTCATTTTTTGCAAATAACTGGGAGGTGAGCTAATGAAAGCGCCAATCTGTGAGGTGTGTTTAAAAACAGAGGATATTTTGTGCCCGGCGGATGAAAAGAAACTTCAAGATGGTGTGATTTCTGAGCTGGATGTTAAAATTTCGAGGATGCTTTACAAGCTCCTAGGCGATGCTGATGTAGAGTTCAAGAAAGCCGTCGAAGCCGGAGACCTGGTAGTCATAATGGTTGGGGAAGGGAATGTTCCGCTTGTAATTGGTAAGGGTGGTAAAAACATCAAGCTCCTTATGAGGGAGCTTGGCAAGAGAGTGAGAGTAATTGAAGGCTTGGAAATAAAAGGGACAGATGAAATCAAAAAACTTGCTACTGATCTCTTGTATCCAGCAAGTGTTTTTGGGGTTAACGTCGTATACGCACCAAGTGGCCAATATTACAAAGTCTTGGTAATTAGAAGGGATCAACAAAAGCTTCCTGCAAAACATGAAACTCTGGAGGACATTCTTTCCAAAATAATTGGTTCGGATGTAAAGATATCTTTTATTTAATTCCATTTTGGAGGTTTAAACATGTATAGAACGCACTATTCGGGCCAAATAACTGAGGAGTTAAATAATCAAAAGATAAGAGTTGCAGGATGGGTGCATGAAGTTAAGGATTTAGGCGGAATAAAATTTCTGTGGATACGGGACAGAGAGGGAATAGTTCAAGTAACCGCCCCAAAGAAAAAAGTCTCTGAGGAAGTTTTCAACCTCATCCCAAGTCTTCACAATGAGGATGTGGTATCTGTTGAAGGAATTGTCAACTTCACACCTAAGGCCAGATTAGGATTTGAACTTATACCGGAGAAAATAATACTCCTTTCGAAAGCCGAAACACCACTCCCCTTAGATCCCACAGGGAAGGTTAAAGCTGAACTGGATACAAGGCTTGATAACCGTTTTATGGATCTTAGAAGGCCTGAAATCATGGCAATATTTAAGATTCGTTCAAGTACTTTCAGAGCAGTTAGAGATTTCTTTCACAATGAAGGGTTTGTGGAAATCCATACACCCAAAATAATCGCTACAGCTACAGAGGGTGGAACTGAACTTTTCCCCATGAAGTATTTTGAAAAAGATGCATTTTTGGCTCAATCTCCCCAGCTTTATAAACAAATTATGATGGCCTCGGGGTTGGACAGAGTATTTGAGATAGCCCCAATATTCAGAGCTGAGGAACACAACACAACTAGACATCTAAATGAGGCTTGGAGTATTGATGGAGAAATGGCTTTTATAGAAGATGAAGATGAAGTAATGAAGCTTCTTGAACATCTTATAACTTATGCAGTCAATTATGTCCGAGAGAATAATGAAAAAGAACTTCAAACTCTCGGTTTTGAACTTGAAGAACCAAAACTTCCCTTTAGACGTGTTACATACACTGAAGCTCTGGAGATTTTGAGAGATCTTGGAAAAGAGATCTCTTGGGGGGAGGATATAGATACTGAAGGAGAAAAGCTCCTCGGCCAGTATATCAAAGAAAATTATGATGAGGATCTTTACTTTATATATCAGTATCCAAGCAGTGCAAAGCCCTTCTACATAATGAGGTATGACAACAAACCAGAAATCTCGAGGTCATTTGATCTTGAATACAGAGGGATAGAAATAACATCTGGAGGTCAAAGGGAGCACCGTTATGAGAAACTTAAGGCACAAATAGCAGAACAGGGATTAAATGTGGAAAGTTTCGACTTCTACCTAAAAGCATTCCGTTATGGTATGCCGCCGCATGGAGGTTTTGGTCTAGGGGCTGAGAGGCTCATCAAGCAGATGTTGAACTTGGGTAATATCCGAGAAGTTATGTTATTCCCAAGAGACAGAAGAAGGTTGGAACCATAAGAGCTTTATATTCTTTTACCTTTTTATGAATTTAGGAAACAAGTTGGTGGAGGAGAAAAAGATGAAAAAATTACCTCTGATTATGATGGGGTTGTTGATTTTATCATTTATGCCCTATGTGGAATCAGCTAGTGTTGGAAAAGCTAGTATTGATCAAATAATGCTTGGTTTAGGGGAATCAGTGACTTTTGGAGATTATAAGATCCAATTTGCCGATGTTGATCAAGCGTGGAGTCAGGCTTTAATAAAAGTGTATGCCAAGGATGGAAGTGTTGTGGCTAGTAAAGTACTTCCAACGGGTTATTCCCTCCCAGTTCCAGACAATCAAAACACTCTATTTTCAGTTAGACTTTCATGGATATTGGCAAGCAACCAGAAGATTTTAATCTCACTGGGGTCTGATCTTGAATTAGTCGAAGGCGATGTACAGATTAACAAAAATAATGCATATAGCCTGCCCTACAAGTTTAACGATGTGGTAATCCCTGCTATAAAGGTGAAGGTCACAAACACATATGAAAATAAAGCAGATGTTCAAATAACACTACCATATGAAACCGTAACTGCTACGATTTTTGAAGGTGATTATTATGCGGTCCCGTATAAGTTAACCACTGACTTTCAATACTCGCCCTACTTATATCTCTACCTAAAAAATGCAACCACAAGCTATGCAGTTTTTGATGTTTATCTTCCAAAGTATCCAACAACAGTTTTCCAATTGAGTGGGGGAGGCACTGGTGGCACTACACCAACAGAACCGATAGTTGAACCGACAAAACTTGTGTACAATACTCTTCCTGAACTTTATAAAGGAGAGGAGCTTTTAATCCATGTTAATGGAACAAAATATAAATTACTTCTTGGCAAAGTTGAAGGGAAAATTATTTCTGAGGATCTTGTTGAATACTCTGCATACTTTACTTTGTTTAGAGGAGATGGCTCAAATGAACCATTAGAAACATTTAAGGTGTCTGCTGGAGGCAGTTATCTCGTAAAAGGAATTCCAATTAGAGTAAAGATTCCAGTAGGTGGTATCAATTTAGATTATAACAAAACGAAGTTAGAGTTGTATGTTCCAGAAGATGTAGAAGTGGAGTTTCCTAAAAGGGAAGCAAATCTAATGATTAATTTTAGGATTAACTCTGATAAGATCTTGATAAACGAAGATCTAGTGGTCATGGTGGATGTGGAGAATAGAGGTAGAGGGGCAGCTATTGCAGCTAATGTTGAGTTGAAGTTTCCCGAATCGGGATTTAAGCCTTATAGCGGAACTTGGTCAGTTGATGTGATAGACCCATTTAAGAAATTGCCTACAATAATCTATATATTAAGAGCTACAGAAATTGGGACTTATGAGATTGGTCCAGTTAATGTGAGTTATTACAATCCCAATGATGAACTAACAGATAGTCCATCATCAATGTCCTCTAACCAATTGAAAGTGACAGTCTATGCAATTCCAAAGCTTTCTGTAATGGGAGAAGCCTTCAACGGAACTTGGAGTACTTATGTGCACACTCAAGAAAAAACTGCCAAATTAAAATTCACGATTTCTGCGGAAGGCAAAGATCCAAAGTATGAATTTATTAAAAATGCTACCCTCCAACTGATAATCCCTGATACTCTTGATGGAGAGACAAAACTTTACGTTGGAGATATCAAGGCAGGGGAAACGAAGACTCTTGAAAGTGATGAAAGTGATTATGCAATACTAAAAGCTAGCAATTCTATAATAAGTGCAAAACTCGTATATCAAGATCCCGTAGGAAACTGGCATGAAGAGAACTTTGAAAACCTTGTTGTAGTTAACTCACTTCCACCTGCAGTGGAAATCAAGGAAGTGAAAGTTTATCCAGAACCAGAAGAATTGCCATCCTATGTAAATACAACACTTGCTAACTTAGACAATGAAAGCAAGGTTGAACTCGCCGAGGCCCTAAAGAACATAAGTGTTTCATACCTACCACCCGAAACTGGTGTCAACTGGTGGCCAATCATTGCAATCCTCTTCATTTTAGTATCAGCAGTTTTAGGGTACAATTATGTGGGTCTAAAAGCAAAATACGATAAAGCCCTTAAAGAACTTGGAAGGAAGAAGAGGAGACCAGGAGGACTCCCAAAGAAAGAAGAACCCCAAGTACTAAAAGTCGAAGAGACAGAAACTACTGAAACCAAAGAAGAACAACAACTTTGATCATTTTCTTAACTTTTATATACTCTCTCTTCTTTTGCTTCTCTTGGGATGAAAGATGTTCAAGTATAAACAGGTCATGATAGTTAGGAGTGATTTAAAACTTAGTAAGGGAAAACTGGCTGTCCAGGTAGCTCATGGTGCAGTGACAGCAGCATTTAAAGCATACAAAGAAAAACCTGAATGGTTTAAAGGATGGTTCAATGAAGGCCAGAAAAAGGTCGTAGTTAAAGCGGAGAGTGAACGTGAGTTATTTGAACTAAAGGCAGAAGCAGAAAAACTTGGGATTCCTAATTCGTTAATAAGGGACGCTGGGTTGACGGAAATCCCTCCAGGGACGATAACATGCCTAGCGATAGGTCCGGGGCCAGAAGAAATTGTTAATAAGATCACTGGGAATCTAAAACTTGTGTGAGTGGGAGAAAATGGATTATAAACAATTTTTTTCGAATTTCAGGTACTTAAGTTCATCTAAGGGGATAGGGGGAAAAATCAAATCTAAACCAGAGGATTTTATTGTTAGAGAGGTTATTCCGAGGAGTGTGTTTAGGAGTGACCAATGTCTGATATATCTTATTAAAAAACAAAATTGGGAAACAATGGCAGCAATAAAAGAGATTGCTAAGCGTATAGGGATTGATTATAAGAATGTAGGATTTGCAGGGACAAAAGATAGGCATGCTATAACTTATCAGTACATAAGCATATGCTCTGAGAATTTGGAGAGTATAAAAGAGAGTATCGCATCGTTAAATATTGAGGGAATTTCTTTGAAGTTTGTTGGACGTGGTAAACCATTAAAACTTGGTATGCTCATTGGGAATCATTTTCAAATCATTTTGAGAGGTTTAGAGGATCCAGAAAGGGCCCTAGAGAGAACTAAAAAGATTTTGAAAGAACTGAAACTTAAAGGGGGATTTCCAAACTATTTTGGTTCCCAACGCTTTGGTGAAAGGAGAGTTATTAATCATGAAGTTGGAAAGCTTTTACTAAAAGGAGACTTCGAAGGAGCAGCTTTGAAGTTTTTGGGCGAGTATACCGGTGACATGACGGGAGATGAAGCCCGTAAAGACTTCTTAAAAACCGGAGATGTGGAAAAAGCTTTAGAGGAATTTCCTAATTTTCTGAGATATGAGAGGGCAATGCTCTACAAGTACAGAGAAACTAGAAGCTGGAAAAAAGCCTTTGCGGTTCTTCCAAGGCCTATAGTTAGGATATTCATACACTCTTATCAGTCTTACCTATTTAATAAAGCCCTTTCTAGGAGGATTGAGGAGGGCTTATCTCTTAACGAGGCCCTTTCAGGGGATATAGTTTGTCAAGTGAAAAAAGGACTTCCAATCAGAAACAAGACCTTTAAAGTAACAGAGAGGTCTTTGAAATTTGTCAACGAGAGAGTTAAAAGAGGAGAAGCCATGGTGACTGGCCCAGTTTTTGGTTTTGCTTCAAGATTGGCCGATGGGCCAATGGGGAAAATAGAGAGGGAGATCCTAGATGAAGAAGGAATAGATTTAAACGGATTTAAAATGAAGCAACTACCGATCTTGGCCGAAGCTGGCGGTAGAAGGGAGCTTCTGATCAAACCTAGAGGGTTTAAGTATAAATCATCTGAAGAAGGCCTGATATTTAGATTTTTCCTCCCGAAGGGAGTTTACGCCACAAGTGTTATGAGGGAAATAATGAAAGACCATTAAGGTGAGTTCTCATGATTAAGGCAATTTCAATAGATATAGATGGGACAATAACATATCCAAATAGGAGATTACAGGAAAATGCAGTAGAAGCTATAAGATTAGCAGAAAACCTTGGAATTCCTGTCATGCTTGTTACTGGAAATAGTGCATGTTTTGCTTATGCTGCCACCATTTTGATAGGTACTACCGGCCCATTCATCGCTGAAGATGGAGGAGTAATAGGAGATAAAAGCAACAATCGTATCTTTTTGGGTGATATGGGGGATTCAATGATTTTGTGGAGTGAGCTAAAAAAGCGTTATCCCAATGCTGAGATGAGTGATACAATGAAATATGGGGAGAGACGGGCAGGCTTAGTAATAAAAAGAACAGTGCCAGTGGAAGTGGTTAGGGGAATAATTGAGGAGTTAAATTTGGATTTGATTGCTGTGGATAGTGGATACGCGATCCACGTAAAGCAGCCTCACGTTAACAAAGGTGAAGGAATAAGAAATGCATGTCAGAAACTTGGAATAACTCCTGAACAAGTTGCACATATTGGAGATGGGGAAAATGATCTTGATGCGTTTAAAGTGGTTGGGTATAGGGTTGCAGTGGCTCAGGCCCCTGAAGTTTTAAAAAGAGAAGCAGACCATGTCACGACTAAACCCTACGGAGATGGAGGAGCTGAAGGGATTATTCATATTCTAAAAAAATTTGGATACTTAGAGATCTAACCGAAATAGTATTTATCTAAGAGATCCTTGAATTTTTCTGCGCTTTTTTTAATGTCTTCAGCAAAAATAATTGCTCGTGAGACATTTACCATAACATCTTTGCCTTTTAAGTCCCTAAGAATCTCTGGATTCCCTCCTTGGGCCCCGATTCCGGGGATTAACCACGAAAGGTGCCCACTTTTTTTGGATATCCCCTCTATAAACTCCTCTTTTGTGGCCCCAACTACGATACCAACTTTTTTAGGGTATGCGAGTTCAAGTTCCTTCGAAAGTTCAAGAACCCGAGAATACACTGGCACTTCAATTTCATTAGCCGATTTGTTGCTTGTTAAAAGAAGAATAAAAGCATGTCCTTTTTTTAAAAAGGGAATTATAGCATCTCTACCCATGTAGGGATTAACAGTTACAGAGTCTACCTTTAGTTTCTCAAAATATGCTTCTGCATAGGCCTTTGCGGTGTTCCCTATGTCTCCTCTTTTGGCATCTAAGATTATGGGCACGTTAGTTTTTTGTTTTATCAGTTCTATGGTTTCTTCCATGACTTTGTATCCCTTCCATCCAAGTTTCTCATAAAATGCAATGTTGATCTTATAGGCACAAACAAGATCTGCAGTTTCATGCACAATATGTTCATTGAATTCCAAAATATCCTTGAATCTCTTAGGAATCTTATCTATATCACTATCTAGTCCCACCACTAGGATTGAGTTGTTTTTTTCTCGGGATTTTCTATATTTATTAATGAACATTGAGGCCACCTTTGTGTGCTACCCCGATGATCTTATTAAAACTTTCAATTTTTTTACGCTCAAGAAATGCTTTAATTCCCTCTATGATTCTGACAGGAGCTTCTGGATCAACCATAACTGCTGTACCCAGCCCTAGAAGCGATGCGCCCGCCATAGCATACTCGATGGCATCTTGCCAGTTCATGATACCGCCAATTCCTATTATTGGAACGTCTAAGGCCTCTCTGGTTTTGAAAACTTTTGCAAGGGTTATGGGTTTTACTGCAGGCCCGCCAAGACCTCCCGTTTTGAGCTTGAGTATAGGTAATCCAGTTTCAACGTCTATTCTCATGGCTTGGGCCCCGTTTCCTATAGTTAGACCATCTGCACCAGCATCTACTGCGGTTTTTGCTATCTCTACTATATCTGTCACATCTGGTGCCAATTTTGCAATTATTGGTTTGCCTGTCAATTTTCTTACAATTTTCACGACTTTCTCTGTGAGTTTTGCATCCTCTGCCCACCTTCGTTTTCCTTTAACATTGGGACATGAGAGGTTGATCTCAATAATCTTGATTTCCTTTATTTTATCCATTTCTTCCCCTAAAATTTCCCATTCATCCATACTAAACCCCGCAATGCTCCCGATTTTGATGGTTTTGAGTTCCTTAAGGCGTGGAGCAATTTCCTCTACAAATCCTTCTATTCCGGGGTTTTGGAGTCCGATAGAGTTAATAACTCCCCCATGTGAATCTACCAGTCTTGGAGGGGGATTTCCTTCTCTTGGCTTGAGAGTAACTGTTTTCAAAGTTATTGCACCAATATTTGAAAAGTCAAGATAGGGCATGAGTTCAAAACCAAATCCAACAGGTCCAGAAGCCAGTATTATTGGATTCCTGAACTTTATTCCAAATACATCGATGCTTAAATCCACTCCCATATTATCTCCTCCTTTCTGAATAGTGGCCCATTTTTACAGACAAGCTTCACGCCTTTTTTGGTCTTTACAGCACAGCTTTTACAAGTACCTATTCCACATCCCATCATAGCCTCAAGCGATACATAGGAAGTTGCAGGCAGATTCTTTAACATCGGCACCGGCCCACATGCTAAAATTCCGATTTCTTCTGAATATACATCTTTTAAAACATCTACCACTGTTTTTTCACTTTCCTCTTCGATTATTAGATTCTTCTGTTCTTTTTCAGTAAATAGTTCCCGTATATAACTTCCTTTAAATCCATAGAGCTTTTCATAAACCATGGCCGGATGAAGTTCGGAGAAAAAGTTTAATGGGGCTACTCCACTTCCACCCCCAACGAGTATATATTGTTTTTCACCGTCTATTAAGTCAATATAGGGATTTCCGTGGGGCCCTCTTATGTAGAACATCTCCCCAATTGGGCTTGAGAAGATTTTGCCTGTTAATCTTCCCACTCGTTTTATAAATAATGTGAGTTCTCTGTTCTTGTAGGAGTAGATAGAAAATGGTTTCGCTAAAATTGGTTCATCTGAGGCTTTAAGCATCACAAATTGACCAGCCTCGGGATTTTCCAGATCTCCATAAAGTTTGAACGTGAAAAAACCATAATCCTTGGATATTTTTTTCTCTTTTAGTTCAGCTTCAATCAACGTTATCACCTCTGTATACTATTTTGCCATTTTTAATAGTTAATTCAACAACTCCTGGGAGAGTTCTGTTTAAAAATGGAGTGTTTTTTCCTTTAGAGAGGAGGCTCTTCTCAGTAACTTTCCATCTTTTGTTTGGGTCAACTATTACAATGTCCCCAACATAGCCTGGGGCAAAATCGCCTCGAAGGCCTAAATTAAAAATTTTTGCAGGCTTCCAAGTGACCTTCTCCAGAAGGGATACGAATGATATTTCATACATCTCTGCTATAAGAAATAAAGATGAGAGAAGGGTTTCAATACCACTTATCCCAAATGGAGCGCTCTCTATATCTGTAGACTTCTCTTCTTTTGAATAAGGCGCGTGATCTGTAACTATTATGTCTATTGTACCGTCTATGAGTCCTTTAACTAAGGCTTCTTGGTCCTCTTGTGTTGGCAGTGGAGGATTAACTTTTTTGAAAGGAGAGCGATCCTTTAAATCTTCATCAGTAAAGAGTAGGTGGTGGTGAGTTACTTCTCCCGTAACTGGAATTGTCCTTTTCTTTGCGTTTTTCAAAATCTCTACAGATGCCTTTGTAGATAAGTGCTGTATATGAATATGGGCCCCAGTATAGCGGGCAACTTCTATATCACGTGCAACGGCAATGGATTCAGCTATATCTGGGATTCCACTTACCCCATACCTCTTTGAGAATTGCCCCTCTCTCATACTTCCTCCTGAAAGTTCTTTTATTTCCGCATGATCGGCAATTGGCTTTCCAACTGCTCTGGCAAATTTTGCTGCCTCAAGGAATATTTTGAAACTTTGAGGAGTTGTGCCATCATCACTGAATGCTATCACATGGCTAGCTAAGCTTTTAAAATTTACAAGCTTATTTCCTTTCCGTCCTTCTGTTATTGCGCTTGTTGGAAAAATATCTATGAGCCCAACTTCATGGGCCCTTTGTTTTACATGTTCAATAATCCGCGGGCTATCTAAAGCAGGGTTTGTGTTGGGCATTACTGCCACAGTAGTGACGCCTCCATGAATGGCTGCTTTAGATCCACTCTCTATTGTTTCCCTATGTTCGTAGCCGGGTTCTCTGAAATGAGCATGCATATCTATTAAACCTGGAATTACAAGTTTATCCTCAGCATCTATATAGTCTTTTCCTTCTTTGGGTTTATCCTGTTGAACTTTTTTGATTAGCCCGTTTTTTAACACAATATACCCTTTTCCCTGGTAGCTATGTGAAAGTATTTCTCCCTTAATTATCATAATCGTTCCTCACAAAAGGTTCTTAACCACCATGTTCTCTTCCATAGTTCTTTCACAGTAGTGACATTTTAATTTTAGGGGTTTTTTAGAAATCACCTTGAATTTTGGCTTTACTTCTTCATAATTGGTTATGCAATTCGGATTTGCACATTTGATTATTCCCACTATTTCATCTGGCACTTCGACGTTTCTCTTCTCTACAACTTCCCACTTATCAATGATATTTACTGTGGCAGTAGGTGCTATGAGTGCTATTTTGTTTACTTCATCCTCGTTCAGGATTTTTCCTTCTACCTTTATGATGTCTTTTCTTCCCAGTTTTTGGCTCTTAACATTGATTGCAACAAGAATGGTATTATCCTCAGGTAAATTGAGAATTTCAAGAACCTTTAGCCCTTTTCCCGAAGGTATATGATCTATAACTGTTCCTTTGTTGATTGCTGAAACTTTGAGCTCTTTCATTCTACCACCCCCAACACAATGCCTAAGAGGGCCATTCTGACCGGAACTCCGCTCCATACCTGCCGGAAATATGCGGAGTATTGGGTCTTATCGACTTCATATGATATTTCATCAACTCTTGGCAGAGGGTGCATGATTTTAAGAGTCTCTTTTGCTCTCTCTAAAAGCTTTAAGTCGACTCTATAAGAGCCTTTGATTTTGTTATATTCTGCTGGATCAGGGAATCTCTCTTTCTGGATCCTTGTGGTGTATAATATATCAACTTCTGGAATAACACTTTCCAAATCATTGGTTTCTGTTATTTCTAACTTATCTGAGATTTCTTCAACAATATGTCTGGGCATTTCTAGGCCTTGAGGAGCTACAAAGTAAAGCTTGACATCATAATAAGAAAGCGCTTTTGCAAGGCTGTGTACAGTTCTTCCGTACTTTAGATCCCCCAAAAGGGCTATTTTAAGTCTATCAATTCTCCCAAACTCTTTCTTGATAGTATAAAGGTCAAGAAGTGTTTGAGTAGGGTGTTGATTTGCCCCATCTCCAGCATTTATTACTGGAATCTCTGCAATCTCTGCAGCTAGTCTTGCTGCCCCCTCTCTTGGATGCCTTATCACGATTACATCTGCATATTTTTCCACTGTTCTTATAGTATCCATGAGACTTTCGCCTTTTTTGACACTGCTACTCGAAGCCTCGGCAAACCCTATTACTGAGCCTCCGAGTCTGTGCATTGCACTTTCAAAGCTAAACCTCGTTCTGGTCGATGGCTCAAAGAAGAGGGTTGCTAGGATCTTCCCTTTTGCATATTGTAGTATTTTTCTTTCGTTAAGTTCGTTTTCAAGTCGTTTTGCAGTTTTTAAAACATATTCGATCTCTTCTTTCCCAAAATCGTTTATACTAATCACATCTTGGAACTTCATAAAGCCCGACCGAATTAAGTTCCCAAAGATTTATAAATTTTTTGTTAACATATCTGTGCGGATATAGAGGTGGTTTACATGAAAATGTCAAAGGAAAAGCAGCTTTTAATTGAACTTATCTTTGAGGAGAAAGCAATTGAGTTTGGGCATTTTATTCTCAGTTCTGGAAAAGAAAGTAACTATTACATTAACATTAAAAAACTTATAACGAATCCCAAAGCATTAAGGCTCATTGCGTCCCTTATGAAAATCAAGATAGATGAGTTTGCTCTTGAATATGACAAAATAGCAGGGCCGGAACTTGGAGCGGTCCCCATAGCAGTTTCTTTGGCTTTAGTGACTGATAAGCCTCTGCTAATAGTACGAAAGAAGAAAAAAGAATATGGAACAGGGAGGCAAATTGAGGGTGAAGTGAAAAAAGGTGAGAGAGTACTTCTTGTAGAAGATGTTACAACTACTGGTGGAAGTGTTCTCAGGGCAGCGAAAGCTTTGGAAGAGGAAGGTGCCAAAATAGTTGGGATAATGGTAGTAGTTGATCGGGAAGAAGGTGCTAAAGAAGCTTTAGGAAAAGAAGGTTACACCCTGATTCCGCTGGTAACAGTGGGAGATCTATTCAAATATAGAGAAAAGAGAGAATAAATCAAAAATAATCTTCAAGGGTTTTTGCTTTAACCATTATCATTGCCTTTTCGTTTCCATAGAAGATTTCAACAAGGCCTTCTGATTCTAACGTTTTTAACATGCGTAAAAGCCACGGCATTGGTGTTTCAAGCTCTTCACTTAACTTTTGTAAAGAAGTAGCCCTCTTTTTTGTTACCAAGAGTTTGTAGATAACATTTTTCCTAGCAACCATTCCAAGAACACCAAATGTTATATTGTCTTTGATTCTAATAAACGTTTCTTGGTATACTATTGACATTGTGACAAATCCACTTAACCAGCATCTTTTTATATGCTCCCTCTAAACATGACACATGCGAGTGGAGATAGAAAAACTAAGTTCTGAAGGTTTTGGAGAAGTAAAAATTAACGGTAAAAAGTTATTTATTCCATTCACGGCTCCTGGGGATATAGTTGAGGTTAGAAAGTGGCGTAAAGAAAAGAAGAAACGGGTGGCATATGAATATGCAATACTTGAGCCTTCCTCCATTAGGGTTAAACCAGAGTGTAAGCACTTTGGTGTATGTGGAGGATGTTTGCTTCAGCATATTCCTTATGAAGAACAACTAAAATTTAAGGAGCAAAAACTATCTGAACTTCTGGAAATGAACGTTGAAGTGCTTCCATCTCCAAAAATCTATGATTATAGGAACAGAATTGACGTGGCAATAACTACAGGGGGAATTGGCTTTAGGCGAAGGGGTACTTGGTGGGATGTTATAGATGTGAAAAACTGTAGAATCTTCGGTGATAAGAGTGAGAAAGCCCTAAGGTCAGTTAAAGACCTTATCGAAGATCTTAATCTAGTCCCATGGGACTTAAAGAAAAGTAATGGCTTTCTAAGGTATGTAGTCTTGCGGGAAGGCAAATTTACGGGAGAATTCATGGTGAATCTGGTAACATCTGAAGGCACCCTTTCCAAGGAAGTCACTGAATACTTTGATTTTGCAACTTCTCTCTACTGGAGTGTTAACAGCACTAAAAGCGATGTGTCATATGGGGCCCCTAGGAGATTTTGGGGGGCAGAATTTATTAGAGAAAAAATTGATGATGTTACTTATCTTATTCATCCGAATTCATTTTTTCAAACAAATTCTTATCAAGCCGTTAATCTTGTAAAAAAGGTTGGTGACTTTGTTGAAGGCGAGAAGGTTCTTGACCTTTACTCCGGTGTAGGGACTTTTGGAATATATTTGGCAAGAAGAGGATTTAAAGTGGAGGGAATTGAGGTAAATCCCTTTGCAGTAGAAATGGCGAATAGAAATGCAAGAATAAATGAAGTAAATGCGGAGTTTAAGGTGGGGGAAGATAGAGAGGTGAGGGACTTAGGGGTTTATGATACCCTCATTGTGGATCCTCCAAGAGCGGGTCTTCATCCGAAACTTATAAAGAAACTACTCAAGGATCCACCTGAAACGTTGGTATATGTATCCTGCAACCCAAGAACATTTTCAGAAAATTTGAAAAAACTTAAAGAGGGATATGCTATTGAGGAGATAGTGGCTCTTGATATGTTCCCCCATACTCCTCATATTGAAATTGTTGCAAAACTAGATTTGAAGAACAAAATATAGAGTTCAAAAAGTTAATATACTCGGTTAATAAAACAATTATGGGGTGAATGTATGTTAGACGAAAGAGACAGGATTATAATTGAGATGTTGACAAGAGATGCAAGAACGCCCTTTACTGAAATAGCAAAGGCTTTGGGCATAAGTGAGACAGCTGTAAGGAAAAGAGTCCGATCATTGGAAGAGAAAGGGATTTTAAAACAGTATACTATTAGAGTAGACCCTCAAAAGCTTGGTTACAATCTGGTAAGTATCACAGGGGTGGACACAACACCAGAAAGACTTTTTGAAGTTGCCAGTAAGTTAAAGGAGTTTGAATTTGTAAGAGAGCTCTATCTATCAAGTGGTGATCACATGATAATGGCAGAAATATGGGCAAGGGATGGTGGGGATTTAGCAGATATTATGTCAAATAAAATAGGAAAAATTGATGGTGTTACCAAGGTTTGCCCGGCTATAATTTTGGAACGGTTAAAGTAAAGCTTTTAAACCTTTTTTGTATTATCTTTCGTTGAGCGGTGGTAGTCTAGCCTGGTCTAGGACACCGGCCTCCCAAGCCGGTAACCCGGGTTCGAATCCCGGCCACCGCACCACAGATTTTTACACACTTATTAGTTAGATGTGTGATCTGAAAACCTTTTTTGTGATGGGGATGAAATTATTCAATTATTTCAATTGTAGGTTCTCAGTCTCAAATACACAATAATCGTAACTCAATGATTTTTTCGTTGTCATGTACAGTCCCTAAGCTTCATAAACCTTGTATTCTTCTCTTCTTTCTTTGAGAAGCTTCTTTGTGGCCTGTAATATTCACAATCGAAATACTAAGAAATGTATGTAAAGAAATGTTGTTTGTACTATCTTTTGTAAACCCATTTCAGTAGCGGAGGTGTCAGGATTGTGGTTGCAAATACCATAGAAATGGCTATTGTAAGGCCCTCTGGCCCAATTACACCACTTGAGAGAGCTATTGTAAGCATTGCAAGCTCAACACCGAGTCGTGGAATCATTCCAATACCAATCCTTAGAGATGATTTGAGATCAAAGCCAGCTAAATATGCTCCTGCTCCACACCCAAGGATTTTGCTTATTATTGCTGCAAGAGTGTATAAAATTGCAAAGAAACTTGCATGTAAGATATAGCTGATTTCGATTCTCATACCGACCTCTACAAAGAAGAGGGGAATAAAGATGGAGTAACCAAGGATGCTTATGTGATTTTCAACCTGTTTTCTGTAGCTAGTTTGTCCTATTGTTAGTCCTACCAAATATGCCCCTAGAATAGATGCGAGGTTTAGATGCTCTGCCATATAAGCAAAAATTATCAGAAAGATTATTGCAAATGATGTCGTGGACTCGGGCAAGTCTATGTGTGAAATTCTTTTGAATGCTTTCTCTGCAAGGACTGGCCCAAAATACAAGAAAACTGCAAGAAAACCACTCACTTCTACGAGAATCTCGAAGATTGTAATGTAATCTATGCTCCCTTCCCGAAGAAGGGAGATAATAACAGTTAAAAGAAGAATCCCCAAAACATCATCTACAACTGCGGCAGCTAAGATTGTTGTACCCTCCGTACTCCTAAGTTTTCTGAGTTCCATTAGTACCCTTACAGTTATACTAACACTTGTTGGTGTCATTATAGCACCATAAAGGAGGGCCTCATGAAAATCTACGAACGGATAAGCTACTAAAAACCCGAATACAAATGCAAATATTACACCAACACCAGCTACAGAAATACTTGGTTTTCCCACCCGTTTAAATTCTGTAAGATCACTTTCAATACCTGCCAGGAATAGAAGCAAAAGAACGCCGAGGTTTGAGAATTCTCTGATTATTTCGTTACTCTCCACAAAAAGCCCTATCATCAAACCTCCCAAAATTTGTCCAAGAACTACTGGCTGGTTGAGTTTTTCGAATACCCATCCCAGAAGCTTTGCCATTGCCAACATCATGGCTATCATGATAAGTGTTTCCATATTAATCCCTCGAGAATATCCATTTCAGTAGGGGAGGTGTTATAATAGTTGTGATTATTACCATAGTAACGGGGATCGAGAAAATTCCCTTATCAAACACATTTTCTGTAAGTGCGACGTTTGCCATAATTAGAGCCACTTCCATTCTGGGAATCATTCCAATACCAACTCTAAGTGCTTCTTTTGGTTTGAACCTGGCTAATAGCGCACCAACACCGCAACCTACTATTTTTCCTATTATCGCTATCACTGAATAGAGAATTGCAAAAGTTCCTGCATGGAGAATGATGCTTATGTCTGTTTTTATACCAATTCCAACAAGAAAAACAGGAACAAAGAGAGAATATGAGACGGTTATCATTCTGTTACTTATTCTTTTTGCTTCGTCTGTTTGTGCTATCAAAACTCCTGCTAGATATGCTCCGGTTATTCCAGCTATTCTAAACTGCTCGGCTATATACGCAAAGATAAGAGTTATAGCGAGGGCAAATGCTGTTAATGTCTCAGGCAAGTCAATTCTTTCAGAGAGAGATAAGAATTCTTTCACAATAGGTTTTCCAACAAGCCAGCTCACTACAAAGAATACAGCTACTTCTCCAATAAGAATTCCCACATCTTCTATGTAAACATGCCCTTTTCTATACATGGCAATTAGTGTTGTGAGAAGTATAATTCCAAGGATATCATCAACAACCGCACCGGCTAAAATGGCCGTTCCCTCTTTTGTGCGAAGTTTTTTCATTTCCATTAAGATACTTACGGTTAATCCAACGCTTGTGGCAGTTAAGATTCCTCCCAAAAACAAGGCTTCAGTTCGCTCATATCCAAACCATTCAGATAGGAAGTATCCCATCACAAAAGGGATTGCAACTCCCCCAAGAGCGATAAGAAAAGAGGGTACACCAACTCTTTTGAATTCTTCAACATCCGTTTCAAGGCCAGCAAGAAAAAGAAGTAAAACCACACCTATCTCGCTTATTAAATGAACTCCCTCAGAATAACTCACTATGTTTAGAATAGAGGGTCCAATAAGCATCCCTCCAATAAGCTGACCGAGAGCTCCAGGCATCTTCGCTTTTGTAGCAATATAACCAAATAGCTTAGCCACTATCAGGATCACTGCAAGTTCAAGGAATACATCCATGCTTTCATCTCCTGCTGATTATAGTGTCACAATTCTAATAAGCCGAATAATGTCATTGACCTCTAACAAGCCATGAACTTTTTTTTCGTCATCAATAACAGGAAGATGATGTTTTCCAGTTTCTATCATGAGTTTAATAGCATGTCCAAGGTTATCCTCTATGTGGATGGTTATTGGCTTTGTTACCATTATATCTTCTACCATTGAAGCACGAGTTATTGTGTATTTTTTTAATAAACCTAACCCCACAACAGAGTATCTTTTGGGAGTTGTGAAAAATTGAAGGAGGTCTTTCATTGTAATAAATCCTAAAAGTCTCCCTTCATCGTCAACTACTATGGCGGAGGTTTCCTCACTAGTAAATTTTCTTATAAGATGAGTTAGGGGATCCTGAGGATGAACGGTCAAGAAATCTTTGTCCATGACTATTTTCACAGGAACCTTTGAAATATACCTGATATTGTGACTTAGCTCTTCCTTCCTTTGAAGCATTAAATGGCGTTTTTTTCCGGTAATTATTGACATTTTTTTATGTTTTGCATTTTTGGGTTTATTTGGAGGTGGTAAATATTCCACGTTTATCCCCTATACTCTTTATCTAGTTTCCACTTAAATTTTTCTCTTATATGTAACGTTTTCAATTTGAGAGAAAGAAAATCTACATCTACATGGCAAAAATTGGAATGGTGATGTGATGCATTAAGCTTATATCAAGCAAAAACTTTATAAGAGAATTATGCCCAAACATCGGTAAGGGAAATATGGTTTTTGAAGAAAAATTTGATGTTGTTATAATTGGAGCAGGCCCTGCAGGTCTTTTTTCAGCCTATGAGCTCGCTGAAAAGAGTGATTTAAAAGTTGCAGTGATTGACGAGGGAGGAGACATTGAAAGCCGTGTATGCCCCATGGACGAACTTGGCTACTGTATTGAGTGCAAGCCTTGCCACATAATGAGTGGTGTTGGTGGGGCTGGTGGACTTAGTGATGGAACCATAAATCTAAGGCCGGATATTGGAGGAGACCTAACAAAACTTACAAGGGATGAGAATTATTCTTGGCAGCTTATTTGGGAAGTTGACCAGGTTTTTCTAACACATGGAGCTCCTAAAGGGGTTTACAAGGGGCACGAGGATGAGATACGGAAATGGGAAAGAAGAGCGGCCCAAGCAGGGGTGAAATTCATACCTATAATTCAGCGGCATATTGGCTCAGATCACACTAAAGGAGTTATAAAGAGTATTAAAGACTACTTGGAAAGCAAGGGTATCAAGTTTATCCTCTGGACAAAGGTTGAAGAGTTTAGAAAAGGAGAAGTTGTTGTTAGAAAAGGAGTTGATGTTTTCACGATAAAAGCACGTTATATAATAGTGGCACCAGGCAGAGGAGGAGCAGAATGGTTCCATGATGTTGCTCAAAAAATAGGTTTGAAGTCAAGTCATGGTCCTATTGATGTTGGAGTTAGGGTCGAGGTCCCTGCAATAATAATGGAGCAAATAACAAAAATAAATCATGATCCCAAGTTCCACATCTATACTGAAACTTACGATGATTTTGTGAGAACTTTCTGTGCCAATCCAAATGGATTTGTTGTTGAAGAGAAATATGATGGTTATGTGGGTGTAAACGGCCATTCAATGAGGGATAAAAAAAGCAACAACACCAATTTTGCATTCCTTACAAGGATTGAACTTACTGAACCAGTGGAAGATACCACAGCCTATGGTAGAAGCATTGCTCAGCTTGCAACTACAATTGGTGGAGGAAAGCCAATACTTCAAAGACTTGGAGACTTAAGAAGGGGAAGAAGGAGCACGTGGAGCAGGATAAAGAAGAGCGACGTCGAACCCACTTTAAAGCACGTTACTCCAGGAGACATAGCAATGGCACTTCCTCACAGAGTTGTTACAAACATTATTGAGGGCCTTGAAAAGCTTGACAGAGTAATTCCCGGAGTTGCAAGTGATCATACTCTCCTCTATGCTCCGGAGATAAAATATTATGCAATGCAAGTTGAGGTTAACAATCTCCTTGAAACCACAATCGAAAATATTTTCGCAGCTGGGGATGGAGCTGGATTGAGCAGGGATATTGTTAATGCTGCAGCAACAGGGCTTTTGGCTGCGAGGGGTATATTGATCAAAGAGGGCCTTTATCAGGAGAGGGATTTCAAAAAATCTGGCAATTGGAAAAAGGTCGTCGAGAGTTTGGAAGCATAAGGGTAAGATTTAAATTTTTTAGCCTTTTCTCATTTTTGGTGAGAGTATGAAGTGCAGGTTCTGCGAGAACAGGGCATATATAAAGCTCCACTACCCAAAAATGTATCTATGTTCCAATCACTTTATCGAATATTTCGAAAAAAAGGTCAAGAAAACGATTGATAAGTATAAACTTCTTAAAGCTAGTGAAAAAGTACTCGTAGTCATCAGTGGAGGGAAAGATTCTGCTGTAACAGCTTATGTCCTCAAAAAGCTTGGCTATGATGTAGAATGTCTGCATATAAATTTGGGTATTGGGGGATACTCAGAAAAGAGTGAAGAGTATGCAAAAAAGCAGTGTGAGTTAATGGGGGTTCCCCTTTATGTAGTTAGAGTTAGAGAGCTTTTAGGAGCTGGTATTGGGGAAGTAAGAACTAGAAGACCTGCTTGCTCTTATTGTGGCCTTACAAAGCGTTACATATTCAACAAATTTGCTTATGATAATGGATTTGGTGTTATTGCCACGGGACATAATTTGGATGATGAGGCCAGCTTTATCTTTTCTAACCTCATGAATTGGAATACAGAGTATCTGGCCAAGCAAGGCCCGGTTTTACCAGGAGAAGGTACCTTTGTAAAGAAAATTAAACCGCTTTATGGACTCACAGAGAGAGAAGTAGTGGCATATGCTCTTGCAGTTGGTTTGGAGTACATTATCAATGAATGCCCGCATGCGAGAGGAGCAACCACAATAGAATACAAAGAAATTTTAAATAAAATGGAAGAAAAGAGACCTGGAACGAAAATAAATTTTGTCAAAGGTTACTTGAGGAAAAAACACTTATTTGAAGCCGAACTAGAAGAAATAGAACTTAAAAAGTGTAAAATTTGTGGAATGCCGTCTCAAGACGAAAAATGTTCATTCTGCAGATTCTGGGGCTTGAAAGAGCCCTTGGTCTTCAAAGTGAAAAGTTAAAAGAGAGAAAATCAGAGTTCCTTGAATTTTATTTTAAATTTTATTTCCTTTTCAATGGGAAAGAGCAAGGTATAACTTACCCCTTGCTGTATAAAGTCCCATCCTGCTTCACTTTGGCTTAGAGTTTTTATCGGGAACTTCCAGATCTTTGCCTGTTTGTCAGTTTCAATCTTCACCCTTCCAAGTCCGTATGGATCATTTACCTCAAATTCCTTTTCATCAAATTCTCCTGGAGTTTCCATGACACTGTGCACCGCTAGGTTCAGCTCGACTCCAAAGAGAATCTTAAAGGGCTTTTCAAGTGAGACCCTGTAATGGGCTACAAAGCCTTCTTCATTTAATTCTATCTCCTTTTCAACTGTAGCAGGTATTTTTTCTTTTGCATAAATTCCTCCATTGCGCCATAGTTTGACTTTGTTACCCCTTAATATATATTCGTAAGGCTGATTAACAAAATCCCCGAATTCGTGATATTTTACGAGTCTGTAGTTATCGAGTGTTTCTTCCGGTTTAATGAAGTGATCTTGGAGGATTGCTCTTAACTGCCAATCATAAGCCAGTTCCCTCTTAATTTCCTCAGGGATTGCTTTTCCAAGCTCGTGTATGCTTGCAACCCCATCCTTGTTTTCTTCTTCTGGAACAGCTGCCTCAGGAACTTCATGGTAGTGTTCCCATCTCCTTGGAAGCACATCGTTGTAGTTGACAGCCTTTCTCTTTGAGCTAAGCTCGAAAATGCTTCCACCGTAGTGGGGTTTTAGGGTAGCTATAAAGTTGTCATTCTCTAACATTATCTCTTTTCTTCCATCAAAATCTATATCTAGGACTTTATTTTCTGGGTTCAAGTAGCTTTGTGCTTTTATGATATTTTCCCATACGGTTCTCCTTAGGTGGGGAAGGTAAACTCCTCCAAAGACACCATGCCAGTAAGCGTCATTACACTGGGCCTTGAGAATGTAGTGTCTTGCCTCCGGGTTTTCTCTCACAGCTTTGCTGATCATGAGCATTCTTTTGTGCATGAAGTTGCTCTCGGGATATTTAAAAAAGAAGTTTTTCCAAATGCCACCTCTTACAAAGACACGGTATTTCTCAAACTTGCCTTCCTTTTTCAGCTGTTCCGCAAATTCTACAAAGAGTTTTGCCTGTTTGGCCGGTAAGCTCCATTCGCTCATCTCAAAGTAAGAAGCAATTGGAAGATACACTAAGCCTCTTGGTGTGAATTTCCCTAGGTATTCTGTGTAGGTCATCAGGTTAATTTTCTCATTGCTTGTAATTTCATCAAAGAACTTTCTAAGCCATCCTTTCTCGTATACCCATTCGTGAGTTCCAGGCCATACTCCAAATTTCTCACCATCGTCGTGGAAAACAGCAACTTTAGAGGGGTTGTTATCTACGAGGCCTTCTAAATATTCGATAACCTTTTCCACCGGCCGGAAGGGGATTAGGTACCTTAGCTTTTCATCAATAGGAAATACTGTTACAATCTCTCCGCCATCTTCGGTGTAATACGGCCAGAAGAGCTCCTCTTTGCTCAACCCGGCGCTCATGAAATGATAATCATCAACAACCACATATTCAATTCCTAATTCTTTAAGGGATTTTACAAGTTCTGGTTGCCATACTCTTTCGGTGAGCCATACGCCCTTGGCTTCGAATCCTAACTTTCTTGCATATTCTTTAAGCATTTCTATTTGTGCTATTCTATCTTCCTTAGGGATGGCTGCTAGAACAGGTTCGTAAAATCCTGCGACTACTATTTCAAGCTGACCATTTTTTACAAGAGACTTTAAAAGATCAATATAATCGGGTTTATTTTCTTCAATCCACTCCAAAAGAGGGCCACTAAAGTGGGCATTTACTTTCATCATTGGGAATTCTTCAAGAATCTCCATGAATGGTCGATATGAATTGTTATAAGCCTCTTCAAAAACCCAGCCAAAGTTTCCAAGAGGTTGATGGTTGTGAATGCCAAATATGAAGTTGATTTTTTTCATTTTTACACCTCCATGAGCATTATCACTAAGAGTGATAGTAGTGAGGAGTATATAAATATTTTATGCATGGTACGTATATCAACTAGTAGTGAAAATATCACCGAGATTTCGTAAGAATCGAGTTAGATGAAGTCTCTTCCTGTTTAGAAGAAGATCTTTCTGAAAACGTATATTATAATAGCTACGGCCAATTGATTAGAGAAATTATCATCGGGGGGTAACTCATAGAATTCTGCCAACATCCCGGCTAAGGCCCCGATGAGGGCATGTGGTAAATCTATCAGCACGAGAAGTATTAGAAAGGCTGTTAGAAAATATGCCAAGCTGCCCTCAATACTTTTACCGTTTTTAAATCGATGCTTTCCAAAAGGTTTTCCTATTATCGCAGCTATAGCATCACCTAAAGTTGCAACGGTTATGGCACCTATTGCAATGTCTTTTGGGAAGAAGCTTATTATTATTAAAGCTCCGATTGTGAAGTATATGTGGGATCCGATAGAATACTTTTCATGTTCCCTAGATATGGCTTCAAGTTCTCGTTCGACAAGGGCAATTACATCTTCTCTTACATAAAGACCGAGTTTTTGTTTTAATTTATCTCTCAATTCTTCAACTATTCTAAAAGGTTCTAGTATTATAAAAACAATTAGCGCTGTTGCAACGAATCCTATTGTTACCTTTTGGCCAAAGAGAAGGTAAAGTAGTGGGACAGTCAATCCTGTTAAGTGCAGTGCTTTTCTCTTAACCTCGCTTTTTATGCTCATGCTTTATCACCTCTAAGGCCTCTTTAAGGTCTTTTACTATGTAATCGGCGTGTTTTGGCATGAGAGATTTGAAATAGCCCCTCCTGACTAGGATTGTTGTTGCACCTATTTCTTTTCCACCTCTCATATCGGTGTCGTCTCTATCTCCGACTACGTAAATTTCCCTCTCTTTTGGGAACATTCTTTTCGCCAGCATAAAGTTATAGGGCTCAAGTTTACTGTAACCGGTTTCTCCACTTATTATAAGGGAATCAAAGTAATTTTTCAGGTTTAGGTGTTCGAGTTTTTTCCTTTGCCACTCAGAGGAGGAATCGGTTATTAGCACTATTTTTGCTCCAATCTCTTTTAATCCCTTTAAAAAGTCAATTGCATCGGGATATACTCTTAAGTTTGAAAAGAATGTCGTGTCAACTAATTCGAACATCTCTTTCAGATCTTTTTCTGATGTGCTTTTATACACCCTTTCCATAAAGTTTCCCACGAGTTCATCCAAATTAAGTAAGTGAAGCTCTCTTGATTGTTCTAACTCTTTATACCGCTGTGTGAGGATATAAAGCAAAGCCTTGAATTTTCCTTTTCTGATTAAATGGGGCAGAAGACGAAGAACACTCCATCTAGCGGCCTCCCATGTGTTGCATAAGGTATCGTCTAAATCCACAAGTACAAGCATGTACTGAGTGTCTGTTTGGGTATTAATAACTTTAACGTTAAAGCTTTAAAACCTAGGATGTAGTTTTTCATGAGGAGCCATGAAGGGCGAATTGCTAGTATTCATGGGAATGGGTTTGATATTTATTGGTTTCATGTTGATCTTCTTGGGAACTTTAATGAGTGCATCAAGTGGGGAAACCAATGTAGAAAGTGGAGGGGTTATAATGATAGGCCCCATTCCAATAGTTTTTGGAACAAACAGAGGTGTCACTTTAGCAATGATATTAGCAGTTCTTTTAATGGTTCTTTGGATAGTTGGTGCTTTGATCAGCAGGAGGGTGTGAATTGGAGTACATTCTCGACCTTTCTATACTTCTCGTCCTTGCAAAGAGCCTGGAATGGCTTTTTGAGAAGAAGGAGATCCATCCGATAATTGCACATATACTTACTGGTATGATACTTGGGCCGTTTTTTCTTAATGTAGTGGTTCCTTCAGAGCCTTTAAAGGTTCTCTCCGAATTTGGTCTTTTGATGATGATGCTCTATATGGGACTTACGAGTAACTTTTCGTCCATAGCTTCCAATAAAAGCAAGGCAATTTTGGTAGCTGCTTTGGGCGTAATATTTTCCTTCATTCTTGGTTTTTTGACAGTTTATGCCTTCGGCAAAGGATTAGCAGCAGCAATTTTTGTTGGCGTGACTCTTGGAAATACTGCAATTGAAGTCACTAGTGGCGTGCTTCTAAAGGCTAGGATTCGGAAAGAACTCTCTTCAATATTAATGGGCGCTGCATTTGCAGATGATATCATGGCAGTTTATTTAATTGGTATAATAACTGCTATGACGAAGGGAGAGCTAGCATTCTCTCCCCTTGTTGTACTAACAATTAAGATCGTCCTTTTCATAACAGCGGTGCTCCTTGTCTCTGAGTATATCTTTAAACGCTCCTCACGCTTTTATAGTATTTTGAGGAACTTAAACATCTTCTTCACATTCACGATAGTCTTGACATTCTTCTTGGCCATGATTGCGGAAAGGGTAGGTCTTCATCAGATAATTGGAGCCTACCTTGCAGGTTTGACAATTAGCAGATTGAGAGAGAGAAGAGACCCCCTTGTAATTAGTAAAATAAAACTCAACGAACTTATAGGGGATTTGCAAGTAGTTTTAACAGAATTTTTCATTCCTTTGTTCTTTATATATGTAGGTTTGATGTTTAACCCCTCTTTAAATGAACTTAGCATTGTGTTGATAGGCCTTCTCTATTTGGCAGCAGTTATAGGGAAGTTTTTGGGCTGTGGGTTGGGGATGAAACTCTTTAAATTCGATTGGAAGTCAGCAGCACTAGTAGGCATTGGAATGGGGGGAAGAGGTAGCTTAGAGCTTGCTATCCTAAAATTTGGCATTGAGGAAGGGTTAATAGATCAAAGTCTCTTTGCAGCAGTGGTAATAGTTTCAATGTTAACAGCCGTGACAACACCACAATTCTTTAGGCTTTATTTGAGACACCTTCGAGAGGAATAACAAAAGCTTAAATTAGATGTGAACAACTTTGGCTGGTGAGAGCATGATACCAAATAAAGGGATAAGTGAAGAGGAGCTTTTTACTGAACTTGAGAAAAGGCTTAAAATCGATCTAACGTTTGATTCTGGTAAAATCTTAGGTTCTATGTGTACTTATCCACACCCTCTAGCTCAGAAAATAATCCAAAAGTACATAGATAGGAACTTGGGGGATCCAGGCTTGCATAGAGGGAGCAAAGAAATTGAGGAAGAAGCGGTCCAAATGTTGGGAGAGCTTTTGCACTTAAAAAGGGCTTATGGAAATATAGTAAGTGGAGGTACAGAAGCCAATGTTTTGGCCGTGAGGGCTTTTCGTAACGTCTCTAATGTTGAAAAACCGGAGTTAATCCTGCCAGAGAGTGCACATTTTTCTTTTTTAAAGGCGAGTGATTTGTTAAAAGTGAAATTGGTCTGGGCAGATCTTAATAGAGATTATTCTGTCAACGTAAAGGATGTAGAGAGTAAAATAACAGATAATACCATTGGAATTGTTGGAATTGCTGGAACAACTGGTTTGGGGGTTGTGGATGATATTCCTGCTCTTTCGGATATTGCTGTTGATTATGGAATTCCCCTACATATTGATGCTGCCTTCGGTGGTTTTGTAATCCCTTTTGCGAAGGCATTGGGTTATGAATTACCGGATTTTGACTTCAAGCTCAAAGGTGTACAAAGCATTACTATAGATCCCCACAAGATGGGAATGGCCCCAATACCCGCTGGAGGGATAGTTTTCAGAAAGAAAAAGTATATGGATGCCATTAATGTTTTGGCACCTTATTTGGCTGGGGGAAAGATATTTCAAGCTACAATCACAGGAACAAGGCTTGGAGCTAATGCAATAGCTGTATGGGCCCTTTTTAAACACCTTGGCTTTGAAGGATATAAGAATGTGGTCAAAGAAGCTATGGAGAACGCCCTATGGTTTGCAGAACAGATAAAGAGGTTGGATAGAGTGTACCTGATAAGGGAGCCCATGCTGAACATAGTTTCCTTTGGTTCTAAAAGGCTCAAGAAGATTGAGGCAGAACTTAAAGCAAGAGGATGGGGAATAAGTGCTCACAGGGGGTATATCAGGATAGTTATGATGCCACACGTGAAAAGAGAACATTTAATGAACTTTTTAAAAGATCTGAGAGAGATTTTAAGAAGAGTTTGAGATTTAATTTTGTATTTTTGTTTTCTGAATCTTTCAAGAGTCCTTTTGGATAATTAACTATGGGAGATAAACCGCTACATTCATGTTTTATTGGCTTTGTTTAAAAATTAAAGGATTTTTAAATCCAGCACTGGTGTTCCGGCTTGATATTACTGTAAAATCTTATAAATTTTCTATTTTCTTTTATTTCATAAAATCCTTCTGGTAGGTTTTGGAGCAACTTTTCTAAAACTTTGCCTCTCCTAACAATTTCGCCTGTAGATAAATTTATGACCTCGTACATTTTGATTACCTCACTATAAATATTCATCGGAGAAATATAAACTTTACTGAATATTTTTCGCTTATATCTGTTATTGACTGTAAATTTTTCCAAATTTAGATAACATAGTTCTAAATGCCACTATTAAGTGCCCTTTCAATTCTTTTAAAGTCTTATCTCTTTCTTTTGAAAGCCTCGTCCTTCAGGGCGGGGAGGAAGTCAGTTGATAGCAACTTCTGGTTTTTAAAGACTTCCAAATGCCAAGAAAAACCTTAAATTCAAAAACAAGAATTTTAAAAAGAGAAAACCAAAAAAACAACGCCTAAAAACGAGTACCGAGAATTATTCTATGAGCATCTTAAGCTTTCTCAACACAATCTCTGGATTTTCCCCGAATATCAAAAGCATTGGCTCTTTGCCCCAGTCTCCGAGGTGATATATTATATCTGGCTTGTCATTTATCCTCTCGATCGCGGTTTTTACTCCCCATGGAATGGTGCCGCCCTCTTTGGCTTTTATTTCTTCTGGTTCCTCCCTTCTATCGTAGAAGGACACTTTAAGCCCCAAGCTGGAAGCTTTTTTGATAAGCTCCTCACTGTATTTCAAATTCAATGCACTCCTGACTTCAGGAAAGAACTCCATGAACGTTAAAATCGCTCTCGTCAGATGATCGGAAGCTCCGAATTCTACCCATCCTACAGGTTTTATCTTATTTCCAAATTTTACTATCCTTCCTTTTACTCCAGCAACATCTTCTTTACTCCTTGCATAAAGTTTAGGTAAAGCGTAAATGAAGTTCATACCAACTTCTGGCGCGTGTTCATAAAGATTATCTATTGACATGAGCTCCTTTAAGGCATTACCTAAACTTTCATAAACTCTCCACTTTTCGGCTGGAATATCTATCCAGGCGTTCTGATTAACCGGGCAGTGGCCATGGCCGATTCTTGGTCCATAGTAAATTCCCATCGTTATAAATTCCTTTGCTATTCTAACGGCCTCTTCGAGCTTCTTCCCTTTTGCCAAATTCGCTGTTATCGCTGCAGAAAAAGAGCATCCTGTACCATGGGTGCAACCTTTTACAAAAGGTGCCCTATACTCCCTAAATTTTTCGTTAAAATATAACACATCCACGGCCTCACTTAGGCTGAGGTGTCCTCCCTTTACTATTGCCCCTTTAGCACCTAGCTCCTCAACTATGATTTTCGCAGCTTTTTTGGCGTCTTCAAGGCCTTCAATTTTCATTCCACTTAATTTCTCCGCTTCTGATTTGTTGGGTGTTACAAGTGTTGCTAAGGGAATTATCTTCTCAATCAAAGCCTCCATTGCATCTTCCCTTAGCAATGGAGCCCCGCTTTTGGCTATCATGACCGGGTCAACCACAAGAGGAAACTCATATTTCTTTACGGTCTTTGCAACGGCTTTGATTATTTTGGCATTACTCAACATTCCAGTCTTTGCCGCATCCACTCCAATATCTTCTACAACAGCCTCTATCTGTTTTGCAACAACCTCTGGAGAGATGTCATAAATGGCCCTAACCTCTTGGGTGTTTTGGGCTGTTACAGAGGTTATTGCAACCAATCCGTGAACCCCAAAAGCGGAGAAGGTCTTTAAATCCGCCTCTATTCCAGCTCCGCCCCCGCTATCGCTCCCGGCAATTGTTAAAGCTTTCCTAATCACTCTATCACCTCCATTCTTCTTAGGGCTTTGAGAATCAAGAAGCCAAGAGTTGTTCCAACAAGAGTGCTAGGAGCAAAAGCTACCCAAAACCACACAACTCCTTTTTGGATGTTTATCAAGGGGCCAAAAAGGAGGGAACTCAAAGTTCCTCCTATAAAAACTGTAGCCAATGGTTCGCTAAATGCTGCCCAGTCATTCTTTACTATTTTATACATTAGGCCAACTGTAAACGCTCCAGGAATTCCACCGGGAATTGAGAATATTGTGCCCACTCCTAGGGACATTCTTAGGGTTCCTATGAAAAGGGCCGTCAAAGAGGCCCACCAAGGGCCAAGCAAGACTCCAGTTATGACATTTATGAAGTGCTGGAAGGGTGCGACTTTTGTTGGACCAACTGGAAATGAAATTGTACCAAGAATGACCCCTAATGCCGTAAAAATACCGACATAAGCGAGCTTTTGCGTCCTTGTTTCGAGCTTCACCTGAGAACCTCCTCTATAATTTTTCTCATTTCTTCTGTGGCTCTTTTTACATCTTCTGCCCCCATTATTGCAGAAATTATTGCGATTCCATCTACACCAGTCTTAAGGACATCTCTAGCGTTTTTGTGATTTATTCCTCCTATTGCCACCACTGGAATTTTCACCGACTCTACTATTCTCTTAAGACCTTCTAGACCAATAACTTTGACATCTCTTTTTGTAGGCGTTGGAAAAACAGAACCTGCTCCTAAATAATCAGCTCCTTCTTTCTCTGCTTTTAACGCTTCCTCTAAACTGTAAACAGAGGCTCCGATGATGAGATTCGGTCCTATTTCTTTAGCAAGTGAGATGGGCATATCCTCTGGACCCAGCTGAACTCCATCTGCGTCTGTTGCCAAAGCCACATCTAATCGGTCATCCACGAAATAAAGGGCATCATATTCTTTTGTTAGCTCTCTAATCTCCTTACCAATCTTTATCATCTCCCCTGTTGGAGCATTTTTTATCCTAAGCTGAATTGAGGTTGCACCTCCCTCTAAGGCTTCTCTGACACTTTCAATCTCTGACTTTAGTCTTCTATCCGTTATCACATACAGCTTGAGCTTTTTTCTAAGGTTCAACTTCCCTCACCTTGGCTCTTTCTTTTATTATCTCCACATCTATTCTGTAGAGCCAGTCGTAAAGCTTTACATGGAAGGTCCCGGGGTAAGATGCTTCCTCTACTGCCTTTTCTGCCGCGATTTCAAATGTCGTTAGTCCAGCAATGGTGGCTCTAAGCGGTTTTTCGACTGCCAAGAAAGCTCCTATTATGGAAGTTACCATGCAACCAGTTCCCGTAACTCTCCCAAGCATTGGAGTTCCATTTGCTACTCCATAAACCCTTCTGCCATCACCAACGTAATCCACTGGGCCTGTAACTGCCACGACTGTGTTGAACTCCCGTGCAGCTTCTTTGGCTATTGTTTTTGCAATGTTCTCATCATATGTTGCTGAATCAACTCCTCTTGTTTTTCCATGTTCTCCAAGAAGAGCAGCAATTTCTCCAAAGTTGCCCCTGACAACGCTTATGCTTCCTAACTCCAGAAGCTTCAGTGATGTTTTAGTCCTCAATTTCGTTGCCCCAGCGCCAACTGGGTCAAGGATGACGGGCTTCCTGAGCTCCTTGGCAATCTCAACGGCCTTAAGCATTGAGTATATTTTGTGCTCATCTAGGGTTCCAATATTTATTACGAGCGCATCAGCTAAGCCAATCATCTCTTCGAGCTCCTCTATTGCGTGAGCCATAACAGGTGAAGCCCCTATAGCTAGGAGAGCATTTGCTGTGGTGTTCATGACAACATAATTGGTTATGTTGTGTATTAGAGGTCTTTTTTTTCTGAGCTTTTCTAATGCTTCTCCAACCCATTCTACGTTCATATGGGCCACCTCTCCATTTTATAGGCCATATCCCAAAACATGTATTCATATTTGCTTGCTCTTTCGAAAACGCTCTCTAGTCTATGAAATTCAGTGTTATTGGTTTTATCCAGCAGCTCTTTCAGGTTCT
This sequence comes from Thermococcus sibiricus MM 739, assembly GCF_000022545.1. NCBI lineage: Archaea > Methanobacteriati > Methanobacteriota > Thermococci > Thermococcales > Thermococcaceae > Thermococcus > Thermococcus sibiricus. Next base: position 445,160 of record NC_012883.1, read on the forward strand.
CCACTAGCTCGATATATTCCTTGGAGAGATACACCTCAGCCCAGTTTACATAGAGAGAATTTTCGTTGGTTTCCAATAACTTTTCATGGTGCCTGGCTATCTCCATATAACTCCAGAAGCATGGCATGATGGTAGCGAGGCCTTCATAAGGAGTTCCTAAAAATGCTGTGAGATTCATGAAGTTCATATATGCATAATTGGTGGGGCTGGGTTCTTCTTTGATTGCATCTTCGATTGTGAGTCCTAATTCTTCTAAGAGCCTTTCATAGTTGACAAGTTCAGTGCTGGCTTCCTCTTGGGCCAGTTTTAGGATCTTTCTCATGAGATCAAAATCGCTTTTAGAGGCAATTATCGTTAAAGTTCTCGTTAGTCCCACAAGATAGTTGTAGTCTTGGAGCACGTAGAATTTGAACTTTTCAATTGGCAATGTACCTTGATATAATTCGATTACAAAGGGATGGTTTAGTATTCTATGCCAGATATAATCTGCTTTTTGTCTTAAAGCATCGCTAATCTTCATTTTTCTTCACCTTCCGAATATGTAATAAAGAACGCTTACAAGGATGAACGTTGGAATGCTGGAACCTAATCTAAAGCCGAGTTCGCTTAATAGCGGGATATGGATTCCAAAAAGGCCTTCTATAGCTAGGCCCATGTAAAATATGAACCCTATACTCCAGATTATTATTGCTTTGGAATTATATCCAGCAAATGGGCCATTTTCATCGAAAAGTGCCTCTGCATTGTAGCCTTTTTTAACAAGGAAGTAGTCAGTTATCATTATTGCTGCTAGAGAGACAAAAGCTCCTCCAATAAGCAGTAAAAAGCTTTCATACTGTTCCATTGGAAATACTAAAGCTAGGATAACCCCTAATGCACCAACAAAAAGCACTTGTTTCTTTGCATCTGCCTTTGGAGAGATGTTTTTGTAGGTTATTGCGGCTGAGTAGACATCGAGGAAGGTTGTTGTGACTGTTGAGAATGTTATTATCAACATTGCTGGGATTCCTATACCATAAGCTGCTACAATTTCTATAGGATCTCCTTCTCCAATCGCCATGTTGGTGAGCGCTCCTACAAAGTAAAACAGGCTTGATGAAATGAAATAGCCTAAATAGGTTCCCCAGAAGGCTGAATTTTTATTTTTGGCAAATCTTGAGTAATCTGCTATCAATGGGGCCCATGAGAGGGGCATTGCTATCACTAGGTCTAGGGCCAACATAGCACCAATTTCTCCAGTGCCGGGTTTGGTGAGAAGATCACTTAAGGGAAATTTCTTGAGCGTAACATAAGTAAGCCATAGGCTTAGTGCAAGTAAGAGTAAAGCAGCGATCTTTTCTAGTTTCTCCCAGTTTTTTGGACCGATGTATGTCCATAATGTAACGAGAACACCTAGCAAGAGGACCCACAATGGATAACCCTCAAAACCAAAAGTTTTCGAGACTGCATTCATGGCATTGGCTCCAACTATAAGCATTATAGCTGTCCATCCTATGAGCTGGAGGTAATTCAAGATCGAAGGTAGAATTGAACCTTTAATTCCTAATGAGGCTCTTGAAAGTACCATAGTGGGTAGGCTCGTTTCCTCACCTTCGAGGGCTATCAGCCCCATGATGGCATTTCCTAGTAGATGTCCTACAATAATCACTAGTATTGCCATGCCCAATGAGAGTGCTGGAGTCAACAACGCTCCTGCCCAGAACTCCGCTATACTTATCCCTGCTCCAAACCATATTGCAAGTAGTGTTATAAGTGTAAAAGTTTTCTTGCTTTTCTCAACTGGCTTTATTTCGTATCCCTCATGCATTTCCTACACCCAGGCTAATTTCTATTGTGAAATTTTATAACTTTTTTGTTAAAAATAAAAACCAAGTTATAAGAAGTGATAATGTCCCTATTCAAGTGGAAAAGCAAAATCAAGTTAGAATCCTCCAAAAATACATCATACAGGTATCTTGGCCCTTATTGGTTTGGAAGTGTCTTTTAATGTGTTTGTTAATTACGCATAATGTAGAAATATCTATCCAGAGAAGAGTGAACTCTCTGGTAATATTTCTCCAAAACTTCAAATCCAATTCTTTCAGCTACTTTCTCAGCTTCAAAGCTTGTTGGGAATGCAATGCTCAAGTGGCCATCTAGGACTTCGTATATACTTTCTAATGCCTTTTCATAGAGTTCTTCTCTCACCTTTCCACCGAGCGTTGCAGAAGTCCCATAGGGAGGGTCCGTGACAATTGCTTCAAATTCTTTGTCTGGAAAAAGTTTCCCTAGTTTAGTGGCATCTCCTTTTTTTAACACATAGTTTTTTATTCCATAATGTTCGAGATTTTGTTTGGCTCCATCCACCATGTCTTTTCGGAGATCAACACCATAAACCTTCAAACCGAGAAGGCCAGCTTCAATAAGTATTCCACCGGTACCCATAAATGGATCAAGAACTTCTTTTTTTGCTCGTGCTAGATTTATCATTGCTCTTGCGAGCCGTGGAGGTAGAGCTATAGGTTTGAAAAATGGTCTTCTATCTGCTTTTCTTTTTTCAAATGATTTGGCCGGGAATGTTTGCTTTCTTATTCCAACCCAGAGTTTTTGCCCGCAATATACCCTGACTAATGTGTCAGGACTTGTTAGATTTACTTTGAAACCCTGTCTTACTATAATTGCTCCAAGTTCTCTTTCTAGGTTCTCTACATTGTAGCGGCAGTTCAACATTGTTTCTCTGTCTACTTTAAAGCTCCCTGCTATGAAGTTTCCCCATTCAAGATTCTCTGCCTTCAAATAGAGCTCTTCAAGGCTCTCACCAGAAAAAAGTAAGTTCCCATACTCATGGGCCATTCCAAGCCTTTTAAGGTAGGAAAAAGCGCTCTCATTCGCTTTTAATGCCAGAAACAGATAGTCTTTTTCAAGTATTGTGAATCCTGGATTACTAAGCTCTAGTAAAGCTTTAACCTCTCCTTCAGCCATTTCGGGTAAATTTCCAAGAATTTCGACATAAAGCAATTTGTTCCCCTCCATTCATCAGATTCAGTTCCTTAGTATATCTTTAATCAGGGCTTTTGCGATTTCCTTGTCTATTGCTCCTGCCCTGAGTTCTCTCAACACCCTTTGGATACCAAAGCGTTTTAAAATCGGTGTAGTTTTGGCGGCGCTTTTCCAGAGTGAGCAGCCAAATCCAAGGGCATATCTCTTTCCAAGCACTTTTATAGCTTCCCTTTTATCAAGGGCTAAAAAAGCTGGAAAGTTTAAGTTTATTAAATCTTCTTCTTTGTATATCGAGATACTCCCAATACTAAGGAGATCTCCAGAGGCTACAATTTTTATTCCTTCTTTCCTTGCATGCCCCTTTACGGCGTCCATTACCATAGAGTGGCATTTACCACATATAGGAGCTCTTTTCCGTATCTGGGAGTTTATAATCTCCATATACGCTGGAACTTCAACAAAAACCGCTCCATAACTCTTGGCCCTAAAAAAGACAACATCGTTCATTTGGGGAAGTTTTACCATTACTGGAACTACATCAAAGCCTGCCCATTTAAGGATTAAAAGTGAGGCCGTGCTATCACTCCCCATTGAAAAAGCTAAAGCTATTTTTTCATCAATTTTACTTCTCTCAAATTCTTCTCCGTAGAGTCGGTAGTGAATAAGGGCTTTTAATCTTTCATAGGTCTCTTCACTAATCTCTCCTCTGACCCTTTCAAGAGCTTCGAGACTTTGCTGCAAACGGTAAGTTTTAATGAAGTTGCCTTCTACTTTTTCTATCATCGAAGATGATTTGGAAATGAGTTTTAAAGGGTTTCTGTGAGGTTTATTAGAGATGGACTTTCCAGAAAGGTTAAATTTTTGACGATATTAATTATTTAGGGTGGGTGGGAATGTTCGCTGAGATAATAACAATAGGAGATGAACTTTTAACTGGTAACACTGTAGACAGCAACTCTGCTTTTATAGCTCAAAAGCTCACAGAGAAGGGTTATTGGGTGAGGAGGATAACAACCGTTGGAGATGATGTGGAAGAGATAAAAACTGTTGTAAGAGAAGTTCTCTCAAGAGAACCAGAGGTTTTGGTTATAGCCGGTGGATTAGGGCCAACACATGATGATGTAACAATGCTTGCAGTTGCCAGAGCTCTCAATCTCGAACTAGAACTTAGAGAAGATATCCTCAAGAGAATTGAAGAATTCTACTTAGAGTTATATAAAAAGGGTTTTGTGGATGATCCGAAAATTAATGAAGCACGGAAGAAGATGGCGTACATCCCAAGAGGGGTTGAAATTCTCAACAACACTGTTGGGGCAGCTCCAGGTGCTTTTTTAATCTATAAAAACACAAAAATCTTCGTTCTCCCTGGAATGCCAAGAGAAATGAAGGCAATGTTTGAAAATGAAGTGTCTCCCAAACTTGGAAAAGGAAAATTTATCCAGAGAAAACTTCTTGCAGAGATAACAGATGAATCAAAGCTTGCTCCTCTTTTAGTTGAGGCACTGAATAGATTCAACATAAAGATACACTCCTCCCCAAAGGGCTTTGGAAAATACATTGGGATAATACTCTTTGGGGAGTCTGAGGATGAAATTGAAAGGGCTAGAAGATTTATAGAAGAAAGAGGGATAAAATTTGAGGAAGTTTAAGGAATTTGGAAAATACGTATCGTATTTGTCCCTATAGTCTTTCCTATTGGTTTTCCTTCTGTTAAGAGAACTGTATCATCTTCTTTGACTATTCCCAACCCCTTTACTAACATTATCATGTCCTTTTCATTGAACTCTTCTTCCATGCAGAATGGGTAAACTCCATAGGAAAAGGCTAAGCTGTTACAGACTCTTTCGTTATTTGAAAAGGCTAAAATCCACTGTTTTGGTTTAAAACGTGAGATGAGCCTTGGAGTTAATCCTGTTCTTGTTGGGGTTAGGATGTATTTTATGTCTATGGCACAGAGGGCATCTATAACGCTCTGTGTTATTGCTTCTTTTATCGTGCTCCTTTTTGGCAGTAAGTCAATCCAAGCGCGTAATCTGGAGTGTCCTAGGGATTCTCTATATTCCTCTGTTGTCTTGGCTATTTTAGCCATCATCTCTACTGATTCCACAGGGTATTTCCCTATGGCAGTTTCTTCAGAGAGCATTACGGCATCTGTGCCATCAAGTATCGCATTTGCAACGTCTGTGACTTCTGCTCTCTTTGGTATTCTCTCTGTGGTCATTGAAACAAGCATCTGGGTGGCAGTTATTACAGGCTTTGCAGCTAAGTTGGCCTTTTTTATAAGTTGTTTCTGCATTATGGGGAGTTTTTCGATTGGCATTTCTACTCCTAGGTCTCCTCTAGCTACCATTATCCCATCAGCAGCATTTAGAATTTCATCAAAGTTCCTCACTGCATCCGGCCGTTCTATTTTTGCTATTATAAAATTATTGCCCTTTTTCTTTTCCAGGAAGCTCTTTACCTTGAGAACATCGTAGACAGAGCCTACAAAAGAGAGGCCTATAGCATCTATTCCCTGTTCAATTGCGAATTCGATTATCTCAAAGTCCCTTGGAGTTATTGCTTCGATTGGAAGGTTAGCCTTTGGGATGTTTATTCCTTTATGAGAGAACAATGTACCTCCGTTCACCACAACACATTCGACCTCGTTCTCCCTAACTTCCTCGACCCTTAACATTATGTAACCATCACTTAAGTATATTACATCTCCTTTTGACACCAGCTTTGGAAAATCTTTAAACTCGACGGGAATAGTTGTTTCATCTCCTTCAACGTCCCTTGTTGTGAGTACAACTTTATCTCCCTTTTTTAAGGTTATGGAGTCTCCTTTTATCTTTCCAACTCTCATTTTTACCCCTGGCAGATCGCCCAGAATTGCAACTATCTTTTCCAATTTCTCGGCGGTTTTTCTTATCAGCTCAATGGTCTTTGTGTGCTCCTCAAGGGTTCCGTGAGAAAAGTTTATCCTTGCAACGCTCATTCCAGCTTTTATCATCTTTTCTATAGTTCCCGCATGCCTTGAAGCCGGGCCGATTGTGGCAATTATTTTTGTTTTGTGATCGGGAAGCTCCATTTCTCTCACCATTTTGCTCCTTTCTTTCAAGATTAATTAACTTTTCTAGAAAATTCGAAAATATTTTAAACTTCTGCATTTACGTATTTTCATGAGAAAAAAGTTGATAACAGCGATTCCTCCAGATGAGGTTCTTAAAATCAAGGAAATCTCCAAAGCTAAGGTTGAGATAAAAATCCGAGAAGTGGGGCTCTATTTTGGGATGCCAAGATGGATGGTGGTTATTGATGGAAGTGATGAGGAAGTTGAAAAGTTTATGGGCGTTCTAATGAGATCCAGAGCGGGCGGCTAATAAAGCTCTCCGATATTTTCCTTTTCTTTGAGCTCCTCTTCTTTTTTCTCAAGGTATCTTGAATACCAGGTTGTGAAAACACGAATAAGCAGGTAACCGAATATTACGCTTATTATACTTCCAATGAATGTTTTATCGGTAATTCCTCTTGTGGGGATAGGCATTTTCGCCACCTTTTTTTCTTTCCAAATATTCTTCTACGAGCGTTTTTAAGCCAAAGAGTATAAAAAATAACAGAAACAAAACCAAAAGCCATTTTGTAGAGACTCCTGAAGTTACCTGCATCTATCCCACCAGCGCGTTTTTTAATCCAAACTCCTTTACAAGCTGGGCTGCTTTGAGCATTTCATCATTCGTAAGCCTTCTATCAATTTCGGGGTATTCATGAGCCCTGTACTCCGGCCGATATTGAAACATCACGTTAACCCTCACGTTCCTGCCAAGATTTTCGCTTATCCATTTCAAAATCGGCTTTGTACAACATTCCAGATGACCGGGGATTAGGAGGTGTCTTATTAAAAATTCTGCTTTGTAATGTTTTTTAGCAAGTAAAAAGTTCCTTGTAGTGATTTCCCAGTATTTTGGGGCACTGGAGTATTTTAGTGCATCTTCATCGTTGCCCCACTTGAAATCTGCGAGATAGAGATCGACAACTCCATCTAAAAGAGCCATGCTCTTCTCGCTCATGTACATGTTGGAGTTCCAGATCACGGGAATTGGAACCCTTACGTATCTCAAACTCTCGAGAATGAAGAGAAGGTTTGGAGTGGGTTCACCGCCGACGAGGTTAACGTTTTTAGCACCTTCCGCATAAGCTACCGCTATTTTAGCGGCCATATCTTTTGGAGAATACATTAGACCTACACGGTGTTGACTTATATCCCAATTTTGACAAAAGACGCACCTGAAATTGCACCCTGAGAAGAAAATCGTATAAGATGGAACTAGCTCCGGTTCTTCCCCTATGTGAAGGAAAGTGCTTGCAACTAAGCTCTCTTTAACCCTGCAGTAGCCCATTTCCTCAAAGCGGTTTGTGTGGCACTTGAACTCACACAGTTCACATCTTTCAAGCATTTTATGTGCTATTAGAGCTTTTAAGTCAAGAAGACTTTTTTCTGGATTCTCCTTTAAATTGTTTTTCCTCAGCCTTTCCATACCTTCTTTATGTATCTCCCACAACTCCTCAAGATCAGTATCTTCTTTGAAATTAACCTCTACCCGATTTGTGTAAAAGAAGTTGGGCCTTTCCTCTCCACTTAAAATTGAAAAATAATGCTGTAGAGCTTCTTTTGCCCTTTTAATCTCTTCAACTTCTACCCTTCTAAACCACATGATCATCAATTAAAATAGCACAGAAGATATTAAAAGTTTAAACCTTTTTGGAGTTAGGTACCTCTGGCATTGTAAATATTCCGTTCATTGAACAGGCAATTTTCGATAGTATTCAGCTCTTTTCAAAGATTCTTCGAAGAAACCTGCTAAATAAAAAAGCTTATTTCAACGATAGCCGTTAAATAAAGTTGTTTTCTTGCTTTATATCAATTAAACTATTTTATGAACCCAAAACCTTTATTAAAATTCAGACATTAATGAACTCTGGTGGTCTTTTATGAAAGGTTGGTGGGGAAGGATACTTAGAGTTGATTTAACGAACAACAAAGTATGGGTGCAAGAATACTCTGAAGAGGTCGCAAAGAACTTTATTGGTGGTAGAGGTTTAGCTGCATGGATTCTTTGGAATGAAGCCAAAAACGTAGATCCTCTCGGTCCTGATAACAAATTGATCTTTGCAAGCGGTCCGTTTAACGGTCTTCCAACCCCAAGCGGTGGAAAAATGGTTATCGCTGCTAAGAGCCCAATAACAGGTGGTTACGGCGATGGTAACCTTGGAACAATGGCCACTGTGCACCTGAGAAAAGCTGGTTATGATGCTCTTGTTGTTGAAGGAAAGGCCAAAAAGCCAGTCTACATCTATATTGAGGATGATAACGTTAGTATCTTAAGTGCTGAGGGCCTTTGGGGCAAGACTACCTTTGAAACTGAGAAAGAACTTAAAGAGGTCCATGGTAAAAATGTTGGTGTTCTCAGCATAGGTCCTGGTGGAGAGAATCTTGTCAAATACGCAGTAGTAATTTCTCAAGAAGGAAGGGCCGCTGGAAGGCCTGGTATGGGTGCAGTGATGGGAAGTAAGAAGTTAAAGGCAGTTGTGGTAAAGGGTACCAAAGAAATTCCTGTTGCTGATAAGGAGAAGCTTAGGGAGCTTTCACAAGAGGCCTACAATGCAATTCTTAACTCGCCAGGTTATCCATTCTGGCATAGACAAGGAACAATGGCTGCACTTGAATGGACCAATGAAAACTCGGCTCTTCCAACAAGAAACTTCAGTGACGGTAGTTTTGAGTTCGCTCGTTCTATTGATGGTTTTACAATGGAAGGTATGAAAGTTAAGCAAAGAGGCTGTCCATACTGTAACATGCCATGTGGAAACGTGGTTCTTGATGCAGATGGCCAAGAGAGTGAGCTTGACTATGAAAATGTTGCTCTATTAGGTTCAAACCTTGGACTTGGGAAGCTCAATGAAGTCTCAGTCCTTAATAGAATTGCCGACGAGATGGGCCTTGATACAATATCCCTTGGAGTATCGATCTCTTATGTGATGGAAGCCAAAGAGAAGGGTCTCATAAAAGATGAGAATGCTCCCGAATTTGGCGACTTCAAGAAAGCCAAGCAGCTTGCCTTGGATATAGCTTACAGAAGGGGAGAGCTTGGAAACCTTGCTGCTGAAGGTGTCAAAGGTATGAGTGAAAAACTCGGTGCTAAGGACTTCGCAATGCACGTAAAAGGTTTAGAAGTAAGCGGTTACAACTGTTTCATCTATCCAGCAATGGCTTTGGCATATGGAACAAGTGCCATTGGAGCTCACCACAAGGAAGCATGGGTCATCGCATGGGAAATTGGAACAGCTCCAATTGAGGGTGAAAAGGCTCAGAAGGTTGAATATAAAATCTCTTATGACCCAGAGAAGGCTGCAAAGGTCATTGAATTGCAGAGGCTCAGAGGTGGTCTCTTCGAGATGCTCACGGCATGTAGGCTTCCATGGGTTGAAGTGGGACTCAGCTTGGACTACTATCCCAAGCTTATTGAGGCTATCACAGGTGTTAAGTATACATGGGACGACTTATACAAAGCAGCTGATAGAGTTTATGCCCTCATGAGGGCCTACTGGGTAAGAGAATACAATAGCAACTGGAGCAGGGAGATGGACTACCCACCAGAGAGATGGTTCAAAGAAGGCCTTAAGAGTGGACCTTATAAGGGACAGCACCTTGATAAGGAGAAATATGACGTGCTACTCAACGAATACTACAAGCTCAGGAGCTGGGATGAGAGAGGTATTCCAAAGAAGGAGACCCTCAAAGACCTTGGCCTTGAATTCGTTATTCCAGAGCTTGAGAAGGTTACAAAGCTCGAGTGATTTTTCATTTAATACATTTTTAACTGCTATCTCCTTTTTCTTGAGTACACCCATACGTGGTATATGAAGGTTAACACTACAAAGCTCAGAGTTATTATAAATGGTTCCTTTGCAGTAGTTTTAGGGTTTTGCACCCAACAAAGTACCAAAATCCACAAAAGGAAGAATGTTACCAGTATCAGCGTTTTTAAAGATATTTTTCCAAGCTGGTGAAGGCTTTCAAGGATCATTATAGCACTCAAGAAATAATAGAAATAGGCCCATGATTTGGACACTCCCCATTCCATAAATGAGAACACTAAGGTGATTGTGGCCAAAGCGATAAGCCCCTTATAAAAATAAATGCGTAGAGTGACTGTTTCTTCCATTATTCTTCAGCCCTCCGCAGTATCTCTTTTACCAGTAATTCTTTCGAAATGCCTTCCAAAGAATTAATAGTTACTACTTGGCCACTAACTCCGCCACAGGGTTTTTTGAACTTCTCTCTAAAACTCCATACGAGTAGCCTGTTGCTCTGAAAGAGGTCACACCAACTAACAAAACTATAACAAATATGGCCAATAATGCTCGCTTCTTCATTCACCCTCCCCCGATTGGAGAATTACATGTTATATTAAGTCAATAGTTATATATAAAATTCTTTGATTAATTATGAAAAGATATTCAGCAATGACTTTTTAAAGTTAGTCCACTTTATTATTATTAAAATTTTTGTTTAAAATTAGTACACTTTAAAATAGTGAACAGAGGGTTTATGACCCTAAAACTTATTAGTAGTATGTACTATGAGAAAATAGCAAAATAAAAACCGAAAAAGGTGATTAAGATGGTGAAAATCAGGCTTATGGGGGCTTTTGCTCATCTGGCCAAGGCGAGAGAGCTCGAAGTTAAACTTGAAGGTCCAAAAACTGCTAACGAAATTCTCAGAGAAGTCATCCCACGATATGACGAATTCCATGATAAAATAATATTTATCAATGGCAAACCAGCGAAAGGGGAGGCAATTGTGGAAGAAAATGATGAAATAAAAGTTATGCCAGTTTTAAGTGGCGGCTGATTAGTACTTAAAAAGAACTTTCAAAAATCTTATAACATCCTCAAATCGGAAATGTCCAGTTTCAATCCCATATATCCTTTCTACAGGCACTTCTTTAACTCTTGCACCTTTTTTTACAGCTTTTATTAAGAGCTCGGTTTCTACTTCATATCTCTTGCTCTCAATTTCGGGTAAAAATTCACGTTTAAGAGCTCTAAATCCACTTTGTGTATCCTTCACGTTAATTCCAAGTTTTAGCCTTATTAGAGATGTACTTAGAAAGTTGCTGACCTTTCTAATAAGGGGCCTTTTACCTTGCACTTTTATTAATCTAGAACCTATCACGAAATCAGCTTCATCCTGTAGTATTGGTTTGAGAAGTTTAGTGATTTCCTCAGGGTTGTGTTGTCCATCAGCATCAATAAAGACTATGATATCTCCAGTGGCTTCTTTCATGCCTGTATTCATGGCAGCACCTTTGCCTTGGTTTTCTTTTAATCGTATAACTTTCGCTCCATATTTCTTTGCTACTTCGGCAGTGTTATCTTTGCTTCCATCATCTACCACTATAATTTCGTCAGCAAAATCAGGAATTTTTGAAAGGACATTACCAATTCTTCCTGCTTCGTTGTAGGCAGGGATTATGATACTAATCTTCTTTCCACTTAACATTTCTTTTCAGCTCCACAAAGCACCTTTCACAGAAGTCGTCTCTTCTCAAGTCCCATTCACCAATAACTTTTGGAGGATTCATTACGCAATCCTCTTGGCAATGATTTAATCCAAAGGCATGCCCTACCTCATGTAAGATTCCTTTAAAAAGCCTTTTTTCAAAAACTTTCTCGTCATTGTCTTCAAAAGGTTTGATGGATAGTACCATGACTTTTAGTTCATGGAAATCTTGTTGGATTCCTAAGAACTTCTCATAAAAGTCTAAATAGGGATTTCTGGAGACTATGGGAAAATTCAATATACCAAATATTTTGTTCATTTTTGATACGTTGTTGTTTTTATTTTCATTTTTTTCCTCACGTGTTTTTCTCTTTTCCATAATTTCCTCTTGGGTGTGAATGAGCTTTGCATGGAGAAGTTCAGTAACGCCCTCTAAAGGGTATCCTTTAACATTTCCATTTTCTGTTTGAATATTTACAAGATAACCGGGCCCTAGTTCAAGCTCTCCTAAATAAACTAGCCTTATTGGAAGGTTTTTTGATTTGAAATATGCATTAACCCTCTTATAGACTCTAGCTATTAATCTTTCATTGAACGTATTGCTCACATGAACAAATCCTACGAGCTCCATGTTAACTCACACTAGCTTAGTTGCTATTATTATCTTTCTAAAGGAAAAGCTTATAAAATTACCTAAAGATTTGCCGTTGGGCGATGGCGTCCGCCCGGGGCTTCGGGCCCGAACCGCCCACAAGGGCTGATGACGCCTGTTCTCCGCTAAAACTTTAGGAGGCGGTAGAATGGGCTCGAAGCTAGGAGATTATGTAAAGCTTAGAGAGATTTTAAAGTATATTGAAGAGAGGAGACATGAAGATGGAGGTTACTGCTTTGTTTCCCTCTTGAATGAGACAAACATAAATGACACTTACTATGCGGTTAAAATCTACGACCTCCTAGGCATGAAAGTTCCAGAGCAAGAGAAAACTATAGGATTCCTTTACGACTCATTAAAGCCACAACAAGCAGTTGTTGCGGTATCTATGGCAATTGAGGGGTTGGCGATTTTAGGGGCAAAAGACCTCGCAAAGGACGGCCTTTCGCTGGTCTTTGAAAAATATGATCCTCTCCAGGGTAAGTTTGCTGTAGGTCTTGGAGGGAGCGAGGAATTTGGGACTGCAACTCCACTTGAAGCAACTTACTGGATGCTTAGAGCACTCAAGGCAACAAATCACAAAATCTCTCCAGAAGAAAAAGAGAAAATAAAAGAGTTCATCGAAAGCTTTAGAAAAGGGGACGGCTACGGATTAAAACAAGCTACAACCACCATGACTTATCAGGCAATATATTCGCTCAATTCTTTGGACTACAAGATACCAAAAACAAGCCACTTTCATAGATGTGAGGTTTACGGGGGCTTCACAGAGGTGCCCTATTCTCTCCCACCCTATCTGGAGCCAACGTTTTATGCATTAAGAGGGCTAAAACTGCTCGGTGAGAGGCCGCGATATGTGAAGGAGCATATAAACTTCATAAGAGCCCTTCAAAACCCTAACGGGGGCTTTAGAAGGAGTCTTGAAATGGGCATCTCAAACTTTCAGAACACTTATAGAGCTTTGAGGGCACTTGATGACCTTTTGGGCTTTTAACGTCGGAATTTGGGGGCAGGAAAAATGAACGCTAAGGTTCTCCTGGCAGTTGGCGTTGGAGGAATGCTTGGTGCCATAATGCGCTACAGCATTGCAGGTCTGCTTCCCGTTTACAAAGACTTTCCTGTAGGAACCCTCTTGGTAAACAGCATAGCAAGTTTTCTGCTCGGCTATCTCTACGGCTTGGTTTTCTTTGGTTACGAGGTCTCTCCCAATTGGAGAGTTTTCTTCGGAACTGGATTCTGTGGGGGATTAAGCACGTTCTCGACTTTTTCATATGAAACGTTTAGCCTTTTGCGTGAGAGGGAGCATTTTCTTGCCCTTCTAAATATCTCGGCAAACATTATAATAACTGTAAGCTTAGTATTCTTAGGGTTTGTTCTTGCAAGGAGGTGAAAGTATGGTAGAAATCGAGCACTGGAATACTTTAAGAATGACAATTTATATAGGAGAAAACGATACTTGGCATGGAAGGCCGCTCTACAAAGCAATAGTCGAAAAACTGAGAGAAATGGGACTTGCTGGGGCAACTGTTTATAGGGGTATTTATGGGTTTGGAAAAAAGAGCAGAGTGCACTCAAGCGACGTTTTAAGGCTTTCCACGGATTTGCCAATAATAATTGAGACCGTTGATAGGGGTCATATGATAGAGAGAGCTATAAACGAAATAAAACCCATGATAAAGGATGGTATGATAACTGTCGAGCCGGTTATAGTGGTGTGGGTCGGGACTAAAGAAGAGATGAAGAAGTTCGAGGAAGATGCAGTAAGGGAAAAATGAGTATTGTTTGGTATTTGTTACTTCTTCAACTTGTTGGAAATTTATAAGCAATAATTTTATAAAGAACATACTTCAATAATACAAATGTGAGAGTGGCATGAGTTGGATTAATTTTATGAATCCACCTCTTGTTTTGGGGCAGAAACTTTTAGAAGGTTACTTTATTCTCTCTTCTCTTCCCTTTGCTTTGGGAGTATTAGGAAATTTTCTCGGGATTCTCAATACAAACAAAAAACCAAAACAACAAGAGGCTCCTCTTTCTCCTGGAGCATGGGCTTATCCATCGTTGGATGTGGATTATCTTATTGCTAATCTTTTAAAGGATAAAAAGCTTGTTGGTATTGTCAGAAATCATCATCTTTTTGAAAAACATGATTTCCCATGCTTGTGGATAAGCAAAATCGAAAAAGAGAATTCAGTTAGACCGACACATCTTGAGAAAATTCTTCATTGGGTGACCAAAACGATTACACATGATCATGGTCTAATTTTTGATGGAGTAGAGTATCTTATCTTAGAAAATGGGTTTGAGCCGACTTTTAAATTCCTTCTTAATTTGAAAGATCATATTTTGCTGAGGGATTCGATTCTTGTTCTTGTTGTGGATGAAAGGACTTTTGAGGAAAGACAGCTTTCTCTCTTGTATAGGGAGTTTAGGAGGATTTCCCCATAAAACAGCAACCTTAAATATTCTCTTTTCCAAGTCTACCTTGGTGAAGAAAATGCTTCATCATGTCAAGCTGATATATGCGACAAAGAGCAGGAAGCTTGTTGGGAAGAAAATAGTCCTTGCTATACCTGGAAGTATAGCGGCCGTTGAGTGTGTAAAGCTCGCAAGGGAGCTCATAAGACATGGAGCTGAAGTTCATGCCGTTATGAGCCCAAGTGCCCAAAAGATAATCCATCCCTATGCTATGGAATTTGCTACTGGCAATCCGGTTGTCACAGAGATCACGGGATTTGTAGAGCATGTTGAACTTGCTGGAGAGCACGAAAACAAAGTAGATTTGGTCTTGGTCTGTCCTGCAACGGCCAATACTATATCGAAAATAGCCTGTGGAATTGATGATACACCAGTTACAACTGTCGTAACGACTGCTTTTGCCCATACTCCAATAATGATTGCTCCAGCTATGCACTTCACAATGTATGAGCACCCGATAGTTAAGGAGAACATAGAGAAGCTCAAAAAGCTCGGAGTTGAATTTATCGGGTCTAGATTCGAGGAAGGAAAGGCAAAGGTGGCAAGCGTTGAAGAAATTGTTTATCACGTAATTAAAAAGCTCCACAGAAAAGATCTGGCTGGAAAGAGAGTCCTCGTAACTGCTGGAGCAACGAGAGAATACATTGACCCAATAAGGTTCATAACAAACAGGAGCAGCGGCAAGATGGGTGTAGCATTAGCAGAGGAGGCGGAATTCAGGGGGGCAGAGGTTACTTTGATAAGAACCAAGGGGAGTGTGCCAAGCTTTGTGGAGAACCAAGTTGAAGTTGAGACCGTTGAAGAAATGCTTGAGGTAATAGAGAACGAGCTGAATAGCAAGAAGTACGATATTGTTATTCTGGCTGCGGCCGTAAGCGATTTCCGTATTAAGGATAAGGTCAGTGTAAAGATAAAGAGCGGAAAAGCTTTAACGCTTGAGCTTGAACCTACGCCGAAGATAATAGACAGAGTTAAGGAACTTCAACCAGATGTTTTCCTCGTCGGTTTCAAAGCTGAAACAGGCCTCAGCGAGGATGAGCTAATTGAAGCCGCGAGGAAGCAAATCGAAAGGGCTGGAAGCGACATAGTCGTGGCAAACACACTCAAAGCCTTCGGCAGCGAGGAGAACGAGGCCATACTCGTTGGAAAAGACTTTACAAAGAAACTGCCGAGAATGAACAAGCGCGAGCTTGCGGAAAGACTCTTTGATGAAATAATTTCGATGATTTCCGGTTAGCCATAAACTTTTTATGCTTGTACTCCCTATATACATATTTAGAAACTCTCTGGAGGTGATTGCATGGTAGTCTTGGACAAGCCCTTGCCTTACGTGGGAATAACCCCTATGCAAATAATCACGGCTGTGTTAGTCCTGATAGTGGGCTTTATAGTGGCCAAAATAATCGTGGCCTCCTTCAAGAAGGGGTTAAAGAAGACAAAGCTCTCGGGGCTTGTCATTGAGTTCCTCGCAAGGTTCCTAAGTGCTCTTCTCTACGTGGCAGTAATCCTGCTGGCGGTCAGGGCACTCGGAGTGGAGGTCGGCTCCGTCGTCCTCGGACTCTCAGCTGTGATAGGCCTGATACTCGGCTTTGGAATGCAGGACACCCTCACAAACCTTGCGGCCGGAGTGTGGCTCGCCGCCTTGAGGCCCTTTGAAAAGGGGGACGTGGTAACCATTGCCGGCCAGACTGGAAAGGTCGAGGCCGTTGGAGTCATGAGCACCGAGCTCCTAACGCCAGACAACGTCCTCATAACGATACCGAACAAGCTCGTCTGGGGGAATGTCATAACCAACTACACTAGGATGCCAACTAGGAGGGTTAGCGTTGACGTTGGCGTGGCTTATGGCACTGACCTCGATAAAGCAGTAAAGCTCGCCATGGAGCTCATGAAAAACCATCCGAAGCTGCTGAATGACCCTGAGCCGAGCGTTATAATAACGGGCCTTGGAGATTCCTCTATCAACCTGCAGCTCCGCGCTTGGACCAAGACCGAGGACCACTGGGCAGTCAAGGTAGACCTGACGAAGGGCATCTACGAGCTGTACATGAAAGAGGGCATTGAGATACCGTTCCCGCAGATGGACGTCCACATTAAAGAGATGCCGAAGTAATTGCTCTTTGATCTTTTCTTTATTTATTAAACCATAAGGGGGTTCTTTTTTAAGAAAAAGGTTAGATCAATTGAAAAGCCCCAGCTCATGGGCAAAAGAGAGCTTGCGGAGAAGATATGGGATAAGAGTGTAGATATGCTAGGATGAAACTAACTCTCTCTGCCTTAACGAGTTAAACTTTTAAATGTTGTTTTTTATTTTTAGATCTCTTTTGGTGGCACCAAAATACCCAATTCTGTGATTATTCCCCTTATGTATTTCCAAGGTGTTGCATCAAAGAGATAGTTTCGTATTATTATATGATCTCTCTTGAATTTTCTTTCGATGATCTTAATGTCCTCTGCTCTTGCCTCTGGATGGATTTTAAAGGTCTCAGCGGCCACGTAAAACGGAATACCATTGTCATTACATGCCAGAGCTAGTAAATATGTCCCGGCTTTATTGAATACATAGCCGTCTTTGGTGATATTATCGGCTCCAACTAAAGCCAAAGTCGCATTCTTTGCAAAGAGGCCCAACTGTGCATCTGTTATAACTTCAAATGGAATTTCAAACTCTTCAAGTTTTTTGGCAAAAAATAGTCCCTCATAATCAGGTCCACTTTCGCTTATAATTACTTTAAAGGCCTTTCCTTTTTCTTTGGCTTTTTTTAAGATTTCAAGAACCGTTGAAGAATAAGAATGAGTGATTATAATTTCATTCTGGTCTATAAGTTCACTTCCAATGTTTCCGATCTCACGTTTTGCCTCTTCACTTAATCGTATGAACTCATTGGCTTTTGCAGCTACGAATTCAGGATTATCAATTATTGGAATGAATCTCACTAGATTGTAAAGGGATGCCATTGTTGGATTCACATTGAGGATCTCAACTCCGAGATCTTTTAATCCGTTAAGAAATTCTTCTCCTTCAAGAATCTCAGCAAGCCTTGCGTAAGCTTTAGCACCCATCTGTGCAAGGTAAGAAGCTCCCCGAATTCGCTCTTCACTCATTTCTCTTATGAGTTCTTCTACTTCTTGTGGAAGCATTGTATCACTCCATATCCTTCTATTCTTTAGACTTTAAAAGATTTTTTCGCTATTGTAACCCTTTTTAAATTTTTCCGGGAAAACTTATTAATTCTAAGGATGAAATCTTGACGGTGGTGTGAATGAAATACAGTGAGCTGAATGCAGATGTGAAAAGGGTTTATGCAAAAATAAGGGCATTAGATGATTACCACTGGCACATTTATGAAGACACGATTATAGGACATCACAGGAAAAGTGAGCTTCCTATAAGAATAAGTGTCGTAGGAAGCAAAGAGAAGGCTGAAAAACTAAGTGAACAAAAAAACGGGCCAGGAATCGATATTGCAGTTATCCCAAACAACAACACGTTTTATATTAAAAATGGTGTTTTCATACTTTCTGAGAGATTTTTAAAGGCCACTCTCATGGACATTAACGATCACATAGTATGGAGCGGGTTTAGAGTTATTGAGAGAGATGGAAGACTCGTGCAGGAGGACACCTATGAATATTTGGGGGGTCCTTTGATAAGACATCTCAAAAGCAACATGATGAATGGACAGGATTATGTATTCTGGCAGTTCTACAAATGTGAAAAATGCGGAAAATATATTGATATAGAGAGCGTTCCAGAGCATCTTGCCAAACATAACATCAGTGTTGCAAAAAAAGACAGTGAAGAGTACGAGATCTTTGAGCTGAATTTCCTTGAAGGGAAAATCTTCAACAAATTTGGAGAGGAAGTTTCCCAAAACAAGTTTGCCCCAGAAGCACAGACTTTTCTGAAGGAGATGCTCGGTGGGCCAAAGACTCAAGAGGAATAAATCTCTTCTTTTTCTCCTTAATTCAAAAATAAAATTAAGAGGGAGATCACCCCCTGAACTTTGGTCTCATACTTACCAGTGGAGGTAGGGGTCTTGGTTTGTATGGGAACCCTTCTGTCTTCTGTCTTATCTCTTTTATCAAATCTTCAACCTGTATCTCGTACTGCTTGTTGTCTTCCCTCTTTCTAACTGTGATAACTCCCATTCTTTTCTCGTTCTCCCCCACCACGATTATATATGGTATCCACTCCTTCTCGGCTTCTCTAATCTTCTTGTTGAGTCTCTCGTTTCTATCATCTACATCTGCTCTTATCTTTGCACCTTCCAGTTTCCCTGCAATGTAAAGGGCATAGTCCAGATACTTCTCACTCACCGGAATAATCCTTACTTGAATGGGGCTGAGCCATAGTGGATACATTGGTTTTTTGCCTTTTTTCATAATTTTTGCTTGTTTTTCTAGTATTGCATACATAACACGTTCTATTGCACCACTGGGGGAGCAGTGAAGGAGCAGTGGGTACTTTTCTTGCCCTTCCTCATCATAGTAGGTGATCCCAAATCTTTGAGAGTTTTCGACATCTATCTGGACTGTACTTAGGGCTGCAGCTTTGTCGAGATTGTCTACAAAGTTAAATTCAAATTTTAGTATGAAATAGAAAAATCTCTGTTTCCACATCTCTATAAGGACCGGTTTGCCAATTATTCCGGCGAGATCTACTATGAAATCCTTATTTTCATTCCAAAAGTCTTCTGTAAACCTTATTGCTACTTCATAATCCTCAGGTGTTAGTCCAACTCCTTTAAGCACTTCCATACTCAGTTTGTACTGCTTCTTAAACTCTTCCATGGCCTGCTGTAGGTTTTTAGCAACCGTATGCATATCGGGCATTGTAAAGGCTCTAAGTCTTCTAAGACCACTTAACTCTCCGCGTTTTTCTCTTCTAAATGAATATCTTGTGAGTTCATACATTCTAAGTGGCAGGTGGCGATAGCTGATTGTAGCGTCTTTCTTTATAAGGAACTGACCAAAGCAAGCTGCAAACCTTAAGAAGAATCTTTTGTCTCCGCTCTTAACTACATACTGTCTTGCAGGAAATCTGTTTAGATATTTCTCTAGGGCAGGATGTTCAAAATCATACATAATAGGTGTCTCTACTTCCATTGCGCCATATTCAATGACTTTATCTGTAACATAGTTTTCCAGAAGGGACTTGATTAGTCTTCCCTTTGGGTAGTACCTGAGGTTCCCTGGGTCACTTCCCTCTTCATAGTCCACAAGTTCCTGCTCAAGCATTATTTTTACGTGGGGAGGCTCTTCTGTAACGAGCCTGCTCTTATTTATCTCATAGTTTGCAAACTTTTTGAGATTTTCATATCCGGAAAAGTCAAACTTATCGACCTCTACAAGCTCCCCCTCAGGTGTCAATATATACCAATAACTAACGAGTTCTTCTTCCTTCTTAAGAGCTTCTGGGACTTCTTCTTCCTTCTTGGCTTCACCAGGAACAATTGTCCTTGAAAGCTCTGCTAGAGGATGGCCTTTGCAGCTAAGTTTGAATGCTTTATAATAACCAAATGGGGCCCTTCTAACGTTATAACCCTTGTTTTTGAGCTCATTTTCTATTTCTTTTAGTATCCTAAGGGCTACATCAGGAGAGCCAAGTTCACTGCTTAAATGAGCAAATGGGTACACAAAAATGTTGTTTGTTTTCACCTGAGAAACAACTTCCTCTATTTCTTTTACAGCTTTTTTCACGATTTCTTCAGGGTTTTGTTCATCAACTTTTTCAACACTCATAAATACAGCTAAAACCTCATCAAGCCTTCCCTTTTTTTGATTCTCGCTTATTTCTTCTGGTTTTTTTAAGGCCTTATCTTTAACTTCGTATTCAAGGTAGTCGCTATGTATCAGCAATATTCTCATTTATATCACCACCTAATCCTAACTTAGATAAGCTACATAAAAGTTACTATTAACCTTTTTATGTATTTTGAAAACCTCTCGTTTGAGTTAAGGAGAGAGCTAGTTGGTATTGCATACAGGTCTTGGATTTTACTTTTTCTTTTGAAAGCCTCGCCCTTCAGGGCGGGGAGGAGGTCAGTTGTGCCGTTTCCTTATCCATAAACTTAAAAGTTTAATTGGTTTAAGATTAGTGGTGGTGGAAGAATGGTTGAACCTAAAAAGAAAACGGTAGAAAATGGAGAATTGGTTCTTCCTGGTGATTATCTTGGTGTTATTGAGGAATTTCTTCCAGGTGAAGGGGTAATTGAAGAAAATGGAGAACTCTACGCCGCAAGAATGGGGAGAGTTAAGATAGATTTAGAAAAAATAGAGATTTCAGTAGAACCAGTAACTGATGTTCCCCCACTTCCGCAGGTGGGGGATATTGTGATAGCTAGAGTTCTGGAGGTAAAGTCTCAAGCAGCGATAGTTGAATTGCTTAAAATTGAAGGAAGGAAAGGATATAGAGAAATAGCGACTTCAAAATTGGCTGGGATTCATGTGTCTCAAGTTAAGGATGGGTATGTGGAGTCTATGAACAGTGAATTTAAAATTGGAGACATAGTAAGAGCGAAAGTTTTGACAAATAACAAGAGTCCAATACAGCTTACAACAAGAGAGCCTGATTTGGGTGTAATTTATGCGTTATGTTCTTCATGTAAGGTATCTCTGGTAAGAAAAGGAAATGCGCTTGTTTGTCCAAAATGTGGGAGAAGTGAATCTAGAAAATTATCAACTTATTATAGAAAACTGAGACTGGAATAGGGTGTGAGGTATGAGAGCTAAGAAAGTCATAGTCATTCATGTCAAAGATGATTTGGAAAAAGAAGAGCTAATGAAGGAGCTCCAAAAAATTGAGTTACCTGCCTTCATTTATGTTCATGGCAAACTGAACTCCCTTAAAATCAATATTCAGGGGACAAAAGATGAAATAAGAGAGGCTATGGAGAAAGTCAGGGAAATACATTACAGGGTTAGATCCCGTCTCTATCCTGATAGGAAGGGCTTCTACCAATACAATGTTAACGATATCTTCAGAGAGGCCGGAGTTAGCATTTCAATACCTACATTAACAAAAACCCTTGAGCTTTTAGGGGAACATGCTGATCTTAAAGGGGATAAGCTTATAAGCTCTCTTTCTTGGGGTGAGATAGTAAACCTGGTTAAAAAGCTTGGAGAGGTCTTAACTGATATCTCTCTCCAAACAACAAGACAAATAAGGGAGGTAATTGCCCCCATATCTGTTACTCTCAATATTGATCCACAGGAAGTTTTGGAATTAGCCGTTGATTTTGGTGTTGCAGAGTATAAAGAGGATAAATTTAAATATGAACTTGTGAAGAATAAGGAGCAAGCTATGGAAATTATGCTCAAAAAGTTGGAGGGTGGGGGAAATGAAGATTGAAGTTATAAAGCGTGATAAAAACTTGCTTGAGTTTTATCTGGTAGGAGAAGATCATACATTCGCCAATTTGCTTAGTGAGACACTTCATGAGAACAAACATGTTACATTTGCAGCATATACTATAGAACACCCAGTACTAATGGCAAGAAAACCAAGATTTAGGATATCCACGGATGGTAAAATAACTCCAGAAAAAGCTTTAGAAGAAGCAGCTCAAAAAATATTCGATAGGGCTAAAGATGTCCTCGAAGTTTGGGAAGGAGTCATAAAAAAATGATTTTTCATATTCTTATTTGTTCGGTAAGTGGTTGTTATGATAAAATATTCTAAAGATTTCACTGACAAAAATCTCTCTAGGTTCGGAGACTCTCTCGTCAACTTTATTTTTTCCCTGGCGTTAAGTAGATATCTTGGCTATCCAAATGCTGGTAGAGTTCCCAATGCTTCTCTCACAATAGGTCTTGAAAAGGCAGGCCTTTTGCATTGTGTTCCTCCAAGGACAGATAAACATGGGAAAGGGGATATAGCGGAGGCTATAATAGCTTATGCTTGGTTCGAGGGAGAGATGAGCATAGATGAAGCGGTAGATATTCTTTCGAAAAACTTCTCTTCTGATATTACCCATCCGTCCAGAAAAAAAGAAGTAATTGGGAATGCCTTTGGAGAGCTTTTAAAAATTATAAAAGAAAGATTAGCCCTTTAAATACTGGTCAATAGTTCTATTAATCCTCTTTTGGTTGGTAGGTTTGCGAAGGTCTCAGGATTCTTTATTTTTAGTAAAAGAGGGACATCTCCAAATAACCTAAGGGTTTTTCCAAATGGGATTTTTCCTTCTCCAGGCATTAGGTGAAGGTCCCCTACTCCGTAAGCTAATGCATCAATGGGGTCGACTTTTGGAAAGAACTTTCCAAAATTATCATGAATCATTAGAATTATTGTTTTTTCTGTTCCTAGTTTCACATCTTCTAAGAATTTGTTTTCATCACCTTGGGCACTAAGAAACGCATGACCAAGATCAAGTGCGAAACCCAAGTTTTCCTTGTTGATGCTTTCAACTACATAGAGGGTATCCTTAACACTATATGTGTTCTCTAAAGCAATTTTGATTCCAAAATTTTCTGCCATTTCAGCAAGTTGTTGGAGGGCCTCTATTTCCAAGTCTAATCTTCCAGTACGGCCACTCTGCATAACAACTATCTTAGCTCCAAGCTTTATCGCAACATCAATTACGGCTTTAGCTACATTGAAATGCCTGCTATAATAGGTATTATCTCTAAGATTCACTGAAGTGGGCATTCTAATAGTATACTTTACTCCCACTCCTTTTAGAGCATTTTCTATTGATCGAAGACCCTTTTCCACAACTTGACCATTTTTTATTAGTCCAAGCGCATGTGGGAATATCTGGACAAAATCGTAATCTTTAATTTTCAAATCTGCTAGAACGGATGGGAGGGTTTTCCCATTGTTTAAAAACTGTGGATATATGTTGACTCCTATCTCCATATTTTTACACCTTTCACTTTTTGATAAAGATTATGAAAACACCAAATTTAAAAGTTTCCAAAGTTATTTCATTTTAGGTGATTCTAGTGGAGAGGGAGATATGGAAATACCTGAGTTTTATTCTCACATTGCTTTTAGCATTAGCGATAATTGGAAATGTTCTCCTTTACATTAATAATAATGAGCTTCAGAAAGCCATACAAGAGAGAGGCAATGTCACAGTAGTTTATAATGGGACAGTAAAAGAGGTTGAGAGTAATGCCACTATAGCTCTTCAAGCAAAAATAGAAGAACTCCAAAAAGAGTTGGAATACATAAAAGGACAATTAAGAACCAATAGAACTGAGAAAGCAAATGTTACAATAGCTATTCTTCCTGTGGTGGGGCCTATTGATGAAACCGCAGCCTTTGATGTAATATCCAAAATAAGAGAAATAAGAAATGATGATAATATTGGGGGAGTTGTCCTCTGGATTGAAAGTCCTGGAGGGTACGTAGGGCCGGTGATAACCATTTACAAGGAATTAAAGAAACTTTCTTATGAAAAACCTATAGTGGCTTATACGGGGGGTATGGCAGCTTCTGGAGGATATTTGATAGCTTGTGCTGCAGATAAAATAATAGCAGACCCACTTGCAGAGGTAGGTAGTATAGGAGTTCTCTATGTCCACTATGATCTTGAGCAGAATTATGCTCAAAATGGAGTAAAAGTAAACGTCTTTAAAACCGGTAAATACAAAGATACTGGTGCTGAATGGAGAGATCTAACAGAAGAAGAAAGAGAGATGATAAAAAACGAAGTTAACACGTATTTTGAGTATTTCCTTCAAGTTGTGGGTGAAGGGAGGAATCTTGATCTGAACACCACAAGGAAATATGGAGATGGAAGAGTGTGGTTTGCAAGTGAGGTTAAAGGAACACTGGTGGATGATACTGGAGATTTGGACTTCACTATAAGTGCGCTGGAAGAAATTTTGAACGTAAAAAGTGCCAACGTTGTGTTATATAGCACGCAAAAAGTAGATTTTGGAATTTATCAGAGTTCCTCACTTTATATGCCTCCAAATTATGCCCTATCCTATATTAGGAGGTGAAGTGATGAAATGTGAAGAACATCTTAATATATTTGAAAATGGATTTGAAGATGGCAAGTTTAACCTGAAAATTGAATATTATGGAAAAAATGCTAGGAGAATATTGCTTGCTGTGATATTTGAGCTTTACTCTCCAATTTATGGTACTGAGTATGTTTATCCATTTGAATGTGCCAAAGAATTCTGGGGGGTCTATATGGAGTCCAGTGAAATTGTTCCAGAGAACCTGGATTTAAGTAGGCCCAAATTTATTACAAGAGCCTTAATAGATAAGGCAAAATCTTTGCTAAATGAAATAGAAGTCCCAGAAGAAATTAAAAGGTCACTTGATATAGAAACTTCTGAAATATACAAATTCAAGGACGGGTTGTTAGTAATTGGGAGAAACTTCCTGATTGATGGGGGCAAGAAAATCCTCTTTGTATTTAATAAGCCTCATGCAAGGGAGTTACTCATTAAGTATTTGGGGAGAGGATGATATGAGGACTGAACATGTTATATGGTTTGTGGTATCGATTATTATTCTTTTTGTAGTCTGGAAAACCGTTGAGCCATTAATAACATCGATCATTTTCGCCTTAACTGTTGCTTATATTCTTCACCCGGCTCATACAAGGCTTGCTCAGAAAATTGGATCAAGAGAGTCAGCAATTGTGTTTTCAGCTATTATGAGTCTTTTGCTCGTAGGGTTTATTTTTGGAGTAGCTTTGTGGTTCAGAGATGTTACGGGATCTCTTGTGAATTATATAAACGAATCCCTTGAATGGTTCATAAGTCTTGATCTTCCTCCTGATATAGCAAAATCAGCTACAATTTTATTTGAACGGGTTTCGGAGAAATTGAGTGAATATCTTTTGAGTTATACTCTTTCAATTCCAAAGTTACTCTTACAAGCGATTATTTTTATAGTGGTGTTTTATGGTATACTGATTCATTCTCATAGCCTTTCAGCTGAACTTTATAGCCTCCTTCCGGAAGAGAGGAGGGATCTTGGCATAGAGTTGATTGAAAAAGCAAGAGATACCTTAAATGCCATCTTGAGAACATGGCTCATGTTAAGTGTTTCTAAGGGCATTATATTAACATTGGGCTTTTATGTATTCAGGGTTGCAGATTTAAGCGGATCAATCGCTGCAGGTATTGTCTGTGTGGTGCTTGAACTTCTCCCTGTTATTGGTGGGTGGTTGGTATGGTTAGTGGGAGCAATATACCTCCTTACGCAAGGACAAATATTTGCAGGAATAATGTTTGCAATTTATGGAGCCCTTCTCATATCCCCCGGACCGGACATCACAATTAGGCCAAAATTAGTCGCAGAAGGGGCAAAAATGAACTCTGCACTTGCATTGATTGGAATCTTTGGAGGCATAATGGCATTTGGAATAAAAGGAATTGTCATTGGACCAGTAGCATTGGGTTTATTATTAACTTTGCTAGAAGAGTGGAAGGAGCAAAAGAGAGAAGGCTAGATGTTAAAGTTCTCTACTTGTTTTTCCGCTATTTCTCCTACTATTGGGAATTTGTAGTATTCACCTTGGTAAGCCTTTGCCATGCCGGGTATCCAAAAGATAAGTCCAACTAATGTTACTAGTGAACCTAGTATCCACCCAAAAAATGGAATTGCTCCAAATATTATATCAATTATTGTTATCGCAAGGAATGTAATTGTTGATTGCATTGCATGGAATCTCACAAAATAACTCTCCTTTTCAAGCAGGAGAAAGATTATTCCTGTCAGTCATCCCAGAAGATATGCAAGTGCTCCTTCAACATTTTTCATCAAAACCAAGAGATGTTTTCTTTTCTTCCTCCACTTTTTGTGTTCTCCTTTGAAATGATTTAATAACTTTTTGTATTTTATCCTTAAATGCTTTCTATTATGTAATAATGAGACCTTTTAAGAACAAACACTGGAACCATCTCTCTTTGATATTCAAACTTCTTTAGGATTTTAGACTCACCAAATCTTTTTAAGGCAATCTATGCATTTCATAAATGAAATTAGGTTTGCCTAATGGTGATGACCATGTATGTACGATTAAGTCAGATGCGAGAGGGGGAAAGGGGGACTGTTGTTAATGTTCAAGGGGGCCATAGGGTTAGACAGAGGCTTCTGGGAATGGGGATTGCTCCAGGGACAAAAATCGTAGTTATAAAGGCTGGTTTTTCAGGCCCGTATATTATTGCTCTTGGTAGTACAAGGCTTGCTTTGGGTAGAGGGATTGCAGAGAGAATAATTGTTAGGAGGGAGCGGTAATGAACGAGTGTCATGACTTCAAGGATATCTCTAAAAACAAGAAACAAGGGTTAAAAGTTATAGCCTTGGCAGGCAACCCTAATGTAGGGAAAACTACTATATTCAATGCTTTAACAGGGCTGAGACAACATGTAGGAAATTGGCCGGGTGTAACGGTCGAGAAGAAAGAGGGAATATTGAAGTATCACAATAAGGAATTTTTGGTTGTAGATTTGCCAGGTACTTATTCTCTTACTGCTAATTCTATTGATGAACTCATTGCAAGGAATTTCCTGCTTGGTGGTAACGCCAATGTGGTAGTTGATATTGTGGACTCATCATCTCTTATGAGGAATCTTTTCTTGACAATGGAAATTTTTGAAATGGGAATTAAAAATGTGATAATTGCTCTTAACAAAATAGATATTGCAAAAAAGAGAGGAATAAGCTTTGATGTAAAGAAAATGGAAAAAGTTATTGGGGTTCCAGTGATCCCTATGAATGCTAAAAATGGGGAAGGGATTGAGGAATTGAAAGCAATGATATCTGAAATGGCAGAGGGAAAAGCAACCACGAACCCAATTACTCCGATTTATGATGAACCTATAGAACGGGAGATAGGACATATATCTGGTATTTTAAATGAAACCCCTTTAGCTCAATGCTATAATGTTCGTTGGCTTGCCATAAAACTCCTTACAAGAGACCAAGAAGTAATAAAGCTTGTTTTGAATTATTTAGGCTCTAAAAAAATGGATGAAATACTTATCCACATAAGCGAGTTAGAGAAATATTACAAGCATCCTTTAGATATAGTCATTGCCAATCAAAAGTATGAATTCATTGACAAGTTAATGCACCAATTCGTTATTCATTTTGGAGAAGTTCATGAAACCTTTAGCGATTATATTGATAAGATCCTCACTCACCCATTATATGGTATTTTTAGTCTTTTTGGGGTATTTTATCTCTTATTCAGATTTGTATTCACTATCGGAACGCCTCTGCAAGAATTTTTAGATAACACCTTTGTTTCATTCGGTCAACTTATAGCTCCCCATATTGGAAATGAAGCCCTTAGAGGGCTTATTGTTGATGGAATTATAGGTGGAGTGGGCTCAGTGTTGAGCTTTTTCCCACTAGTCTTTCTACTGTTTGTTGCAATGTCAATACTTGAGGATAGTGGGTACATGGCAAGAGCTGCCACTGTTATGGAACGGATCATGCGTATATTCGGGCTTCCAGGTAAGAGTTTCATTCCAATGGTGCTTGCTTTTGGGTGTAATGTCCCAGCAATAATGTCTACACGGACACTGGAAGATGAAAGAGATAGAATACTCACCATGCTTGTTAATCCTCTCGTGCCTTGCAGTGCGAGGATGGTTGTAATAACTTTCTTGGCTGGAGCATTCTTTAGTGAGCATAAAGCATTGGTGGCCGTTGGAGTATATGCAATCTCACTTTTTCTTGCTCTACTCTCAGCACTAATACTTGGAAAGTTTGTTATTAAAGGAGAGGAAAATCCCTTTGTGATGGAACTTCCGGAATATGCTATACCATCTTGGAAAATTGCTTTAATTCACTCTTGGGAGAGAAGTAAGGAATTTTTGAGAAAAGCAGGGACAGTAATACTTTTTGGCTCAATTGCAATATGGTATCTTAGTAGTTATCCTCAGGCTATAGGAAGTGGATTAAGTTATGCAGAGAAACTTGGAAGAGTTTTTGAGCCCTTCACAATGCTTATGGGACTTGATTGGAAAGCAGCTGTGAGCCTGATTTTTGGAATAATTGCTAAAGAGAACGTTATTGCAACTTACGGTGTAATTTACGGTATAGGTGAAAATGAAGAAGCTTTGATAATGCTGATGCGCGCTGCAATGACATCGTTGCAGGCATTTGTATTAGCTTTAGTTACTACCCTTTATATTCCATGTATAGCTACTATTGGAGCAATAAGAGCTGAGGGAGGAAATAAATGGGCCACAGTAGCCGTGATCTATAACTTATTGCTCTCAAGCGTTATTGGAGTTTTAGTCTATAATATTGGGCTATTCCTGGATCTTTAATTATTGCTGGTGAGGTGTATGGGAAAGCTGGATGATGTCTTGGAGTTGATAAAAGAGGGTGTAAGAACCTCAAAAGAGATAGCTGAGAGGTTAGAGATGTCTGTAGAAGAAGTGGAGGGAATTATAAAGATTCTTGAGAGTTTGGGATATGTTGAAAAAATAGAAATAGGAGAATCATGTGGGAGTTGTCCTCTGAAAAAGATTTGTCCAGGGAGCTGTATTGTTTTTAAAGGCAATATATATCAGATGAAAAAATGAAGGTGTCTAATGTACATGGTTCAAAACATGTTCACTGAGGGTATATTTAATCCACGTAAAATATTTAAGGCCATGACTCTAATGTATTATTGGTGATAATATGAAGGCAGTTATTCTTGCTGGCGGTTTCGGAACAAGGTTAAGGCCACTCTCTTCAACTAGACCCAAACCAATGATCCCAGTTCTTGGTAGGCCGAATCTTCAGTATATCCTTGAAAATTTGCAAAAAATAAGTGAAATTGATGAGGTCATACTTTCAGTTCACTACATGAGGGGCGAGATTAGAGAATTTATTGAAGACAAGATGAGTGATTATCCCAAGGACATCCGTTTCATTAACGATCCAATGCCTCTGGAGACAGGCGGGGCGCTTAAAAATGTTGAAGACGTAGTAAGTGACGAATTTTTGGTAATTTATGGCGATGTGTTTACCAATTTTAACTTTGAAGAGCTTATAAAGGCACACAAAGCAAATGATGCCCTTATCACAGTAGCCCTCACAAAAGTCTACGATCCAGAAAAATACGGTGTGGTAGTAACTGATGAAGAAGGAAAAATAGTTGATTTTGAAGAAAAACCTTTAAGGCCCAAGAGCAATCTGATAGATGCTGGAATATACATGGTTAACAAAGAGATTCTTAACGAGATACCAAAAGGCAAAGAGATTTATTTTGAGAGGGAAGTTCTTCCGAAATTTGTTGCTCAGGGATTAGCACACGGTTATATGATGCCTAGAAATAATTACTGGGTAGACTTGGGAACTCCAGAGGATTTCTTCTATGCCCACCAGCTTATTCTAGACGAAATCGCTAAAAATAACGGGTATTATACGGTTAAAGAGGGTACTGAGGTTCCAGAGGATGTGGAGATCCAAGGGCCTGTCTATATAGATAGTGGAGTCAAAATAGGGCATGGTGTCAAGATTAAAGCGTATACATATATTGGTCCAAATACCGTTGTGGAGGACAAAGTGTATCTTAAAAGATCAATTCTCCTAGGTAATGATATAATAAAGGAGAGAAGCGAATTGAAGGATTCCATACTCGGAGAGGGCGTTGTAGTTGGAAAAAATGTTATTTTGAAAGAGAATGCAGTAGTTGGAGACTACGCTAAAATCTACGACAACCTTGTTATATATGGTGCAAAAGTGCTTCCATGGAAGAAAGTGGAGGAGTACGAGGCATATCTGAGGATAAAGCTCGATCCAACAAAAGTTAGACCGGAACTTACACCAGAGAGATGTCCTTTGGGACTTCCAGAGTGCATTTATACAAAGTTTAAAGCTATCGCAGCAGAAAAACCACCATGTGATGAATGTATTGAAAATCAATGGCTCTTCTGATCTTTTTTCTTTTAGTCCAACCTGGGATTGTATTCAAAAATGATTTTTCCGTTTTTAAATACTCTAACAACTCCACTTTCTGATACTGTGATTGCAATAGCTTTTGTTAACTTTGATATTCCTGCAGCTGCTAAATGTCGACTTCCTAAGCCCGAAGGGATTCTTACAGCTGTTTTTTTAAGATCAATATCTAAGTATCTTCCTGCACACAAGACTCTACCCGATTTATTTATAACAAAAGCTCCATCCAAGAAGGCAAATTCCTTTATTATTTCTCGCGTGCTTCGGTCCAAGATGTTTATCTTGTATCCTTTGAATGGATTTGGTACCATCTGGTAAGAGTGGCGGATAACATTCCTTGTGTCTCCTATTACAAATATTGTGCCCACGGGCTTACCTTCTCTTCCTTCTAGACTTAGTTCTATGGCTAACTCAAGGACTTCTCGGAATATATGTTCTATTTGTAAAAAGAATTCATCTTTAGCTTTAACTGTTTTTTCAGCTCTACGAATTCCTAAAGAAGAAGGAGTCACATAAACAAAAAGGTCTTTTTCATGAATTATCTCGTTGGTGATCATAAAGCTTGAGGCTAAGTTCACGAGATTTTTTGTTCCTAAAGAAAGGGGCAACCGGAGATAATGGAAATTAGCAGGTTTTTCTTCTGCTTCGTTTCCGATTATAACCACTGGAATCTTCATTTTAAGCAAATTTTTGGGTTGGATCCCAATTATGACTAGTGCTTTAGTATCTAACGTATTTATCAATTCTATAGCTTTCTTGAGTAGTATTGCACTGTATCCATTCTCTTTCATGCTTTTCCCTAATTAAAGTTATAAGCGGTGGATATTTATAAACATTTTTAAGTAATGGAGTAATTAGTGACGAGCTAATAAGTGTTTTAAACATTAAATTCAAACATCTTCTTAAGAGGAGAGGTGTAAAACATGAAAGTTGTCGTTGCAATTACTGGAGCAAGTGGTGCAATTTATGGCATCCGTTTAATAGAGGTTTTGAGAAGTTTGGGTCATGAGGTCGTCTCTATCGCATCGGGAACTGGTTTAAAAGTTGTTCAATATGAATTGGGCATCGAGTTTGAACCTGATTTTCATGAAAAGGATTTATCGGCCCCAATAGCCTCTGGTTCATACAAGTTTGATGCTGTTATAGTTGCCCCATGTTCAATGAAAACCTTAAGTGCCATAGCAAATGGATTTGCTGATAATTTAATCACACGAACAGCTGATGTGGCCTTAAAGGAACGCAGAAAATTAGTACTTTTAATTAGGGAGACGCCATTGAACTTAATCCACATCCAGAACATGTCGAAAGTTACCCAAGCTGGAGCAATAGTTATGCCAGCATCTCCAGCGTTTTACCCTCAACCTAAAAGTTTAGACGATATGATTAACTTTATAATTGGAAAAATTTTAGATATTCTTGGACTACCTCATAATTTGTACAAACGATGGGGGGAGTAAGGTGGTATATCTTGACGATTTAGATAGAGAAATTCTGAAGCTCCTTCGAGAAGATGCTCGTCTAACGATATCAGAAATGAGTGAAAGGTTAAATAAACCTGAGTCCACCATACATTTCAGAATAAAGAAACTTATAGAAAGGGGAGTTATAGAGAGGTATACAATTGTTCTGGGCAAAAGTGCGAGACCTAACGAGATAGCGTTTGTTGTCTTGGAATTAGAAAAACCAGTCATTGAAGACTTTTTAGATAAATACCTTGAATATGTTTCGAGAAATTTGGCCATGTTGCCCAATGTTCTTCTGGTTGGAAAAACTGAAGAGGAAAGAATAATTGCGTTAGTTGGGGCGGATAGTAAAGAGGAGCTTTTGAAATGCATTGAGGAAAACATTAAGAGCATACCCAGTGTAAAAAATGTTTCAGTTCACTATATCAAAGATTTTAAAAAGGGAGAAGAGATTAAAGGTCTTTTAATGGGGATCTAGAATGGAGGTTGAGGTTAAATTTAAAGTAGATTTTAATGAAATTGAAGGTAAAATAAAGGCTCTTGGAGCAACATTTATTGGAGAGGAAGTACAGGAGGATTTATATTTTGATCTTCCTCTTCCTGATCTTCTCCGCATTAGACATATTGTTAATCTCAATAAAGTAATTTTGGGATATAAAGAGATTAAAGACGAGAAGAATGAGGAATTTGATGAGATAGAGGTCGGAGTGGAAGATTTTAATAAAATGAAGGAAATTTTAGAGCGACTTGGTTTTAAAGAGGATGTCTGGGTTAAAAAGTATAGGCGAGTTTATAAACTTGGAAACATCACCTTTGAACTTAATACAGTAGAGGGGCTTGGTGATTTTTTGGATATTGAGGTTATAAGTGATAATGTTAATGAAGCCAAAGAGAGGATATGGGAAGTAGCGGGAAAGCTGGGATTAAAAGAGAAAGATATCGAATCAAGACTTTATCAAGAACTAATAAAGGAAAGGGAAAAAACTACCTTGCAGTAGCGACTATTTTTATTATATCGTTATACTGGAGCTCGTAATCTTCTCCTATCCTTCTATGAGTTTTTGCATTAACTGCATAGAGAAAGCTCTTACCTAGATCGGTGTGTACTTTATACGCTAGATCTCTGGGGGTTGCACCTTTTTTCATCAGGAATACATGAGGTAAAACATTTCCAAACTGGTCCGTAAGTTTATGCTCGTCTTCAACTGGATAAACAGGAACAAGTTGAAGAATGTCGAAAATGGCCCTGTTTATGACCTCTTGAACTCCAGTTGATCCGAATCTATCTAGAACCTTCTCTCTGATGAGATCAAGGCCGTGTTTTTGTTTTTCATTGAGGGGTTTTATCACTTTAAAATCCTTTGCGCCGGGAATATAATCAATGTAACCAGCGTTTGCTGCTTTTCTTAGAGTGAGTTCTGCAGCTGCAGAGGTTGGAATGACTGTATATCCCCTTTTCTTTCCTTCTTTTATAATACGTTCAATATCTTCATCACTTGCGGCATCGGCTTTGTTGGCAGCTATTATTAGCGGCTTGTTTATTTTTCTTAACTCTCTGACAAAATTAAATAAGTCATTGTCACTCCATTTGGTGGGGTCATCGCTTAGTTCGACTTTGTGCAGTGCTTGTAGCACGTCTTCTTCACTAACACCTATCCCCGTAAGTTGCTCTGCTATTGCTTTTGAGAGCTTCAAACCTTGTAGCTTTATTCTCTTTGAGAATTTGTCCCAATTTTTCTTGAGAATGCTATGGATCCAGTAATCTATCTCTTTTTCTAGGAATTCTATATCCTCCACAGGGTCGTGATACTCTGTGGGTTGTCCCTCAACGTCAGTTTTCCCTGTGACATCAATAATATGAATAAGGGCAGAGGCCATTCTTAAGTCGTCTAAGAACTTATTCCCTAGTCCTCTTCTTTCATGGGCCCCTGGAACAAGACCTGCAACATCTATCATTTTTATTGGAATCAATGACACTCCATTTCTATATTCATAGTTCTGTGGGTTAGGTACACATCCAATTTCTTTACAAGGATGGACTGCAGTTGCATAGCTCACTCCGATATTTGCATCTATGGTTGTGAAAGGATAATTAGCTATCTGAACGTCAACGAGAGTGGCCGCAGCAAAAAAGGTTGATTTTCCAACATTTGGTTTTCCTACAATACCTACTTCCATTTTATCACCTCAGAATATTGTGAAATTCCCCTTTTCCATAATCCTTTCTCCATCAACTTCTACAGTAGGATGCCATACAAGACAATCGTAGTGGTTTAATGCAGGGGCATCATTGTCATAATTAGCTCCAATGGCTATGTGGATGGTTTTTCGGATCTTCTCATCTTCTAAAAGTTTTCCTGACATTTGAGCTTTTGGATTTAACCCTATTCCAACCTCTCCAAGGTGCCACGAGTTTTTGGCCTCTTCTAACTTTCCTATCTCAATAGCCATTTTTTCTGCATCTTTTATTGCTTTTTCTAGCTTTTTTGCAGCTTCTCCACCTTCAATTCTGCTTAAAAAACCATTCTCTACGTAAACTTTAACGGGCTTTTCGGGAATAATATTCTCTCCACCTAGGCCCAAGGTTCCATCAAATACTATAACTCCTTCACTTTTTCCAACTGTGGGGGAGATGAAAACTTCTCCGGCAGGAATATTTCCACCACTTCCGGCCTTTCTAAAGTCACCATCATCTTTTAATGGCTTTCTATTTCGTATATCTACCATGAGATCTGTTCCCTTTTCCGTGGTTATATGGATTTCTTTCCCATGGTTTAGAATTTTGGAAATGATTGTGACCTCGTCTCTAAGTTTTGCGTAATTTATGGGAACACTGCGAAGGTAGATCTCTTTTGTAATTCCAGGGCTCCAAAATCCCCTGATTTTCTTGTCTCCTCTCAGAAGCTTTTCAAATATATGATTGTATTTTTTATGATCTCTACCAATATAACCGATATTGATACCATGAGCGTCTTTTCCAAGTTTTTGCTCACTAATGGAAATTACAATGTCCGGTTCTGACTTTATGGCTTCTATAACTGCTCGCTCAGCATAATCCAAAGTTCCCTTGGTCTCTTGAACAACTATTGTGGGCCTTGCTTTGAATTTCTTTGCAGCATTAAATAGACTTAAAGAGATTTCAAAGACCTCTCCTGGGTTGGTTATTATTAATATCTCCTCTCCATCTTCCACGCTTAATACATCTTTCATGACTATCACAGATGCATCAATTAAGTTCACTTTTCCACCCCTTAGTCCATTTATTTTCACCCCCTTAATTAGAGTTGTGCTTGGTAAGGGAAAGAGTTATAAAGCAAGCTTCCCGTTATCAATGTGAACTCTATCTTTGATTATTTAGGAGGGAAGAAAAATGGCGGAAAGACCACTTGATGTTATACACAAGTCACTTGACAAAGAGGTTTTGGTAATCCTCAAAAGAGGAGCTGAATATAGAGGAAAGCTCATTGGTTATGACATCCACTTAAATGTAGTCTTGGCTGATGCTCAGCTTATTGAAAATGGCGAGCCCAAGAAAAGTTATGGTAAGATCGTGATCAGAGGAGATAACGTGTTGGCTATCTCTCCAGTCGAGATAGAATGAGTGAGAGGTGAAGTTTCGTGGGAAGTGGAACAGCCCCTCATGGAAAAAGGAACAGGACTCCTACTCACATAAAATGCAGGAGATGTGGAAGGAAATCTTTTAACACTAGAAAGGGTTATTGTGCTGCATGTGGCTTTGGGAGAAGCAGAAGGCTTAGAAAATACAATTGGAGTCACAAGTGGAAGAAGGCAAGAAGTGTTCTTTAATTTTCTTCCTCTTTTCCCAAAGTATATGAACTACTCCCCTTTTGGAAAGAGTTTCCTACCCAAAAAAGATAAAATACATTGTTCTAATTAATTTTCATGAGTGCCAAAGAGAAGATTTTGGCTTATCTAAAAGAGAGGGGTCATGAAGGTGCTTTTCAAAGTGAGCTCTATAATCTTAATTATTCCAGATCTACGATAGCCGAGGCTATTGAAAGCTTAGAAAGAGATAGAAAGATTCTTAGGAGAGGACTTGGAAAGAAGACATATAGAGTTTGGATTGTTGAGGAAGCTCCATTTCCGATAGAGGGAACTCTTAGACTTGGTCTGTTGAAGGCTTTGGAGTATCCTCACGCTCTTTTAAGCGCCAAGGATCTTGAGGGCAAATATGATGTGAGGGTAGTAGTATATGATAGCGCTCTGGAACTTACAAATGCATTGAGTTTGGGAAAGGTGGATTTGGCCTGTTCCCCATTGATTACTCAAGTTCTTTTTGCACTACTCACTAAGAATTTGAAAATTGCTGCGGGATGTGGATTTGGGGGAGGCGGTGTTGTTGTAAGAGAAAACCTTAAAAAAGGTATAAAAATTGGTTCTTCGGAGCTTTCCACAATGGAGACTATGTTAAAACTATTTCTTGAAAAGCACAATCTTATAGGGAGGGTTCAGGTGGTTTATTTCAAAAAGCCCGAAGAAATTGTAAAAGCGTTTTTAAAGGGTGAAATAGATGCTTTGAGCATATGGGAACCATATTTGAGTGAATTAGAAAAATTAGGCTTTAAAACTTATAGATACGTACAAACGTTTGGTCTTTATCCATGTTGTACACTTGGAGTAAACTATGAATTTTTAAGACTTAACAAGGAACTTTTCTATAAATTCATAGAAAGTTATAAAGAGAACACTGAAAAACTTGAGCAACGGAGAGAAGAGGCTATCAAACTAATGGAGAAATTTTTTGGATTTAGTTCGGAACAGATAAGAAATGGCTTCGATGGATTTTTATATGATTATAAGCTTACTAAAGACCAAATAGAAGTGACTTTGAAGTTTTTTGGAGTAAAAGTATTTAATTTGGATTCTCTTCTTTTGACAAAAGGTTTTTAATATCTTGAGTTCTCTTATACTTTGCCTCTAATCGTTAAGACAATAATCTAAGTGAGAACTATGAACGGAGAGTTAAGAAGAAGACTCTGGGCTCTCGCATGGCCTGCAATTCTAGCTAATATAGGCCAAACGCTGGTTAACTTAGTGGACATGGTAATGGTAGGCCAGCTTGGATCCCTTGCTATAGCAAGCGTTGGTCTAGGTGGCCAGTTTTCCTGGTTTATGATGCCCCTTATGTTTGCAATCTCCACTGGAACCCTCGCGTTGGTCGCTAGATTTGTGGGGGCTAAGGACATTGATATGGCTGAGAAAGCTCTTGAGCAGAGTGTGTATCTTGCATTTTTCATGAGTATTCCAGTGATGTTATTTGGTATCTTCTTTGGGGATGATGCTCTTAAAATAATGGGGGCCAGTGAAGATGTCATAAAAATTGGATACTCATATATTAGGATGTTTTTCTTATTTTATCCCGTAAATTTTATGTCGTTTGCCGCTTTCAGCGCCCTTAGGGGTGCAGGAGACACAAAAACGCCAATGAAACTGACTCTACTTACAAACGGTGCAAACGTTTTGTTGAACTACGGTTTAATCTTTGGAAATTTTGGATTGCCGAGGTTAGAAGTAGTGGGAGCTGCTTTGGCTTCTGGACTTTCAATCCTAATTGCCTTTATTGTAGGGTTAGTATTATTCCTTAAAGGTGCACTGATTTTGAGATTTAGGCCTTCTTTTAAACCTGATTGGGAAGTCATAAAGAGAATTTTACGGATTGGTGTTCCAGCTACTGTTGAAAGAGTCATCTTTAGCTTTTATAACTTCCTCTACATAAGCATTGTCACACGTTTTGGAACTATAGCATTAGCTGCCCATCAGGTCGGTTTAAGGGTTGAAAGTATAGCATATATGCCTGCTTTTGGCTTTAATGTTGCTGCTTCAGCTTTAGTTGGTCAAAGTCTGGGAGAAGAAAATCCAGAAAAAGCCGAAAAAGTAGTCTACGAGGCCCTAAAAATGGTCTCCGTGTTCATGGGGATTATGGCAATAATTTTGGTGGTTTTTCCCAAATACCTTGTCATGCCATTCGTGACTAAGAGTGACCCCAATTATGCTGAGGTTCTCCGATTGGCCAGCATTTATCTTATAATCGTTGGTATAAGTGAGATTCCCCTTGGATGGACATTCGTGTTAAGTGGTTCCCTTAGAGGGGCTGGAGATACGAAAAGTCCAATGTACGTAACTGCCATAAGCAAGCTTTTATTTAGAATAATACCCTCGTATATCTTGGGCTTTGGATTTTCCTTCTGGATGATTCATATAGAAGGAATGGGAGTTGTAGCTGCATGGCTTGCGATGACGTTGGAAACTTTCACAACGGCAGCATTTTTCTGGTTTATTTTCAAACGAGGAAAGTGGAAGTATATAAAAGTATGATCACTGGAGAGCTTTTAAGGCCATTAATGCCTCTTCAAATGGAGCATCTGTTTTTATTGCAGTTGGGGAAAAATGAGTTCTGCTCACTTTGTAGCCCTTCTCTTGGAGTATTGCACCTATTTCAGAGAGTTTTCGTACTTCAAGAGAGTTTCTTCTTGCAAGAGCATGAGTATCGTAGAAGAATGGCTCATCTAGTTCCTTGAGGAGAGTATTCAAAAAGTTAAGAACTTTCTTCTTTTGGGCCAGCTCACATTCTTCACTTTTCAATATCATTTTTTCAATGAATTTTTGGTCTTTAAGTGGCCCTAACCACAACGGGCCGAAGGCATTGAGCTTACTTGGAAGGAATCTTTTTTCGATTTCGAATTTTCCATTTTTGGTATCGAAATAGACATAGCCCAAGTTCATAAGGGACTTGTCTCCTTCCTTTGCCCCATCTTTGAGTTGTAAGAATGCTCTGAAATAATGGTCTTTATAATATGCAACGAGAACTTTGATTCCTAGGTCATATTTTGCGGCATATCTTGCAACAGTCCCTATTAGAATTCTTAGCCCGCTTTCATGGCAGAGTTCTCCCCTCAAAGGTATTGAGTTATATCTTCTAACACATGCCTTTGAGTGCGCCCCACATAGAGGAGCAGTATCTGTAGCGGTAATTGCAATGGTTCCTTTCCTTTTAACACTCCTAAGCGCTGAATCGAGGAATTCCATTGGAGAACCAAAAGGATCAAGATCAATGAAATCAAAGTATCTAAACTTTTCAGTCATCAAGAGATTAGCGTCTTTGTTTGTTGCAATTATCTTTCTTTCTCTAGTTATTATTGCCATTTCCCTTTCTAGAATAGGTTTCTCACCAAAATTATTCTCCAGATTTTTAATAATAAGTTCAAAAGCACTTGGGTTTATGTCATTTAACCATGCTTCTTCAGCTTCAGTTTCGAGAGCATATCGTATTCCTCTTACCCCTGTTGCAGATAAAGCATCTAGAACTTTTTTAGAACCCAAGGCTTTCAAAACGAGAACACTCAGATCTCTATTAAGAGCCATGATGGGGTTATAAAAGACAGGGGCGTCATAAATACGCTCAGCTTTAGGTATGAAGATCTCAGCCATGCCTTCTTTGATTTTGGTAAGTTTCATCAAGTTACCTCCAAAAAGAAGAGAAAGGAGGATCACTTTATTTCAACATAACCGCCTATTGCTTGGCCAGGTAAGGCTTTTTTAAATATTGCTTTTACTTCTCCTCTAATTCCATGGGTTCTTGTAATTTTTCCCACAAGAAGCTTTCCACTTGGGCTTTTCCATAGAACTTTCTTGCCAATAAGAGTTGCAGCTTGTTCTTTGCTTTCAATTCCTAGTGGTTTGATAATCATGTGGTTGTTGTGTTGGTACTCTTTACTTCTCATGTAACTTAACACGATGCCCTTCATTATCATCACCGGAAATCACTATGGAAACTGGTTTTTAAACTTTTACGTTGTCGAAGAACAGGAAAACATGGTGGGGCGAGGGGGATTTGAACCCCCGACACCCGGATCTTCAGTCCGGCGCTCTCCCAGGCTGAGCTACCGCCCCACGCTGAATGAGGAATCACAACCAAATAAAGGGTTGGTTTGAGATTCTAAGGCACTTTAAGGAGTTTTTGCACTTATTCGTGAGGCCATATACGTATCATCTAATTTGGCTTAAAAACTTTACGCTCAAGTAACTCTTACTGTCAGGATAAGCATTAGGAGGTTAGGTTTAGGTTAAGTCTTGGGGCTTTTAACCCTGCTCTTAAATCCTTTAAGGACCTTAGCGTAAACGCTTAGAATATACACTCTAAGGATTTTTAACACTTTTTGAGAAAATGAAGAAAAAGATGGAAGAGGCCCTTAATAATTATGCTAAAGAATAAAATTAAAAAGTCAAATCCTCTAATAATATCCTCCCTTAAACTCTATAATTTCTCCAGTGTTTGGACTGGCTTTATTTAATGCTGCTATAAAACAATAAGAACAAAATAGGTGAGGAGGTCAATTTTCTATTTTTATTTTGGATGTCTAGAGTGTCCCTTTAATCATTATTCTTTTGAAAGCTTCACCTTCAGGATAGGGTAAGGTGTTGGTTTACTTAATGTTCTTAAGGGTGGATGTATTATGCAAGGTCTCATAAGTCTTTAGTATCCCATCTATAAATCTCTCTTCCAAATGTCACGAAATCATTTGTTCCAGGAGCCAAGTGAGCCATGAACTTGAACTCTATGTTAGGTTTATTATTTTTAAAAGCCTCTTCCTTTTGAGTGTAATCAACTACCTCCGCAACAAAGAATGTATAATTTCCGTAATTCCTCTCATCAATAACTTTGCATTCTAAATTAGCTAGAGCCTCTTTTATGCTTGGAGTCTGAATCCTTTTTGAAGGCAGTAGTGTTATGCTCATGTGTTTAAGCTTATCTGGCCCACTTTTTCTTCCAGCAATTAGTACATCTTTCAATATTTCAATGCTCGGAATACTAATTACGAACTCTTTGTATTTTTTGATCAAATCGTGAGTATAGCGGTGAGGGTTGATAGAGACGCCCACAATTATTGGTTTAGTTGATAAGTACGTTAGCCAATCGGCTGCCATTATGTTGACCTCTTCACCTTGGCCTGAAACTATTAAAAAAGTGCGCATCGGATATAGTAAGTGCCACATACCTTTCACCACCTGTATTAGACATGTTAATTTATAAAAATATACTTCAATATCCTCTAACTTCCTCGAAAATGGTTATTAACTCTACTTCTATCTTAACACCTTTAGATAGGTTAGCTATCATAACTAATGATATTACAGGCTTTTAATGCCAAAAGTGACCCTAATAGATCTTGTTAAACTTTCCGAAGTTGTATATATCATCCAAATAAACATTCACTTTAGTAACACTGTCCACAGTTGCTCCAGTTGTTATGACAGTATAAAATTTCCGAAGATAAGAAATAAGGATAGCCATCTCAAGGCAGAGTAAACTCGAGTCCCAAGAGGTTATTGTTCACGGACTTCACTACAGAGAACTTGTAGAGCTTTCCTTCTATATCAACCTTAAGTATCGTGCTTGCCAACTCTTCAAACAGTGGCAAAGCTTCTGGAGCAGTACTCTCCAACACGTCACTGTTGATGAAGTAAAGCGCAATCCTCGGTTTCTCGCCAACAAAAGAGAGAGTTTCATTCATGAGATTCAAAATGTCTGCCTTGGACTCTTGGAGCAAGAAGATCTTCTCAAAGCCCAAAACAGGATTAACTACTGTCTTCCCCTCCTCCAACAGAGGACCAAAAAACTCCTTATACTTCTGCTCTCGAATCTCCGGCCTTTCAATGTGAAGCCGCCCAAAAATTTGACCAACGTTGAACCGGCCGCCAAATTTTATGACTTTTAAGTCATTCAAGAAGCTCATGTTCGCGCCAACTAACTCCAGCTGTACCTTGTACAAGTAAAGCGTATCCAAAATGTCATCAACTACCGCTGAGTATCCTTTCTCTTTGGCCCAATCCACTAACTCAGAGAAGAACAAAATGGGTGCCACTTTGGAAGAGTATTCTATTAGCACGGTTTCGCCGAGTTGGATGTTATCCAAAATATCCCTAACACGAATCATTTCACACACCTTATAATAAAAATTCCCCTAATAAGATTTAAAGCTTATGTTAACTCATGGCTCCGTGAGTTAGTATGAATTAAATACTAAGTAAAATCGTGCCCAAACGATCCAAAACCTTGAATTCCAGACTTTGAGCTTTTTTAGGTCTATTATCAGCAGATTAAACCTGATTCCTTACTATGTGTCCTTTGAGTATGGGATACTAAAATCGAAAAGTTTATAAAGAAAGATTATTTTAATAACTATTGGTAACCAAAATATGTAAGGAGGTGATGAGAATGGTGAGAAGGTGGAGGAGAGATATTTGGGACCCCTTCGATATAATGAGAGAAATACAAGAAGAGATTGATGCAATGTTTGAAGACATATTCAGGGGGCCCAGACTATGGAGTTACAGAAGATTTAGCGAGCCAAGAGGAGAATTTGAGATGAGAAGTGAAGGAGTTTGGAGAGAGCCATTCGTTGACATCTTTGACACTGGTGAGGAGTTTGTTATTACCGCTGAGCTTCCAGGAGTCAAGAAAGAGGATATTAAAGTCAGAGTGCTTGAAGATGCAGTTTACATCGAAGCACAAGTCAAGAGAGAACAGGAACTTGAGGAGGAGGGCGCAATAAGAATTGAAAGATATTACAGTGGTTACAGAAGAGCCATTAGACTACCAGAGGAGGTTATCCCAGAAAAGGCAAAGGCCAAATACAATAACGGTGTTCTTGAAATAAGGGTTCCGAAGAAACATCCAACAAAGAAAGAAGAGAAGGGAGGATTTGAAGTTAAAATAGAGTGATTTCTTGAT
Organism: Thermococcus sibiricus MM 739; assembly: GCF_000022545.1. Lineage (NCBI taxonomy): Archaea > Methanobacteriati > Methanobacteriota > Thermococci > Thermococcales > Thermococcaceae > Thermococcus > Thermococcus sibiricus. The sequence continues at coordinate 487,910 of NC_012883.1, forward strand.
TTATTTTTATTTTTAAAGTTAAAAGGCCAAATTAAGTAAGCAATCTAACTTTACGATCATCTGCTGTTGATAATAAAAAATGGGGGTGGTTTATAATGGCAGATAAAAATGAAATCAAGCTTAAAGTCGCTTCCGCTTACCAGAGAGATGTTGGTAGGGGGATAGTCAGGGTTGATAGAAATGCAATGAGGAAAATCGGTGTCCAGACAGGGGATATTGTAGAAATTATTGGTACTAAAAACACGGCTGCGGTAGTTTGGCCAGCTTATCCAGAGGATGAGGGATTAGAAATTATCCGAATGGATGGCACGATAAGAAAGAATGCTGGTGTTGGTCTTGGAGATGAGGTAACCATAAGAAAAGCAGAAGTTAAAGAGGCCCAAAAAGTAGTTTTAGCCCCAACAGAGCCGATTAGATTTGGCCATGATTTTGTTGATTGGCTCCATTCAAGGTTAGTGGGTAGGCCAGTAGTTAGGGGAGATTACATTAGGATTGGTGTCCTCGGGCAAGAACTCACTTTTGTAGTCACTGCAACTACCCCTTCGGGGGTTGTTCAGATAACAGAATTCACAGAGTTCACGGTCTCAGAGAAAACGGTTAAGGAAGTGACTAAGACTCCAGCTCTTGGAGTCACCTATGAAGACATTGGTGGCCTGAAGGATGCAATTCAGAAGATTAGAGAAATGATAGAACTTCCATTGAAGCATCCAGAAGTATTTGAGAAGCTTGGCATTGAACCGCCTAAGGGTGTTTTGCTTTACGGACCTCCTGGTACTGGAAAGACTTTATTAGCTAAGGCCGTTGCTAATGAAGCTAACGCTCATTTTATTGCAATTAACGGGCCAGAAATCATGAGTAAGTATTATGGAGAAAGCGAAGAGAGACTTAGGGAGGTATTCAAGGAATCGGAAGAGAACGCTCCAAGTATTATATTCATCGACGAGATCGACGCTATAGCTCCAAAGAGAGGAGAAGTTACTGGAGAAGTTGAGAAAAGAGTAGTAGCTCAGCTATTAACCTTAATGGATGGTCTAAAAAGCAGAGGAAAAGTGATAGTCATAGGTGCAACTAACCGGCCTGATGCTTTAGATCCTGCCCTTAGAAGACCAGGTAGGTTTGATAGAGAGATAGAAATAGGAGTTCCAGACAAACAGGGAAGAAAAGAGATCCTCCAAATTCACACAAGGGGAATGCCTATTGAGCCGGATTTCAGAAAAGAGGAAGTTAAAAAAGTCCTTAAGGAACTTAAACAAGACGATAGATTTAGAGATGCTGCTGAAAGAGCTCTTTATAAGATAGAAGATCTTGCTGACAAGGAAGAGATTATCAGAAGAGCCATAAGAGATATCGATGATAAACTTTACGAAGAAGTGAAGCATAGGTTGATTGATCTTCTCCTTGAAGAACTTGCAGAGAAGACTCATGGATTTGTTGGAGCTGATTTGGCAGCATTGGCAAGAGAGGCAGCAATGGCTGCTTTAAGGAGGTTGATTGAAGAAGGCAAGATAGACTTTGAAGCAGAAAGCATTCCAAAAGAAGTGCTTGAAGAGCTCAAAGTAACCAGAAGGGACTTTTACGAAGCATTGAAGATGGTTGAACCATCCGCCCTTAGAGAAGTGCTTCTTGAGATTCCCAATGTTAGATGGAATGATATTGGAGGCCTTGAAGAGGTTAAACAGCAATTAAGAGAAGCTGTGGAATGGCCACTTAAATATCCAGAGGCATTTATGGCTATGGGTATTAATCCACCCAAGGGAATACTCCTATATGGCCCACCGGGTACTGGAAAGACTTTACTAGCAAAGGCCGTTGCTACTGAAAGTGAAGCTAATTTCATTGGTATTAGAGGTCCAGAAGTACTCAGCAAGTGGGTGGGAGAGAGTGAGAAAAACATAAGGGAAATATTTAGAAAAGCAAGGCAAGCAGCTCCTACAGTAATCTTTATTGATGAGATTGATGCTATAGCCCCAAGAAGAGGGAGTGATGTCAACCGAGTTACGGACAGACTTATCAACCAACTCCTCACAGAAATGGATGGTATTGAGGAGAATAGTGGTGTGGTTGTTATTGCAGCTACAAATAGACCAGATATTCTAGATCCAGCATTACTAAGGCCTGGAAGATTTGATAGGATAATCCTAGTTCCAGCACCAGATGTAAAAGCAAGATTGGAAATATTCAAAGTACATACGAGAAACGTTCCACTAGCTAAAGATGTTAACTTAGAAGAGCTTGCAAAGAGGACTGAGGGATATACAGGGGCAGATATTGAAGCAGTAGTCAGAGAGGCCGCATTTAATACCATGAGAAGAGCCATAAGTGAAGGAATAATAAAACCAGGTACGAGGGCAAGTGACATTAGGGAAAGAGTTAAGGTTACAATGAGGGATTTTGAGGAAGCTATGAAGAAAGTAGGTCCAAGTGTAAGCGAGGAAACTATGGAATATTACAAGAGAATTGAGGAGATGTTCATTAAAAAGAAATCTGAAGTAAAACCAACAGAGGGGAGAGATAGAACAATCTTGTGATCCCCTTTTAGTTTTATTTTTGTAGGGTTGCTTCCATTAGATAAGAAGCAAGAACGAATATCAAAAAATAAAAAACTCACTTCAAAAGTTTTACAAACTCTCTCATCCAAGCGTACAAATCTCCTGGATGTCTTGAACTTACCCAGTTTCCGTCTACAACAACTTCTTTATCAATGTACTCTGCTCCGGCGTTTATAAGGTCGTCTTTTATCGTTACAACACATGTTCCTTTTCTTCCTTTAAGAACCCTTGCAGATATCAAGATCTGAGGGCCGTGACATATACTTGCCACGGGTTTTCCAGCTTCAAACATCTTTTTAGCTATTTCCACTGCTTTGGGGTATATTCTTACAATTTCAGGTGCTCTTCCTCCAGGTAAAACTAGAGCATCGAATTCATCTGGATTCACTTCATCAAAGACTAGATCAACATTTACGGAATAATTGTGTTTTCCTACTATTGTACCCTTCTTATTGCTTGCAATATAAACCTCATGCCCCTCTTCTTTCATCCTGTAGAGTGGGTAAAAAAGTTCCAAATCTTCAAATGTATCTGCTGTTAAAAACAGTACTTTCATTGCAATCACCACTATATCAATAAAGACTAAAACTTAAAAGGATTTTTACTCAAAGGTGTGTAGCAATTAGGGAAAATTTAAAAAGCCCTTCTCCTAAAAACCTTCACGTCCGAAGTGGGGCGAGACTTTGGAAAGAGGTGAGAGAGATGGAGAAACGCTTACCCGGAAAGGTGAGAAGAGCCATAAGGGCCAAATATTATGATATTGAACCTAAAGCATGGGTTGGAAGAAAGGGGTTGGAAGAAAGTGTGATCAGTGAAATTGCTACCCAACTAAAAAAAGATGGTATACTAAAGGTAGAAATAAGAAAAGGGGCATTCACCTCTACAAATATGGATAGAGAATCCATAGCAGAAAAAGTTGCAGAACTTACTGATAGTGAGCTCATTGATGTAAGGGGCAAAAGGTTTATATTGTTCCGTCCCAGAGAGGGATGGGAAAAGTATTTAAAGAAGCTTAAGCTTAAGGAAGTCTCGAAAGAGAGACGGGAAGAAAAACCCGTTAAAAAGGTCAAGCTCGATATTGCTCAATTTAGAAAGAAGTTTAAGAAAGGGAGGGAGTGAAAATGGCGACAGTTTATGATGTTCCTGGTGATTTACTCGTTGAGAGGGTAGCCCAAAAATTAAAGGAATTTCCTGAAATAAAACCACCTGAGTGGACATTATTCGTTAAAACTGGCAGGCACAAAGAAAGAGTACCAGACCAAGATGATTGGTGGTATTATAGAGTTGCTTCAGTTTTCAGGAAGGTCTATGTTGATGGTCCAGTTGGTATTGAAAGATTAAGGACATGGTATGGTGGAAGGAAAAACAGGGGTCATGCACCTGAGCACTTTTACAAAGGGAGTGGAAGTATTGTTAGAAAGGCCCTTCAACAGCTGGAAGCTGCAGGACTCATCACAAAGATCCCCGGAGAGGGCAGGGTAGTCACACCAAAGGGGAGAAGCTTTCTTGACAAAGCTGCCACAGATCTCAAGAAAGAGCTTGAAGAGGCAATTCCAGAACTTAAGAAGTATTGATGTTCTCTCATCTTTTGCCTTTAATCAGTATTTTCCAATAACCTTTTAAAATAACTTTTGTTGAGGGTGATAGGATGGCTGAGGATATAGAGGAAATTAGGAGGAAAAAACTTTTAGAGCTTCAAAAGAAACTTGCTGAGCAAAAGAGAGCAGAAGAGGAACAAATAAGACAGGAGATGGAATTGGAGGCCCAATTACAGGCCATAATGAAACAAATTCTTACTTCAGAGGCGAGGGAAAGATTGACAAGGGTTAAGCTGGTTAGGCCAGAACTTGCAAGACAAGTGGAGTTAATACTTGTTCAACTTTACCAAGCTGGACAGATAACTGAAAGAATTACAGATGAAAAGCTTAAAAGGATTTTAGCCCAAATTGATGCTAGAACAAGAAAAGAGTTTAGAATTAAGTGGTGAAACAAAAGTGAAAATTAGAGAGATAATCAAGAAACTCAATGATAAGGGAGAAGTGAGTTTGGATATTTGGAAACCTTTATCAGCTAGAAAAAGTAGTGATGGAACCATTGACCTTCTTTACTGGAATCGTGTTGTTGGGAGCGAAAAAGATCCAGTATTCCTGTGGATTTATGTGAATATTGTTAATGAAGATGTCAAAGTCCTTGAGAAGATTACCTTTAAAAAAGAGCATGTAAAATGGATAATGAATTCAATCATTACGCTTGAAAAAACTTGAGGTTTATATATAGATTGACAAGGCTACTGACCGTGGGGGTGTAATTGTGACTAAGCATAGGGTTTGCCCAGTTTGCGGCTCCGATAAGTTTGTTTACGACCCGGAAAGGGGTGAAATAATCTGTGCAAACTGTGGATTTGTAATTCAAGAGAATATAATTGACATGGGCCCTGAATGGAGAGCTTTTGATGCTTCTCAAAGAGAAAAACGCTCCAGAACTGGTGCACCAGAAAGCATTTTGCTTCATGATAAAGGTCTTTCAACAGATATAGGCTATGACAGGAATGTTAAGGGGTTAATGAGAGAAAAAATATACCGTCTTAGGAAATGGCAGAGCAGACTTAGGGTTAGTGACGCCGCGGAGAGAAATCTTGCGTTTGCCTTAAGCGAGCTTGATAGACTTGGTGCGAGATTAAATCTCCCAAAACACGTTGAAGAAGAAGCAGCCCGTTTATATAGAGATGCCGTTAAAAAAGGCCTTATAAGGGGAAGGTCAATTGAGAGCGTTATCGCAGCTTGCGTTTACGCTGCTTGCAGGTTGCTAAAAATCCCCAGAACTCTAGACGAAATCGCTGACATGGCTAAAGTTGATAAAAAAGAGATTGGAAGGAGCTTTAGATTTATCGCGAGAAATCTCAATCTTACTCCAAAGAAACTTTTTGTCAAACCAACAGATTATGTGAACAAGTTTGCTGATGAGCTTGGTCTTAGTGAAAGAACTAGAAGAAGGGCAATTGAGCTTTTAGACCAAGTTTATAACATGGGTCTTACAAGTGGAAAGAGTCCTGCGGGGTTAGTTGCGGCTGCATTATATATTGCAGGACTTTTAGAGGGAGAAAAAAGGACTCAAAGAGAAGTTGCAGAGGCAGCAAGGGTAACTGAGGTAACAGTGAGAAATAGGTATAAGGAAATGGTTGAAAAGCTTGGATTAAAGCTTCCTATTTAGTCTTTTCATTTAAATTTTTAAAGAGAAAAAATCATTTTTTGAACCATGTATCTAACGTGAATTGTTTTCCAGTTTTTGTTACCTTTTTGAGCCTTTCTAGGCCATTCTTTACTCTTTCTTCGCTAAAGTCGTGTTCATCACAAAGGAATTTTATAATGCTCTCTTCGTCGGGTAACTTCCATTCCAATTTGTAATCATTTGTTGTAGGTGGGTTCAGAAAGAATTCTTTTATTGCATAGAGGTCAACCTCGCTAGTTTTTTGGTATTTTGATAGGGGGTCTTTGGAGTATTTCACTATTTCAAGGGCCTTTTTTGGTCCAAGTCCTTTTATCCCCCCTGGGTTGTAGTCAGTGCCAACAAGTATCGCTAATTCAATGAGTTTTTCTCTTGTTAGTTTCAGTTCTTTCAACACATCTTCAAGGAGTATTAGCTCAGGCTTGACTTCAATGTAAACATCTTTTCCGGGCAATTTTCTCTTTCCTGTGATGGTAAGGTTTCTCACAAGTTTTGGTGTTCCAAAGAGCAAAGAATCGTAATCTTGGCTTGCTGAGGCCCAAACATCTCCTTTTGAGGCCATATAGGCGGCTTGGGCCTCCCCTTCACTCGGGGCCTGCACCCAGGGAATTCCCATAAGTTCTAGAAGTTTTTTGGCGTCTTCAATTAGAATTTCATTTATCTTTGAGGCCCGTTGGGCGTATTTTTTGGCCTCTTCTAATTCCCCTCTGGCAAGGGCGATTTCCCATTTTTCTAGTGCTTCTTCTCTCGTCTCAGCTCTTTTTTCAAGCTCTTTTTTCTTGAACTCTGGAGGTTTTCCATCAAACACATACGCGGGCTTTATTCCGGCCTCCATTAGGTTTATGGTTCTATAAAAAAGTCCTGAGAGATGTGAGGTTATCCTGCCTTTGGAGTCCATTAGAGGAGTGCCATCTTTCTGTCTTATTGTTGAGAGGAACTGGTAAATAGCGTTAAAAGCATCTATTGCAACCTTTCTTCCATTCAGGTTTTCTAGCTCAAGCTCTTTTTTGGGTAAGAGTTCACCAATAGGGACTCCCATCACTTATCACCTATCCTAATATATATGAACCAATATAAAAAGCCTTTAGCAATCGTAAAGAGATTCTGAGACATCATCGTTGTCATTATATTGACGAGATATGATTTAAGCTTTTAGTTTAGTTGTATAATGTGAAGATTTCTGAATTTATGGTTCAAAACCATTGGTTTCTTTAACAAATGCCGATACCTAAGTCGTCAAATAGATAAGGGAAAAGTTATAACTTCTTTCTCGCATTAACCTTTGTAAAGTTCATGAGGTGGAGGAAATGAGCATAGAAGCACTTTTCAAACCTAGGAGTGTAGCTGTTGTAGGTGCTTCCGGAAAACCTGGAAAGATAGGATATGCAATTATGAAGAATCTCATTGAGTACGGCTATGAGGGCAAAATATACGCTGTTAATGTCAAAGGTGGAGAAATAGAGGTTAGTGGAAGGAAGTTCAAGGTTTACGAGAGTATTCTTGATGTCCCCGATGAAGTGGACATGGCTGTTGTAGTTGTTCCTGCTAAGTTTGTCTCACAAGTTGTGGAAGAGTGTGGAAAGAAAGGAGTCAAAGTTCTTCCAATTATCAGTTCAGGGTTTGGAGAGCTTGGAGAAGAAGGCAAAAAAGTTGAAGAGCAGTTAGTTGAGACAGCTCACAAGTATGGAATGAGGATTCTTGGACCTAATATCTTTGGTATTGTTTATACTCCAGCAAAGCTCAATGCCACATTTGGTCCAACTGATGTTCTGCCAGGAAAGCTCGCTTTAGTATCCCAGAGTGGTGCCCTTGGAATAGCTCTTATGGGATGGACAATTCTCGAAAAAGTCGGCCTCTCAGCTGTAGTTAGCATTGGAAACAAGAGCGATTTAGATGATGCTGATATGCTTGAGTACTTTGAGAACGATGAGAACACAGGTGCTATCTTAATTTACATGGAAGGTGTTAAAGACGGAAGAAAGTTCATGGAGACAGCAAAAAGGGTTTCAATGAAGAAGCCTATCATCATCATAAAGGCAGGCAGGAGTGAGAGAGGTGCAAAGGCAGCTGCATCCCACACTGGTTCACTTGCGGGCGCTGACAGTATTTATACAGCTGCATTCAAGCAAAGTGGTGTTTTAAGAGCCTTAACCATTGGTGAAGCTTTCGATTGGGCGAGAACTCTGAGCAATCTTCCAGAACCAGAAGGAGAAAACGTTGTCATAATCACAAATGGCGGTGGAATAGGCGTCATGGCTACAGATGCTGCAGAGGAAGAGGATCTAAAACTCTATGACAATTTGGAGGAACTTAAGGTCTTTGCAAACCACATGCCGCCTTTTGGTTCGTATAAGAATCCAGTTGATTTGACAGGTATGGCAGATGCTAAAGCCTATGAAGGGGCAGTTAGGGACGCACTTGCAAATCCAAACATGGATGCAGTAGCAGTTCTCTACTGTCAAACAGCTGTTCTTGATCCAAGAGACCTTGCAAAAATAGTTATTGAAGAATATGAAGCAAGTGGAAGGAAGAAACCACTCGTGGTTGCCATAGTTGGTGGAATTGAGGCTAAAGAAGCTATTGATCTGCTTAATGAAAGGGGCATTCCAGCATATCCAGAACCAGAAAGAGCAATTAAATCTCTATCAGCTCTCTACAGATGGCACAACTGGAAAATGAAACATAAGAAAGAGTGATTCTTTTTTTCTCTTTTAAAATTTAAAAAGAGTTCAAGCTGTATATTTTTTAATTTCCTTGTATAACTCAGTAAGAACCTCTTGATAGTCTATCTTGTCTTCTTCTATGAGACCCATAAGCTCTTCGAGCTGTTTTGTTCTTTCTTCACTTACAAGGTCTTTGTACTTGGTTATAAGATAGTGATAGACCTTGGTACCGAGTTCGGTAGGCACGAGTTTCTTCCTTCCCTTGGTTTCTATTACATAGTGTCTATCGAGAAGAGTTTTAACTATCTTTGCATACGTTGAGGGTCTTCCAATCTTGTGCTCTTTCATCAGTGCTATGATATCTCCTTGGCTGAAGAGTGGTACTTTTGGAGCCTTCCATTTTTTAGTTTCTTTGACTTTGATTTTTTGTCCCTTTTCGAGTTTTGGAAGTTTTTTCAAGGGCAGATTTCTGAGTTTTGTCCATCCTTCATAGAGAATCTCCACATAACCCTCTACTTCTGCTTTTGCGATTCTTGCATCGATTGTTGCTTTTTCATAAAGTACTTTTGTGGCTTTCATTTGAGAGGTCATAAATCGTTTGAACACCATATCATAAAGTCTAAAGTGGTCCCTTGTTAGACCTCTTGCAAGGGTGATGACACCATCTCTTAGGAGTTGCATTAATCTTCCGGTATCTATGGGCCTTGTGGGCCTTATACACTCGTGGGTCCCCTCTTCACCCCATTTCCGTGGGACGAAGTATTCTTCACCTATTTCATCGGTTATGTATTCTTTAGCCACCTCTATACCAACGTTGCTTACATGGGTTGAATCTGTTCTTATGTAGGTCAACAACCCGACTTCGAAAAGATCTTGGGCAAGCCTCATCGTATAGTCGGTTGAAAACTTTAAGAATCTCGAGGCGTCTTGGAGCATTGTGTCTGTGGTGTATGGGGGCAGGGGGTTGATTTCTTTTTCTTCGAGGTGCACATCTTCTACAACAACCTCTTCAACTCCATCTTTTACATCTTCCAATACCACACTTAGATCGTTCTCAAGGGTTAATTGGACAAAATTAATTTCACTTTCTACGAATTCTTTGTACCTTTGGATGATCCAGCTGAGTACAGGTGTTTGGACTCTTCCTGCCGAGAGATAAGGGTTCTCAAAAACTTCCCAAAGTTTTTGGCTTAATTCAAAACCTATCCATCTATCTTCGATTCTTCTCACAATTTGAGCGTTTACTCTTCCTTCATTTATATCTCTCGCTTCTTTTAGGGCCTTTAGAATAGCAGGCCTTGTAACTTCATGGAATTCAATTCTCTTTATTGTCGGAGTGTATGGAGATAGAACGTTCCTTATGTCCCACGCTATTTTTTCTCCCTCTGTATCAGGGTCGGTTCCAATTAGTATCTCATCAACTTCTTGAGCAATTTCTCTCATGGCTTTCACGTTTTCAAGGACGTCTCTCACATCGTTGGAACCACATCTTGGACACACTCCTTTACTCTCCCAATCCACAAACTGGTGTCCACATTCTCTACAGCGCTTTAAAGTGTCATATATTGGAATAAAATATAGTTTTCCCTCTTTTTCCTTTATTAAAACGCCGTGATAATTATCGTTAGTTATGAGATCAAACATATGGCCCCCGCTTGCGAGGATCGTTAACATCAACTCACCAATGCTCACTTCATAAGCAACCAAGTCCCCAATGCGTCTCTTACTCGGGTGTCCAAAGAAGTTTGCAATTGTTCTTGCTTTGTTTGGTGATTCAACTATCATAAGGGCAGATTTGACCAGGTCTTTTGTTTTTTCTGCTATTTTTCCTTCCAGGAGGAATTTAACCTTTTCTCTATCTGCATCAATTTCTTGAAGTAGTTTTTCCAATTCCAGTTCATGGAAAGGTCTCATTTCAAATTCAGCAAACCGCCACCGCATCTGTCTCTTCAAACCATTGAACACTTTTTCATTATCCACAATTATTACGCTTAGTCCTTTGGTTATACCACCAGCAAATAATCTTGAAGTCCTTCCGGTGGCCTGTATGTATGTTCTAACATCTGGTATTTCTATATACCATTTGTTTTCTTCTTTTTTCAGACTTATAAAGGGGTCCTCTTCAATTCTCTTGAGAACATCTTCTTTCTTTAGTATCATTCTTAAAAATTGAACAGCCTCTTTGAACACTTTAAGTACATGGTTTGAGAAGCCTTCTAGTGGTAATCCCTCTGCAAGTGCTTCCTCTATTTTCAAAATCTCAAACTGGGGAATGTTGCGTATAAGTCTCCTTATTTGGGCATGGAGCTTTTCTGCATTTTTTCTATCTTCATTTTCTAAAAAGTCCATGACTTCACTCATAAGGCCCAAAACTCTGTAAATCGTTGGTTGTTCTAGATCTATGCTAAAACGGAATTTAGGAATTCCTGTGAAAATAGCATATCTTATCAAATGTGGGATGTCTAGGCCTCTAACAATAGATCCATAGTATGTGGCAACACCTACCAGATAATCCACTTCCCCATTCTCAAACCTCTGGAGGCCCTTTTTGTTCCTTGCGGATATCAATTCTACCTTGAATCCTAGATCTTGGAGATAGTTTGTCAATCTTTCTGCATATGCTATCCCCTGATCGATTGGAACGAAAATAAGGCCCCCTGGCCCTAAAACTTTTAAAAGTTCTTTAACATGCTCTTCAATTGAATTTTCAGGAAATAAGTAACTATCTACGACGTTTCTTAATGCAGATCTTCCACTTCCAACTTCAAAGTCAAGGAGCTCACGATAAAGTTTTATTCTATCCCCTCTAGCACTCCCTGTTGCAGAGGCAATGATTAGAACACCAATTTTGTTTTTGTCTTTGAATTCTCTAATCTCCTTTTCAATTATATTTATTTGTTTGTTCAGTTCTTTTAGTTGCTCGTTCTTGTCTTTTCTATTCCCATTCAAGTACTTTGCCATCAGTTTTTTTAGTTTAATGATTTCCCATGCTTTTTGGATCATTTCTTCATTAAAGCCCAGTAAAATAAGGGAGCGGTCTATGTTTTTTGAAGCTTTTAAGAAAGCATCAACATCGTCTACAAAGATAAAATCAAATTTTTTATCCTTTATGAGGTCAAAATTTCTAGCCAAATACTGGCCAGATGTTATGAGGATGTCAAAATCTCCTGTTTGAATCTTTTGTATCATTTCTTCCTTTTCTTTTTTCTTCATGTTCCCATGATAGTATGCAAGATTTACATCTATTCCAGTGTTTTCAGCAAAGGTTTTAACTCTTTTTATTGTTTGGGTGACCAGAGGAGTCGTGGGTAAAATTATATACGATTTTTTACCATATTTGGCATAATAAATTGACATAAAAGCTCCAAAAACGCTCTTGCCCATACCAGTAGGAGCTATAATCGAAAAACTCTTCCCTTTCACAAGACGTTTTACCCATGTCTTTTGGGCACTCCAAAATGTGAACCCGGTGGCATTTTTGAAAAGTGTCTCCGCTTCAATAAGCTTCTTTTCAAGAGAATACACTCCTTCCCATTGTTTTATTCTGTTTCTAACCCTTAGGCCCTCACGTATCCCACTAATGAGATCAAAATAGGTATCGGAGGTGATTTCATCCTCCAGACATATCTCACATGGATGTTTTTTGTATAATCGTTCATCGCTTATTTTATCTTCACAATTTGGGCACATGCCCTTATATATTGCCTTCATTTTATTCACCCTCTAGTGTCTTTTTAGAGTATACGAACTTTATAAGGCTTTTTTTGAAATAGGTTTGATGCAATATAATAACAAAGAAGCTTAAAGTGAGCTCGAATTCCTCCTTTTAGGGCCTTGTTCTTTTAGTAGGGAGCATAATGCCTTGAGAGAAAACTCAAAGAGAGCAATCTTTTGTAGCCTCTTCAATCTCTTTTTCAAGGTCTTCTGTTAGATTGTAATCCGAAAATACTCTTTGAAACTCCTCAAAAATATCTCTGAGCTGGAAGCCAATTTCTTTTGAGGGGGAGAGTGGGAAAAGTTTTAGGACTTTCCTGATAAGTTTTGCAACTTCACTTCCACTTTCATCGTTGTTCATCTGATAATGAAGCTCTTTTAGTAGTGTTTCCAAACCGAGTTCGGGATTTTCTTCGAAGAAATATTTGTCGATAAAAGATTCAGGTGAAAATTCGGAAAGGGGGTTTGTACTTTCTACATAAAATCCCTCTTCAAATGCGCTCAAAGCGGCAGCGACATGTTTGCAGTCTTTTCCTTGAGGACATGTGCATTTATTAGAATTTTTGGCCAAATCTATCTCTACGTAGTAGGGATAAGTCCCCAAAACCTTGGAAAAGAGCTTTTCTTTATGTTTTAGAACCCACAAGACTTTACCTTTCTTGTAGTAGCTCCTTCCTTTCTGTAGGATTTTCTTCTCCATAATAACCACTGAATGTGGTAAGTGTAGGGATTTTTAAGGTTAACTCCCTAAACCTTTAAAAAGCAGGTGTTTTAGTTAATCCCGTAACGATTATCAAAAGTTTTGGGGAGAGTGAGAGCATGAAAAAGATTAGACAGCCAATTATAGCTGTTTTAGGTCACGTTGATCACGGTAAAACGAGTTTACTTGACCGTATACGTAATACTCACGTAGCGGAGAAAGAAGCGGGTGGGATTACCCAGCACATAGGAGCTACTGAAGTCCCTATCGATGTTGTTAAACAACTGGCTGGTCCTCTTTTAAGCCTTTGGAAAGGTGAGATCAAGCTTCCAGGACTGCTTTTTATTGATACTCCTGGTCACGAGGCCTTCACAAGTTTAAGAGCAAGAGGAGGAAGTCTGGCAGATTTAGCAATTCTTATTATAGATGTGAATGAAGGTTTCCAACCACAAACTTTGGAAAGTATAGAGATTTTGAGAAAGTACAAAACTCCCTTTGTTGTAGCTGCAAATAAGATCGATCGTATAAAGGGATGGAAAGTAGTAGAAAATGAACCTTTCTTAGTCAATATCAAAAAACAAGATCAAAGGGCCCAACAGGACCTTGAGACAAAACTTTGGGAGTTAATAGGTAAGTTTTATGAACTTGGTTTCCAGGTTAATAGGTTTGATCGTGTTAAGGATTTCAGGAAGGAACTTGCGATAATACCAATTTCAGCAAAGTATGGCATTGGGGTTCCAGAATTATTAGTCCTCATTTCGGGGTTGGCTCAAAAATATCTGGAGGAAAAGCTCAAAATAGAGGTTGAGGGGCCTGCAAGAGGGACCATACTTGAAGTTAGAGAGGAAATTGGCTTTGGAACAACAATAGATGTGATAATCTACGATGGAACTCTAAGGAAAGATGACACTATAGTAGTTGGTGGAAAAGATAAGGCCATCGTTACGAAGATAAGGGCCCTTCTTAAGCCTAAACCTTTAGATGAGATAAGAGATCCAAGATACAAGTTTGACCATGTGAATGAGGTTTCAGCATCAGCGGGTATTAAAATAGCAGCACCGGATCTGGAAGAGGCCCTTGCAGGTTCTCCTGTGATTGCAGTGAGAGATGAAGAAGAGTTGAAAAGGGCCAGAAGAGAGATTCTTGAACAGATAAAGAGTGTTATCATAAGCACGGATAAAGTGGGTGTTATAGTAAAGGCAGATACAATTGGGAGCTTAGAAGCCCTAAGCAAGGAGCTTCATGAAAAGAATATCCCCATTAGAAAAGCAGATGTAGGGAATATCAGCAAAACTGATGTTATGGAGGCCCTTAGTGTAAAAGAAGAGGAACCATTCTATGGCGTGGTTATTGGATTCAATGTAAAGGTTAATGAAGATGCGGAAGAAGTTGCAAAAGCGAAAAATATTCCGCTTTTTGTGAACAACATTATTTACAAACTAATTGAGGATTACGAGGCATGGATAAAAGCAGAGGAAGAGAAGAAAAAGAAAGAGATTCTAGCAAATACTAAGTTCCCTGGTGTTATTAAACTCTTCCCCGATGAGCGGTATGTTTTTAGAAGGAGCCATCCAGCTATAGTAGGAATAGAGGTGCTTGAAGGAAGAATAAAACCAGGATATCCTTTAATAAAGCAGAATGGAGATAAAGTAGGGGTAATAAAATCAATTAAGTCCAAAGAAGATTTTCTCCAAGAGGCTAAGAAAGGAGATCAAGTGGCTGTGGCAATAGAGGGAGCTATTGTGGGAAGACACATACATCCAGGGGAAATCCTTTATGTGGATATAAGCAAAGATGATGCAATAAGGTTAGTGAAGGAACTTAGAGACATGCTTGATGACACCGATATAGAAGCTTTGAAAAACACGGCAAAAGTAAAGGCCCAAAAAGATCCATTCTGGGGTGCCCTTTAATTTTTCTTTTGGTGGTATTTATGGAGGTTTATCATCTTTACAGCGGCGGAAAAGACTCTTCACTGGCAGCATATATTTTGAAAAGACTAGGTTATGAAGTTAAACTGGTCACTGTTAATTTTGGAGTGCTTGACAGCTGGAAATATGCTAGAGAAACTGCACAAAGCCTTGGGTTTGAACATGAGGTGCGTTTCTTAGACAGGAAAATCCTTGAAAAAGCTACTGAAATGTGTATCAAGGATAATCATCCAAACAATGCTATCCAGTTTATTCATGAAATGGCATTAGAGGAGATCGCCAGATGTGAAGATGTAGAAAGAATAAGTGATGGAACTAGAAGAGATGACAGAGTCCCATTACTGGATCAAAGGAAAACAAGAAGTCTTGAGGATAGATTTAACGTTCAGTACATACGGCCTCTTTTGGGCCTTGGATATAAGACAATAAGAGAACTTACAGATAGACTTTTCATAATTGAACTCAAAGAGAGTGAAAAGCTCGAAAAATCTGACTATGAAATGGAAATCAGATATCTCTTAAGAGAAAAAGGTATAGATCCACTTACAATTTTCCCGAAGAGACATTTACAGTCAAGAGTACTGGGATGGAAAAAAGAAAAAGCTCACTTATGAGCAAAGATTGCTGTTACTTTTTCTCCTTCTATATTATCTATTCTCACAAAGCCAAAGCGCTCAAATTGTACGATGTCATTGACTTTTAGGTTTGCATCCATTTCAAGAAGGCCGTTTTTCACAATAAGTTCGTCCCCTTCTGGTACTAAGACCTCACATGGCTTTCCTTCTGGAACCCAGTGTATCATTCTCCACCTGTTTTCTCTGGCCTTTTCATATTCAATGCTATCGAATTCGGCCGCAATTCTCTCTTCACTAACTTCTAGGATTTTTACATTGAAGAGATCCTTAAGTCTAACATATTCGCTGCTCTTTAGGAGTTCGAGATCGTCTCTTGATACATACACTGGTTTTTCAGGAGTGAATTTAAGCTTTCTAACACCTCTTTCAAGATGATCGGGATGGAGAGGTACTTCTGCTATGAACTCTTCATTGTAACCTCTAATCTCCATTGGTATTGGGTCGGCAACAAAGAAGTATCTGTTTGCAATAGGTTCAATTAGTCTTCTATTTATCGCTGCTAAGTTATCCCAGCTTATGGTTGTGTCGCTCTTCTTAAGACCAACTTCAATTATGAGCTCTTTTATAGCCTCTGGTTGAATTCCTCTTCTTCTCAGTGCTCTAATTGTTCCAAGTCTTGGATCATCCCAGCCGAGGTATTTGCCTTCTTCAACACCTTTTCTTGTCTTGGATTTACTTAGTATAACTCCTTCAATGCTCAACCTTCCGTGATGCACTGTTTCGGGGTATTCCCATCCAAGGTAGTCGTACATGTAGCGTTGTCTTGTTTCATTCTCTGCATGCTCTTGGCCTCGGAATATATGAGTCACTCCAAGTTCATGATCATCTACAGCTGAGGCGAAGTTATATAAGGGCCATACACGGTATTTGTTGCCGGTTCTTGGATGGTTTGGGTCATCTATTATTCTAAGAGCGGGCCAGTCTCTTACCGCTGGATTTGGATGCCTTAAATCAGTTTTAATCCTAACAACTGCTTCCCCCTCTTTGTATTCGCCGCTAAGCATTTTCTTCCATTCTTTGAGCTGAACTTCTGGTGGAAGCTCTCTGTGGGGGCAGGGTTTTCCTTCATCTCTGAGTTTTTTGTACTCTGCAGGATTACAAGTGCACACGTAGGCCTTTCCCATCTCGAGCAGTTTTTCTGCATAGGAATAATAAATCTCCAACCTGTCGCTTGCGTGGTGGATCTCGTCTATTTGAAAGCCAAGCCATTTTAAGTCCTCAATAATCCAGTCGTAGAATATCGGTTCAGGTCTTTTGACCTTTGGATCTGTGTCATCGAATCTCAAAATGAATTTCCCATCGTATATCCTCGCATACTCATGGCTTAAAATAGCAGCCCTAGCATTCCCAAGGTGGAAGGCCCCATCAGGGTTTGGAGCAAACCTTGTAACGACTTTTCCTTTCTCAGCTTTGGGTAGTGGTGGGAGGCCCTTCTTTTCTTCTTTTTTCCCTTTTTGCTCTTCAAAAAACTTGGGATATATCTCTCTAAGCTTTGCTTCCTGTTCATCCATACTCATAGAATTAACCTCTTTGACAATTTCATTAACGGCGGGTATAACTTCCTTAGCCTTTGGTCTAAGCTCCGGATTCTCACCAAGGATTTTCCCTATCACGGCCTTGGGACTCGCTTTTCCATCGTGCTGGATAGCATTGATGAGCGCATATTTGAGTATAGTCTCCCTTATCTCCATTTTCTTCACCAGAGTGAGAACGATAGGATGAGTTATAAATCTTGTGCGAGATTGAAAAGAATTTTAAATCTCTAATGTTATTCTTCTCGGTGTTGCCAATGAACAAGGTGGAGAGAACGCTGGTAATCATAAAGCCTGATGCTGTTGTTAGAGGTCTTATAGGCAAAATTATAAGCAGATTCGAGAAGAAGGGCCTTAAAATCATCGGAATGAAGATGATCCACATTGATAGAGAATTAGCTGAGAAGCACTATGAGGAACACAAGGGAAAGCCCTTCTTTGAGCCTTTGATAGATTACATAACAAAAGCTCCAAGTGTGGTAATGGTTCTTGAGGGGAGGTGTGCTATAGGCGTCGTTAGGAAGATGTGCGGTGCAACCGATCCAAAAGATGCAGAACCGGGGACTATAAGAGGTGACTACGGTCTTGATGTGGGAGATGCAATATATAACGTTATCCATGCCTCCGATAGTGAAGAAACCGCAAAGAGGGAAATAGCACTCTATTTCAAGGACGAAGAGCTCTTAGAATACTTTAAGGCAGCTGAATGGTTCTATCACTCTCATTGAAATAAGGAGATGTATACTTGAACTCTACAAACTGCCTGAATCTTTGATTCTTTTTTTCTAAATTGTTAAAAACTTAAACTCTCAATCTGTTTTAGGTGTTTAACATGTGTGATATTCTTGTTGCGACCCCCAAAGTGACTAGAGATAATACAATGCTGTTTGCTAAGAACAGTGACAGAGATCCAAATGAGGCTCAGATTCTTGAGGTTATTCCAAGACAAAAACACGAAGAGGAGAGTGTTAAATTAACGTATGTTGAGTTTCCTCAAGTTAAGGAAACCTATGCGGTAATTCTCTCGCGTCCTTGGTGGATCTGGGGAGCTGAAATGGGCGTTAACGAATTTAATCTTGCCATTGGGAACACAGCGGTTTTCACTAAAGAAAAAATCCCGGAGAGAGGTATATTGGGGATGGACATGATAAGACTTGCCTTGGAAAGAACAAAGACTGCAAAGGAAGCTATGGAATTCATAATTAATATAATCGAAAGTTATGGCCAAGGAGGAAATGGGAGTTATGAGCACAAAATGCTTTACAGCAACTCATTTATAGTTGCAGATCCAAAAGAGGCTTGGGTTTTAGAAACAGCAGGTAAAAACTGGGTTGCAAAGAAAGTTGAGAGCGTATACTCTATTTCAAATGCTCTAACTATTGAAGACGATTGGGATTTAGTCTCGGAGAGTGTTGAGAGGTTAGCTAAAAAATCAGATTTTAGCTTTGCAAGGCATTTTTCTGATTGGTTCTACACCCATTTTGCTCACGGAAGAGACAGGAGAGCTTTTACCTACCGGAAGCTTGAGGAGAATGAGGGAGAGATAACACTTGAATACATGATGGAAATCTTAAGATCTCATAGTTCTGAGCCTTATTCCCTAGAAAAAGGCTCCATGAAAGATATATGCATGCACTACGGTGGATTAACAAGACCCTCACAAACAGCATCTTCTCAAATATCGGAGCTTGGAAAAGGCATGCATTGGTTTACCGGAACTTCACTTCCATGTTTGAGCATCTTTAAGCCGATATTTTTTGAGACACCTCTCGAGTTAGGAGAAAGACCCACAAACAAATACAACCCAAAAAGTTACTGGTGGTGCATGGAGAGATTTCACAGAGTTTTCCAGACAAACTATAGGGAATACATAAGAGAGTTCTCAAAACAAAGAGATGATCTCCAGAGGGAGATAATAGAGAGAGCTAGAGGACTGCAAGAGAAGAAAGAGTTAGTAAAATGGGCCTTTGAAGTGGAAAAAGAGTTCGTGGAGAAATGGGAGAATTTAATTGTTCCTGGCAGGTTACCTTTCTTGTACGGTATGAAATGGAAAAAAGTTAATGAGAGTGCACGATTGGGATAAGTTTTTAACCTCTCTTCATTTTCTCTCTTCTGGTGCTTGGAATGGATGGAATGCTCGAAGTATTTTTGCTCTCACTCCTCCCAACCTTTGAGGGGAGGTATGCTATAGTCTATGGTATCGGCAGGGGGTATCCTATCTCCAGCACTTTGATTATGGCATCGATTGGAGTGGTCCTCCTTTCCCTGACTTTACCTCTTCTCTTACCTCTGATAGACTGGGTAATGCTCAAGCTTGAAAACACTTTTCTGGGGGATGTCGCCCGTCTCTATTTGAAATATGTTGAAAGGGTGAGAAAGAAAGCGCATCCGTATGTGGAGAAGTGGGGGTTTTTGGGCCTTGTAGTGTTTGTTGCAATTCCTCTTCCGGGAACGGGGGTATGGACCGGAAGCTTAGCCGCATATATCTTTGGGATAAAAAAAAGAAAGACAATTCTCGCTTTGATTATTGGGGGGCTCTTGAGTATTATGATAACTCTACTTCCAAGTTTAGGCTTGGTAAAAATAATTTAAAAAGAAGAGACTTTACTTTGTGGCTTTTGTTATTCCCACGTCTTTCACAAGCACGTAAGGAGTAAACACGGGTGTGTTAACCTCCCACCAGTGGATGTGGTAGAGATCTTTCCCTAATGCTTTAATGCTCTCCAAAATGTGCTGGAAGTTGTCACTTACCCTTATGTTTCTTATGGGCTTAACAATTTCACCGTTTTCAATTAGGAATGCTCCATCCCTTGGTATTGTTGAGAAATCTCCGGTAACGTAGTTCTGGAACCTTGTGTACCATACGTTGGTAATGTAGATACCGTGCTTAACTTCGCCAAATATTTCATCTTTTGAGTAATCACCGGGTTCGAGATAAATATTCCACGCTTCGGGCATTAGTAAACCAGCATTTGCTGTAGTCTCAGTCTTGTACTTTCTTGCAAAGCTCGTGTTGAGGAGGTAAGTTTTGAGTTCTCCATTTTCAATTATAGTGGTTTCTCTTGTCGGAACGCCCTCATCGTCAAATTTTCTCGTGCCATAGGCATTCGGCATGTTTCCAATGTCCTTAATTGTCACGTTCTCATTTGCAACTTTCTGCCCCAGCTTGCCCACTAAGAAGCTAAACCCTGCCTCAACTGCAAAGGCGGAGGTCATAAAGCTCATGTAACTGAGAAGGTTTGCAAATGCCAGCGGATCGAAGACAACCTCAAAAGTTCCTGCTTCTCCTTGTATTGGATTGGTAGCGAGTTTGGCTATTTCTCCCGCTTTTCTTCCAGCACTTTCGGGGTCAAACTCCTTGAGAATTCTTACGGAGTTTGTACCATGTCCACTTTCTTCGTCGCCTATGAATGCCCTAACACTTATCTCTATCCCAGTTCCTTCGTCAAAAGCTTCAACACCGTTGTTTGTGGTAAGGTAGAGCTTGTTATGCTCTGTGTAAAGAACTCCTGCAACCCTTTTAGCACCCTCCTCAAGCGCAGCGTTTATTGCAACCTCTACGTAGTCATTTGGCTTGTCTAATTTTACTATCGCTTCATCAAATGTCTCTGGAATATCTTTATACTTAAATGGGCCTTCTGCTATACCATAATAATCTTCTTTAGCCGCGAGGTTTTTAACACTCTTCATCAGCATCTGTAGAGTCTTTTCTATTGTGTTCTCATCTAGGGCAGTTAGTGTTGTGGATGCCAATCTTTTTTGATACTCGACGAAGAGCTCGACCTTTTGTGTGTGCCAGTTCTTTGCAACTGTTATCTCATTGTTGGCAAATCTCACCTGTCTTCTGTTTTGTTCATGGGCCAATACGACGACATCGCCAAAACCAAGTTCTTTTGCTTTTTTCAAGATTAATTCGTTAACTTCGAACATCATTTTCACCTCCTCAAAACGACCTCCCTAAGTCTCGCAGGTGCTCCACCCATCCATACTGGAACTCCCTGTCCAGGTTCTCCTTTTCCGCATGTACCGGGGTAGAATTCGATTTCTTTTCCAACAGCATCGACGCTGCTCCAGAGGCCTTTGGTGGTTATTTCAAGAATCGGTTTTCTTACGGGATGCTTTATTTCGCCGTTTTCAATGAGGTATGCCTCTCTCCCAATGTATCTCTGCTGGAATCTTCTGTCATCAATGTTCCATTCATTAAAGCTTACCATGTAAACACCCAACTTCACGTCTTCGATGAGTTCTTCGAAAGAATGATCTCCGGGAGCGAGGTATGTATTTGCCATTCTCACTATGGGCTCGCGGTTGTAATTTATTGCTCTAGCTGATGCGTTTGACTTCATTCCAAGGTATGCAGCATACTCTCTGTTCATTAAGAACTCATTTATTATCCCATTTTTAATGAGATATCTAGGCCTTGCCTTGACACCTTCATCGTCGTAGAGATAGAATCCCCAGCTGTTTGGAACAGTGGGATCTTCAATAACTGTCACTAATTCACTTCCAATCCTTTCTCCAAGCATTTCTGGTTTAACAAAGCTCTCTCCAGCTTGAGCAGCTTCTCTTCCCATTATTCTGTCTAGTTCGTATGGGTGTCCAACGCTCTCATGAACAGCTATTCCAGCTACTTCGGGACTTATTACGACATCAACCTTTCCTTCTGGTGGTTTTTGTCCCTCTTTTATTAGTTTTTGGAGAGCTTTAGCATCTTTGGCGGCCCATTCCCATGGTTGATCTTTCTCAATAAGTTCAAGACCTCCAGAAAAGGCCCTTTGAACGAAAGGAGCCTGTTCCATCTGTCCTTCTTCAAAGACAACGAGGTTATATGTTACGGAAACTCTTGGGATAAAACTCGCAACAAATGCACCTTCATTGTTCATGAAGATCTTGTGCCACATGAAATCTCCATACCTTAAAAAGCGCATTGGTGTGGTCACACCAGTTTCTTTTACTTTTTCTTCAATAAGTTTCAAATAATTCATCTTTTCCTCAGCACTGATGTCTCTAAAGTCTTTTTTCATTTTCACTTCATAGGAGACTTGGTGAAAGGTCTCCTCACTAAACTGAATTGGCTTGTTTCTTATTTTTGCGGCAGCTTTTGCAAGCTTCACAGCTTTTTTCACGGCTTCGCTCACGCTTTCTTTCGTTAACACGTTTGTGGAGGCAAAACCCATTCCCCCCTCTACAAGAACTCTGATCCCAATTCCCCTGTCGGCCAAAATTCCAAGCCCTTCAGGATTGCCATTTTTCATAACGATTTCAGTCCCATTTTTCTCCTCAAACCTTGCCTCGGCATAGCTGGCCCCCATTTCCTGGGCCTTCTCAATGGCAAACTCAACAAGCTCATGCATGTACATCACCTCGAATTAATGCATATTAAAGTCCTTCTTTGAAGTATAAAATCGTTTCGTTTCGATGGATGTTGAAGCGAAAATAATTGTCTTTTTATTTGAAATCTTATCCTTTAGATAAGGGATAGTGTCTGTTTTAAAAGAAGAGAAAGAGAAAAAAACTCAAATTTCCCCTGCCAACCATAGTAATACTCCTTTCAGGAATGGCCAGTTGCTATCTATGTATCTTCCATAGTAATCATCACTGATTGCTTTGCTTGATCCATAAGCCACAATTTTTCCGTTTTCAACTTCAACAGCAGCTGCTACGATTGGTTTTGAGCCTTTTTCTTTTGAAATCTCATTATTTTCACCCTCGGCATAGGAAGTTTCATATCCTCTAATGAGCCATATCGCGTTTCCGCTCACATCTAAGGTGTCGCCATTATAGTAGAGTTGAGAGCTCTCGTTGAGGAATTTCATTGCTGGATGGTTAAGATTGAATTCACCTACTAGTGGAAAGTAGGGTCTACCCGTATTTCTTTCATCGTCCATAAGTTCATCATCGTTGAATCTGATACCAAACTCCTCAGTAACCTTGTTGAGGCTTCTGTAATAAACGAAGGCGTACCAATCGCCGGTAATAAGTAACCCTCCTCCATTTTCAACCCATTCTTTGATTGCTTGGGCTTCTTCGTCCGTAATGTCGGATCTTGGATTTGTAATGATCAGCACATTATAGTAGGAGAGAGTTTCAGGTGTTAACTTCTCATTGTTCACATCCACCATCCATCCTAGCTCATCTTCCATTTTAGTTATTAGTTTTTGAAGTCTTTGGTCATTATAGTGCTGTCCGTGGCTCGAGTCAACAAGGACTCTCACTAAGGAGATTTGAGTCTGGTTTCCAGGTGATTCTTTAGCTCTAATAAGAGTCTCATTGAGAATAGGCATTATTTCATTTATTCTGTTAATGGTTTCTCTTGTCAATAAGAATGCATTTCGTATATATGACATCAGGGGGTAAGGATACAAGGGTCTTATGTACCTGCCTTTGATTTCTAGGTATTCTGAGTAATATTCTTCTATAAGCAGCATGCTGGCGTCTATAGCTCCTATCTTGTCTTTGAGCGGCCCAAGGTCAACCCCATATTCTTCTAACTCTGAAATGATATCTAAATATGAGGAATATTTCTCATCTAATAGAGGTTTGAGATAGGTGACGTATCTAATATCATAGAATGTTGTGAGTCTGCTCATTATATCCATTGGGTGTTCAACCACTTTTATAGTTGAGTACTTAGTGTCATAATCTCCTAGTTCGGCTTTTATCTGGTGTGTGCCAAGGGTTTGGAGTGTGTATTCATAAGAAAGTTCTTTTGATGAATTAGCCTTCATTAAGATGGTTTCATTCTTGAAAAGTTGGCCATCCACATAAATTAGAAAAGTGACATTTTCATCAAGGATTTTGTTATTTTGGAGTATTACCTTTATTTTGAATGGCTGGTTTCTAAAGGCAGACTTCGGGACATTAAGGCTGGATATACTGATAGGAGACCGGTAGACAATTTCAAGGTATGGTTTTTCATCTGTATATGATGTCTCCTTTGAGGCAAAATAGATGTAGTCTTTAATAGGTTCATGACTTAAGTTGGAATGAAGCATGAAACTAACTACTTTATCTCCCTCCATCTCACTCTTGACGAAATCTGTTACATTCCATGAATACCACTTGTATACACTCTTTCCTAACTGCCAATCCAGAGCATTAGTAAGGTTTTGAGGCTTATTGGTCCAATTTATGGTATACTCATTCCAGTTATCAGCGACCCCATAGACCGTTATATTGTGGGTTTTACTTCCCTCGTGATAATAGGCATACAAGTTAAGAGTTACACTTATAATAAATTCTGGTGGAATCCCGAGTTCACTTAAGTTGAACTTTAGATATGCTCTCTCCTCGCTTCCATAATATGTGCCCACTCTAAGCCTGTATGCCTTATTATCCACGTATCCCCCCCTCATCAATCCATCTATCGTCGGTGGGGGTTATGCTTACTGTATGTTGGAGCGAATTATCGCCTTTAACAAAGCCCATTGAAGTTCCTGGCACTAGACTTAGTAATAAAACTAGGATTAAAAAGAAGCTCCACTTCTTCATGATATCACCGAAATATGTAATGTACATCCATGTTATTAAATTTTCTCTATTAAACATGAGTGAACATGTATCATCCACGAGAACAAATTTAATTAGGTAAAATACCAAAGATAAAATTGGTGATTGCATGAGCATAACAACCAAAACCGGAGATAAAGGAACCACGGGAATATTCACTGGAGAGCGAATAGTCAAATTTTCCCCAATAATCGAGGCTAACGGCACTATAGATGAGTTGAGCTCATTCTTGGGAGAAGCGAAGCATTATGTTGATGATGAACTTAAGGAGATTCTGGAAAAAATCCAGGTTGAGCTTTATTCCCTCATGGCCGAAATTGCGAGTAAAGGGGAATACAAAAAGGTTGGAGAAAAGGAGATATCCCACTTGGAGGAGCTCATCAGAAAGTTTGAAGAGGACGTTAAGCTTGAAGGCTTTGTTATCCCGGGCTCGACACTGGCGAGCGCAAAACTTGACGTATGCCGGGCAGTGGCCAGAAGGGCAGAAAGGAAGGTTTCTAAGGTGGTTCTGGAATACGGAATTGCCGAGGATGCTCTAAAATATCTCAACCGTCTGAGCGACTTGCTTTTTGTAATGGCCCGTTATATTGAGCTCAAAGAGGGAAAAATCAAATATGCGAAGTGAGGGATATGGAAAAGATTATTGGCATACTAGGTGGAATGGGCCCGCTTGCAACAGTTGACCTATTTAGGAGAATAGTTATGAAAACACCAGCGAAAAAGGATCAGGATCATCCAAGAATCATAATTTACAATAACTCCAAAGTTCCGGATAGAACAGCATACATTCTCGGTAGAGGAAAAGATCCCCTTCCAGAGCTCTTAGATAGTGCGAGAAAGCTTGAGAAGTGGGGGGCTGACTTTATAATAATGCCATGCAATACGGCCCATTTCTTTGCAGAAGACATTCAAAAAGCCATTAATATACCCCTTATAAACATGATTGAAGAAGCTGCCGAGCACATAAAAAATTTGGGCCTAAAAAAAGCCGGACTTCTGGCAACAGAGGGAACTGTGAAAGGGTTGGTCTACCACAGAGCGCTCTTGAAGAGGGGGATTGAGATAGCAGTGCCAAATGAAAAAGATCAAAAGGCGCTGATGGATGCGATCTATGAGGGCATAAAAGCTGGAAATCTAGAATGGGGAAGGCAGAAGATGCTCGAAGTTGCCAAGAAGCTTGAAAAAAGGTGTGATGGGTTGATAGCAGGCTGTACTGAAGTAAGTGTAGCTTTAAGGCAAGAAGATTTTGAAGTTCCTTTCATAGACCCCATGGATGTTATAGCTGAAAAGGCTGTGAAACTTGCTTTAGGCCTATAGCCATTCTCTTTTAGGGACGACTTCTTCCGGGAGGGAGGGATCCAAACATTCTAAAGGTGAGCACCGAAAGGTTTAAATACTCTTGCTAGTAGTAATAAGTGGTTCGAAAATTTGAAAAGTAGCCTCCGATTCCGGGAGGATATGGGGTAGTGGCCGTGTGAACCGGCCGGTGAGAGTGAGGTTACTGGCAACAGGATGCCGGATGAACTCTCACGAAACCCCACCAGTAAGGTCGGGGTAGTTCACAGCCACTCTTTTCTTTTGAAGTAGTATAACATTCCGAGGGCTATTGCAAGCATTGCTAGGATGATAAGGGTTGACCTCCTCCCCGCCCTAAAGGGCGAGGCTTTCAAAAGAAAAAAGTAACCTATTAGTTTTTCATTCAAGGATAACCCTTGGAGGCATTTAGCAAAGCAAAGTATTTAACATCAATTGCTTTGTTTATTACTAGGTAATAATGTTGATAGAATGGAATGATTATTTTGTGAAGGAGCTCAAAAGGCGGTTTATGGAGAAGTATGGGGAGAAGCCCCTAGAGGAGGCCTTTCCTGTAAGAGATACGAAGAAGTGTTGTTTAATAGAAGAAAGGGAGAGAATTAAACTGGAGTTGCCAGATGTTGAGAAGGTAAAATGGAATCTTTTATCCTCCCTATCATTATTACCTGGAGTTGGACCTCGCACAGAGATGAAACTCAAGGAGAGAGGTTATTCCACTCTAAAGGACCTTATGAAGCACCCCAGATTTGAAAATGAGGCTTCTAGAATATTGAGGCTTTTAGAGGAACGCCGAATTCATGAAATTGTGGAATATATAGGGAGAAGGTTCAAAATGTCACATCCTCTCATTCTTCACTGTGCCGCTTTCCACGATCTAGAAAAGTTTCTTGTTGTTGATATCGAGACATTGGGCCTTTTTAATTGTCCAATAATTTTAATAGGAACAGGAGAGTTTAGAGGTAATGAATTCATCGTAAAACAGTATTTTGCGAGAAATCTGAGGGAGGAAGAATCTATAATTCGGATGTTTCTCGATGCAGTTAGAGAAAAGGAGGCCCTGATAACCTTCAATGGGAGGCGGTTTGATGTTCCATTCATTCAGGAGAGATTACAGCATTATGGAATTGAAGAGAAGCTTGAATTGCCGAACTATGATATTTATCTCTTTTCTAGGGGCCTGGTTGTGGGAGTTCCTGATCATAGGCTACAAACTCTTGAAAGGTATTTATTGGGGATTGAAAGAGAAGATGATGTTCCAAGTGCTCTAATACCTGATTTCTATTACTATTATTTAAAAACTGGAAAGGCTGCTCTGGCAATCCCAATAATAAAGCACAATGCTTTGGATATAATAACAACTGCAAGGCTTTTTGATATGTTGCTTAAGACAATTAGAGACTGATATATTCCGCCTTAAAGGGGCAAAGCTTTTAAATAGTAAAAATTTTAAACAACATAAGAGGTATAGAAGATGAAAAAATGGAAAATAGTGGCAATTTTTCTTGTGTTTATTCTATTAGCTTTCTACTTTGGAAGTTTTGGCTTCGGAAAATCAGAAATACACTCCTCAACACAGGTAGGAGCGGCATCCACAAAAAACGCTACTTTCAAAGAGGGGTTTTGTGTGTATCCCGATTCAAAGTTTGGAAGGGTTGTTGCTGAGGAGCTACAGAATAGGGGATACGAAATCTCGGTTATTGGGTCTCCTGCAGAATGCAATAGCCAGTTCCTCGCTGTTTGGGTTGAGGAGATAAACACAACTTATTCTCCTTTTGTGGCAAAGGGGGC
This sequence comes from Thermococcus sibiricus MM 739, assembly GCF_000022545.1. Classification (NCBI taxonomy): domain Archaea; kingdom Methanobacteriati; phylum Methanobacteriota; class Thermococci; order Thermococcales; family Thermococcaceae; genus Thermococcus; species Thermococcus sibiricus. Next base: position 515,470 of record NC_012883.1, read on the forward strand.
AATTAAAGTGAAAGCAGTTTATTCAAGCCTCGGTAAGCCAGATCACTATCTTAAGTATTTGAACGCCACCGATAAAGAGCGGGAATTAATAACCTTTATTTCCAATGTCGACGGAGAAATGCAAGGATATCTAGTTGCCTATGTAACGGATTCTTCTAAAGGCCTTATGAGCTTTAGATGGTATCAGGAACATCTTATGGAGGAAGTCGCGAAGAACCTGATTAATTCTTTGGTTAGTGCTATTGAGAATGCCAAAATAAGGAAATGATGAAGTTGTAAAGAATCCCACAATTGCAGTTTTGTCTGGTACTCTATGATTATTCATGGGGAACTCCTAGTGGTTGTGAAACTGCTTGAGAAAGCTTTGGAAGTGTTTTATTTTGGGAGAAGTGTTGTTCTGGGGCCGGGGCCGGGATTTGAACCCGGGCTAGGGGATCCACAGTCCCCTGTGCTAACCAGGCTACACCACCCCGGCCATGTCCACTTTAGCTATCTGGGATATATTTATAAACTTTTCGCCAAAATACCTCCAAAAAAGGCTAATAAAGGGGCGTTAGTGGATTAATCAATTTAATTTCCTCCATATTCATCAACTTGATTTGAGGGGGTGAATAAACGATGAGGGCAAAGCGAGAATCATTAAAAATTCTCATCAATGCCATTAAAGAGAACAAGGTTGATGATGATATAATTGACCTGCTCTTTCTGATAAATTCCATAAATGGGGTTTATACTACAAGCTCATGTTCAGGAAGGATGGGTGTGATAGAAGAACCTGGGATAGGGGTCAAACCTCTCGCAAGATGGTTGCTTAAGGAGCACAGGCCCGTCACTTTTGAAGAGGTCAAAGAGAGCTTAAAAAACGCTCAAAACGGCATTATATTTCTAAAGGTTCAACCTCCAATCTTTCATGTCGTTGCGGAGAGCATGGAAATAGCAAAGAAGATTCATGAAATTGGATTGGCCTCTGGCTTTAAATACACCACCTTCAAAGCTCTCAATAAAGGAAGGATGCTTGTGGAGATAAATGGGACCGAATACCTAACAGTCCCTCTGGGAATGGATGGAAAGACTTTGATAAGCGATGAATACCTTGAGTTTTCGGTTAAATTGGGTAACAAAATGCTTGAGCGGAGTAAGTCTCGACTTCCAAGACTGGAAGAAAACTTCAAAAAATTAAAGGAAGTACTTGGGGAGGATGAGCTGTTCCACGAAATAGTGGAGGATTAATCCTCCCAGGGCTCTGTGTACTTAAGGGCCCATCCAAATTCTTCTTTTAGGATGTCTATAGCAGCATATGGGGGTATAACTGACTTTTCAGTGATTATCACATCTATATACTCTGGTGGAGTCACATCAAAGGCCGGATTCTTTACAACAATGTTTTTCGGCCATGTTTCGAGTTCTTCCTTTGGAACCACTTCATACGGATCTCTCTCTTCAATTTCTACTAACTGTCCCAGAAGAGTCTCTGGGTGGAATTTATATGTCTCAGCAGCGATCATTACCCAGACACGATGTTCTTTTGCTGTTAAGGCTAGTAAAGCTGTTCCTACCTTGTTAATCACCGCACCGTTGGCAGTTATTGAATCTGCACCCATTACCACTTTGTCCGTCATTTTCATATAGTGTCTTGCTGCACCATCCACAACATAGATGACAGGAATTCCAGCTTCTGCTAACTCTTTGGCGGTGAGTTTTCCTTGATAACGGGGCCTAGTCTCAGTAACGATTACTTTGATATCTTTGCCATCTTCCCAAGCTCTTCTCATCACACCAATTGCTGCTTTTGAGTGACAGTGTGTCATTATTATATCTCCATCTTCAATTCTCTTTGCTCCAAATTCTGCTATTCTTTTAACTGCGTTTTCCGAGTTGTGTATGAACTCCTTCGCAGAGTTCATGATTACAAACTTAAGTTCTTCTAAGCTTGCTCCGCCGCTATATGCGGCTTTTGCACGATAAGTGACATATCTTAGTGCATTTGGGAGAGAAACAGCGGTGGGTCGTGTATGGTATAATAGTCTAGCGGCCTCTTTAGTTTCATTCCAGAGTTCATCAGCAGTCTGTGCTTTGCTTTTTTCAGCTTGAATTTGTAAGGCTAAAGCTGCCGATCTAGCTATCTTCCCAGCACCTCTTATTTCCATTGTCTTTATTTTATCTGCGATATCTAAAACGTCTTTGACTATTTTCATCTTAGTCCCTCCTTAGACTGGTTTAATATTTGGATGTGAAGATTTATATATCTCACCCCTACATTGCGGAATTTCTGTGCATTGACGTTTTTATATGTCCTTTGATGTACATAAAATAATGTGGTATTGTGACTTTACAAATATAAAGGGCATTTCCGACCAACGCCGAAAGCTTTATATTTAATTGTCACAAAACTATCAATGCATAGAATAGACCATGTGTTCATTTCAGTACATTAAATAAAGGATTAGGGAGGAGAATAGGATGGAGCTTGAAAAAAGACTTAAAGAGAAATTAGAGGCCCCAACCTTGGATTATGAAAAATACTTCTCAAAAAAGGCGCTTGGAATGAAGGCTTCAGAGATTAGAGAGCTCTTGAAGCTTGTAGAAAGTTCAGATGTAATTTCGCTGGCGGGAGGACTCCCAGCACCTGAGACATTCCCTGTTGAAATAATCGAAGAGATTACAAAGGAGGTTCTTAAGGAGCATGCTGCTCAGGCTCTTCAGTACGGAACTACCAAGGGATTCACCCCATTAAGGCTCGCTTTGGCAGAGTGGATGAGGAAGAGATACGAAATCCCAATCTCAAAGGTTGATATAATGATTACTAGCGGTTCACAACAGGCCCTTGACCTTATTGGAAGAGTTTTCATAAATCCGGGAGACATTGTTGTTGTTGAAGGGCCCACTTATCTGGCAACTCTCCAGGCCTTCAAGTATTATGATCCAGAATTAGTCCAGATTCCCCTCGATGATGAAGGTATGAGGGTAGATCTCCTTGAAGAGAAATTGGAAGAGCTGGAAAAGGAGGGTAAGAGAGTAAAGGTAGTTTACACAATTCCAACGTTCCAGAATCCCGCTGGAGTCACCATGAGTGAGAAGAGGAGAAAGAGGCTCCTTGAACTAGCATCCCAATACGACTTCATAATAGTTGAGGACAATCCTTATGGAGAGCTTCGCTACTCTGGAGAACACATAAAGCCAATTAAAGCATGGGATGAAGGGGGAAGGGTACTTTATCTGGGAACCTTCTCAAAGATTCTGGCCCCAGGATTTAGAATTGGGTGGATAGCTGGAGAGCCCCACTTCATAAGAAAATTGGAGATAGCAAAGCAGAGTATTGATCTATGTACTAACACCTTCAGCCAAGTAATAGCTTGGAAATATGTTGAGGGAGGCCACTTGGATGCTCATATTCCAAGGATAGTTGATTTCTACAAGCCTAAGAGGGACGCCATGTTAAAAGCTTTGGAAGAGTTCATGCCCGAGGGAGTTAAGTGGACAAAGCCTGAGGGAGGAATGTTTGTCTGGGTCACACTACCAGAAAGCATTGACACAAAGGCAATGTTCGAAAAGGCTGTTAGTAAAGGCGTTGCATATGTCCCGGGAGAGGCATTCTTCGCTTATAGGGATGTGAAAAACGCCATGAGGCTTAACTTTACCTACGTTTCTGAAGAAAAGATTAGAGAAGGTATTAAACGTCTTGCAGAGGCCATAAAAGAGGAAATGAAGAAGTAGCAAAGGTTATTAAGAAGGACTTCCAACTCTCACTGCCCGGGGAGTACCGCCGAAGGCGGAGTCGATGAACTCGGGCGGGTTATTACCCCTTTTTTATAGTCAATTGCCGAAAAGCTTATAATGTATTGGTGTGAGGAATTAACTATGTTGGAAAAAGAGAAAGAAGCTCTGGCGAAAAGAATTGCTGGAGAAATTACGTTATCCTCTGACCCTGGAAAAACAATGAGAAAATGGAGAGAGATATTCGGTATAAGCCAAACTGAGCTCTCGAGCGAGTTAGGTGTTTCATCTTCGGTGATCAGCGATTATGAAGGTGGGCGAAGAAAGAGTCCGGGTGCTTCCACAATTAGAAAGTTTGTTGAGGCCCTTTTAGATATAGATGAAAAGAGAGGGGGCAATGTTATAAGAGCTTTTAGCAGGACTATTGGCAGTGATTTACCAACTAATGCTATTCTTGATATAAGAGAGTTTGCCTTTCCAGTCACGATTAAAGACCTTTTGGAAGCGATTAAAGGTGAAGTTACTGCCAATGAGGATTTGCTTAGTAGGAAAATTTACGGGTACACTGTAATAGATAGCATCCAGGCCATACTCGAGATGAGCAGTGAGGAATTCCTAAAACTCTACGGTTGGACTACAGAAAGAGCTTTGATATTCACAAAGGTAACCACTGGGAGAAGTCCAATGATAGCGATAAGAGTTCAGGGCCTGAAACCTGCAGTAGTTGTTCTTCATGGTGTGAAGAAACTTGATGAGCTTGCCGTAAAAATAGCCGAAAGAGAAAGGGTGCCATTGTTACTTTCGCATGCTAAAGATGAGAATGAGCTTATCTTAAGCTTAAGAATGCTTGTAGAAAAAAGTGAAAAAAGCTAAAATGGGAGTTCTTTTTTTCTCCAAATTCCTTCTTGAGATAATTTTTTTAGTCTGGAGTTTATATGTAGGAGTGTCTCACTTAAAATCTGACCGTTGTCGTACTCACTTATTATTTTTTCAAGCTCTTCTCTTGAGAGTTTTTTCATTTCTCTGGCAAGTTCGGTCATTCTGGGGTAGGCTCTAACGATATTGTCAACTATTGTTATATCGGCCATCCTTGCGCTTCTGGAGAGGGGATTGAGGTCAATCGTTATCACGAATTTGCCCATGGCAACCAATGCTTCAGTCCTATCGCCATCTTCAAGGGGGACAACCACGACATCCGCTTTCCATATGCCCTCTTCATCGACTTTTCCTCTCTCACTTTCCAGATTTGGAATCTTCTTGGTGGGATTTATGCCGAGAAGCTCTACATTAGGATCATATTTTTTCAATTCATCCGCTATTGCTTTAACTCTCTCCTCTGTTCTGTAGAAAAGGTTTATTTCCAATTTCGCATCCAAGGCTTTTGCAAGCTCCATGGTTTCCTTAGGGACAAGAGCCGCCACGTTACCATTTACTGAGACCACCGGATGTTTGGCTAGTAGGAGTTTTGCAATTGCTGCCTTCATGGCCTTCTCTGCGGGTTCTATAGTTTTTTCTCCAATTAAGTAGTCGAAGGCTTCTCCCCGTCCGTGGGCTATTAAACCTGCTTTGGCAGTCATTCCTTTTTCTAGGCCCTCAATGACCTTTTCTCGGTAATATAAGCTCCAGTATCTTGGATGACTTTTAGGTATTTTTACCATTTTTTCCACCAGTGGGAGAATAGACTGGAAGTATAATAAGGTTAACTACCATTGTTTTTTCCTATCTCCCAAAAATACTTTCATAAATCCGGAGAACTCCTCTCTTCTAAAATCTTCGTAGAGTTTGTTGGTTTCCTCCTCGTTCAGCCACTCTAAATCCTCTGGAATTCCTTCAAAAAAGTCGTAGTATATTTCTTCCCCTTTTCTGGCCACGTTTAGGGTGTATATTTTTTTCTTTAGTTCCTGAGCAGTTTTTATTTCTCTCACAACCAATGAAGTAAATTTACCAACTATGCCAATAGCGACAAAGATCTCGGCATCTTTTATCATATGCTGGGTAGGTTTTAGTCCATATTCAGAGGGTAGTATGAAATTGTTGGAGTTCAGTCTCTCCTCTATGATTTTTAAAATGGCTCTTTCGGTCTGGGTGTGATAAATAATGGTGGGCTCGCTTATATATATTGGAACTCCATGCTTTTCCTTCCTTCTTCTTAAAAACTCAAACATTGGATCACCTCAGGTGGGGATAAAACGTCGTCATCATTCGGCTGGGATGACACTCATCATCGGTTCGCAACTCAAAAAGCCCTATTAGGGCTTTGTTTCCGAAATTGGGCCCAATTACGTGACCGAATATCATCGGTTTATCCCCCATGTCATCCCCCACTTTTCAAACTTAATTTCAAAGGAGCCTTAATAAGCTTTTGCTCTCAAAATAAAGAAAATCCTAGAAAGTTTGGTTTATGTCATCGGTTTACCTGTCGAGATGAAACTATGTCTTTTCTGTTTTCATTAACTCGTGTTTCAACTGGACTTGCCTCTCAAGAATTTTAGTACTTAAGTCCTTAAACTGAGCTTCATCAATTAGAGATCTGTAGGCAAACAATAGATCCGTAGCCGCCTCAATGTGTCCATCATCTAACAAGATTTCGATAACATCAATAACAACCTTCCTCACGTTTTCATCTTTCGAAGATTTCCTTAGTATTTGTTCGCGATATTCCTCCACCAAAGAGTCCAAAATATTGACAGGCTCTCCTCGCTTTCTCTTGAGACGCAACATTTTAGCTGCATTGCCAATATTCCGCACAAGAATTGGATCTTGTTCTAAGAACACTTTTGTAAAGACCATCCCAACTGCTATTAGATCTGCATATGTTACTTTATCATTTCCGAATATTTTCTTCAAATTATCAAGATAATTGTATTCATCAATGTTAACTCTAATAATCTTGGACTTCTCTTCTCCCATAATAGTCACCAATTTCAGTTTACTCTATTACCTTAAAAGTTTACTCCTAATGACATACCCCGTTTAACTCAATATCCTTCGTCACTATGTTTTTAAATTGCGATTTACAATATTTTATTGGAGGGCATGAGCATGAAAATAATTGTTTGGTACGTTATGGAATCAAAAACCCTCCGGTACATAATTGCCGAGAACATTCAAATAACAAGAAGAAACAACATTGATTTGATTGAGCTTCCAAACGGGGCAAGCAGTGTGATAAGTTCTGGAAGAATACGCACAAATGCGAGAACAGAGGACGTTCTTATTGAGCTCTGCCTTGCTGGTGTTGGAGAGGTAGTACTTCTTCGTGAGGCAGGCATTGACAGAATAGCATTCATCTATGATGATTTCGAGCTAGATCGAGTGTTCACAGAGGTTCCAGAGCTGAGAACTATCGGTCTTGAAAATAAAGATATTGACCCAGTAGAACCAACGCCTCAAAAAAGTTCCTCGCCTATTGAACATTGAAACAAAGGGATTTTTGCCCGATAATCTTTTTGTTTGGGAAAATGAAAAAATAATGTAAGATTGGAGGATACATCAGGGAGAAAAAGAAATTTTGCAGAGGAATGGGCTTTAAAGCCTACTTTCCAAACTTTCCACTTCCTGCACTTGGGAAACACCGGCTACGTTTCTGATGAGATAAAGAGTGTCAGCTACTGTTTCAAGTTCTGGATGGTGAGTAACTATCACAACCTGTGGAATGGCTCCTTCCGACTTAAAGAACCTGTCCAGTATCTCCACAAGGTCTTTTCTACGCTCTTCGTCTAAGTGAGTTGTTGGTTCGTCCATTATGACTATCGATAGACTTTTCGAAAGGGCCCGAGCTATTGCTAGCCTTAACGCTAGTGCAACGGCGACTTTTTCACCACCACTTAAGGTAGATATTGGAACTTCCACAGAGTTCTTTACAACAGTTATGTCAAAATCTTCGCTTAAATAGATGTCTGTGATGTCCATATTAAAGTTCTCGATGTATCCCGTTGCTAACTCGGAGATAATTGGGGCTATTTTTTGCCGCAGGAGTCTTTGAACACCGTCACGATGATAGGCGCGCCTAATACGCTCTAAATCATTTAGGAGCTTTTTAATCTTATCTAGCTCTGCCTTGAGATTATTACGTTTTTCTTCGAGCTCTTTTATTTCCGCTTCCACTTCAGTTAGATCTTTTAAGTTCTTTTCTAATGATTTAGTCTTCTCTTCGAGTTCAGTTTTAGTACTCTCAAATTTTCTTAATAGTTCTTCGTGTTCTTTTCTAACTTTCTCATGGTGTTGCTTATCGTATCCAAGTTTTTTAATCTCTTCTTGGAGCTCATGTTTCTTATTTTCTAGTTTTCTTAGTTTTTCCTGTGCTTCTTTGATATCTTCGAGCAATTTTTCATATCTATCTGCGATTGGCTTTAGCCTATCATATTCTTCCTTTTTCTTTCTTAATTCCTTCAGTTCATTTTCCGGATCTTCGGGCTTCTCTCCGATCTCTTCAATAAGCTCATTGAGCCTCTCCTCAATCTCTTTTATCTCCGATTCGATCTCTGAAATTTTTGGTCTGATGTCATTTTCGAGATTATTAAGTTCCGTTATTATTCCTTCCAATTCTGTGTAATGCTTCGCAAGTTTTTCTTTCATCTCCTCTATCTCTTTTTGTAATTGCTCAATGCGCTCTACGTTTATTTTAGATACACGTTCAATTTCTTCTTTTATTGTCCTCTTTTGATTCTCCGCTTCCTCAATTTCTCTTCTAATTTGTTTCACTATTTCTTCTAAAGATTTTATTTCTTCCTCCATTTCATGCTTTACTCTATCTCTATGTTCCGGGGTTAGTTTTGTTTTACAAACGGGGCATGCCTCTGATTCACCGAGCATGTCCAATGCTTTTCTTAAGTCATTTATTCTTCCCGATACTTCACCGAGTTCTTTCCTTAGGCCAGATACAATATTTTCTAGCCTTTTCTCCTCCTCTTTAAGCTCCTTCAATTTCTTCTCTTTAGCTTCAATTGTTGGCTCGGGTAAAAACTTTAGAGCTTCAGAAATCAATTTTTCAAGCTCTTCTGTGTCCTTCTTTATTTGGGCTACAGTGCTTCTTACTAGTGTGGAAATTGTTGTAGTGGATTTTTCAATCTCTGATAAGTCTGTTGGTACCTCTATGAACTCCTCGCCAACTTCTATGTATTCAACATACACCTTACACGATTTCATTGCCTTATTAGCTTCCTCTCTTATGGCTGATATTTTGTTCAAATCCTTCTCTAACTGTTCTTTTTTTGTATTTAACTCCTTGAATTTGTTAAACTGTTTAATGTACTCCTCCAAAAGAGGTATTTTTCTTATTTCTCCCTCTAATTCCTTCAATTTCTCTTTGGCCTTTTTGGATTCATTTAGGTCTTCTTCGAGTTTCTTAATTTGTTCCTGTACTAATCTTATGCTTTCAATTATTTTGGTTAACTCTAGCATTAGCTCATTGTATCTCTTTTCTTTCGCATTTAATTCGTTCAACTCTCGTTCAATAGCACTAAGTTGTTGACTAAGGCTTTTTAATTTTTGTTTAAGCTCTTTTATTTGCCTGTTTAACTCTTGTATTTCTTGTTTGAGTTTGTCTCTCTGTTCATATTTACTCTTTAATTTTCCTTCAATTTCTGCGATCTCTTTTTCCAACTCATTTTTAACTTGTTCAAAGTAGTAAATTACTTCTCTCATAAACTGCCAGGCTTTCTCTAACTTTTCTAACCCTAGCAGTCTTCCGATGACCTCTTTTCTTTTTGCCGGTGCTTGGTCTAGTAAAGAAGTTATCTCTCCCTGCCTGATCAGAATGGAGTTAATTGCCGAATCTCTATCGAGGCCAGTTATTGCCTTGAGTTGTGTTTGGACTTCGTAGACCCCTTCGGCTATTAATATTCCCTCATCGGCTCTGTAAAGTTTGTAAACTGGAGCTCCATCTTTTTTTCTCTCCCAGAATATGCGGTAGGGGACTCCTCCCTCTTCGAACTCCAACTCAATTCTAGCGCGATCACGGCCTCTACGGATTACGTCATTCCAGTTTTCACCACGTGGCCTGTGATTGAACAGTGCCACAAAGATTCCATCAATTATTGAGGTTTTGCCAGCCCCATTCGGGCCCATAAAAACTGTAACTCCCAGTGGAAATTCAACTGTGGTGTTATTGTGTGAGAGGAAGTCGTTAAGAGAAATGCGTTTGAGTATCATTTGTCTTCCTCCTCCAAGTATTTTCTGCAAACCTCAATACTTCCCTCCAGATCATTTATCCAGAGATGAGAGTATAGTTCGAAAGCCAAATTACCAAGCTTCTCGTCTCCAAGATACTCAACGAAGAGCCTCCTAAGGTCTCCTATCTCCTTGATGTTATTTGGTGTTAAGTTTGTAGGAACATTAGTTCCAATAAAATGAATGTCGTATCGTAAGATCCTATAAGGAACAAGCTTTTCTAGTATCTCACGTATTTTCTCAATCAACTCGGCTTTCCTGATAATATCTCCTTGGACGTTTATTTTTAATATTGGCGCTTTTGTTACAGAGGTTCCTTCCCCAATAATGTCTTGGAGAAACGCTCCCAACTCATTGATAATATCTTTCTCTTGAGTGTAGGATACTTCAAATTGCGGTCGTATTGATTCTAGGTCTATTTTGTGAATTTCAGGCAGGTCCCCATCAAGGTCAACAATGTAAAACCCCTTACCTTTGTCTTTCCAAGAAGAAATTTCACTCTTTCTCATTATCTCTGTAGAACCAGAATACGCCAAGTAGCTTCTTCCAAATGATTCTACGGTTCTCGAATGTATGTGGCCGAATGCATAGTAGGAAATTTCCCGAGGTAGGTCAACCATTTCGAGCTCATAAGCTCCTTCAAAAGGCAAGAATTTCTTAATTGCTTGATGGGCAATTAGTACACTCTTGTTGTATTCCTTGGCGAGGTGATCAACTTTTGATAACTCTTCCTTCAGTAAATCAACTCTTCTTCCTTTGAGGTTAGATATTCCAAAGAACGCGACCCCGTTAAGAACCACTTTTTGAACTTTTCCAATCCCAAGGATGGGTAAATCCAAGAGCATTTGGGGAGGCATTGCTTTTCTCCGGGGTGTGTCGTGTTCTCCGAGCACTGTTAATATCTTTATGTTGTGTTCTCTCAATTTTCGGATCCCCTCTTTTGCCACATAGAGAGCCTTTATTGGAGGTCGGGGAGAATCAAAAAAATCGCCTGCATGGACAAAAACATCAACTCTTTCTTCAATCATTTTTTCAACGGCTTCATTGAATGCTTCGTAAATATCGTTTTCCCTCTCCTCGAGGTTGTATTGTCGGTAACCAAGATGAGTGTCGGCTATGTGTGCTATTCTCATCGGGTTCCCTCCACTGTAAATACAATTCGTGATGCAACTTCTTTAACATCAAATCTAACACCATTTCTATGCAAGAACTCTATGATGGATTCCTTGAGTCTTGGCTGTGCAACTATTACTCCTGAATAATATTCCTCTAAAAACTCTTTAATCGCATCAAGTGCATCTTCATATTCATCTCTTTGGAACTCCGGTACATCCAGAACTCCAAATTCTTTTTTTGGTAATTCATCCCCTGCTTTCCTTAGATCCTCTTTTATTCTTTCCTTCACGTACTCAATGGGAACTCCAACTCGTGGAAACTCATTGAATTCTCTTAGTTTTATTATCATCTTCTGAGTTTCTATTTCAAGTTTCTCGAGTAGTTCTCTAGCCTCAAAAACATACTTCTTTAAATCTTCTGCGATATCCTCTAACTCCTTCAATTGTTGTAGTGCTTCCTTTCTGGATATTAATCCTTTCTTGTAATCTATTATTATCTGATCTTTATCCTTTTTAAACATCCTAGCTATGCCCTCTTCTGTAAGGAGGGAAGGAACAATTTCCTCTAAGCCCCTTGACGTTCTTCTGATCTGGGCATTCATTTCTTCAAGCTCAATCAGATTTTTTACAAGAGTAGGCCTTCGCATTTGGTCTCACCTCCTACTCCTTCAGGCAAAAAGCTACATATCTAAAATATCTCTTATCTCTTTTATTTCTTCTCTTATTATTTCATCCTTACTTTCTTCATATTCTTTGGCTTCTTTCAAAGCTTCCGAAAGTCTTGTAACAATATCAATGTCTGCCCCACCTTCTTTGGTCTTTCTCTCTCTTATCTTGACCATGACGGGCATCTTGGTCATCTCCCCAACAATAACCGCCTCACCTACATTCAATCCAGGTAAGTCATTAAGTAAGTCCTCGCTTACTTGCTCTGCACTAGCTCTAACTGCCTTCTGGTCTTCTGGATTGGTCATTCTCATGATTATCTGGCTGTTACACTGGCTTAGAACGTCTTGGTCAATTTTCTGAGGTCTTTGGGTGAGTAGAATTAAGAATACTCCAAATTTTCTCCCTTCTGCAGCTATTCTCTTTGCTATGCGCTTTGATAGAGTGTTCTCCTTCTTGGGGATAAACCTATGAGCTTCCTCTACTAAAACAAATACGGGATACTTGTATTTTCCATGTTCTCTCTGATAATACACCTCAGACAAAATTTTGTATGCAATGTAATCCGCTACATGGTCACTTAACCCCGAGAGATCCATGACAGAGATGTGTTGTGGCTTAAGGAGGTTCTCTATTGGTGTGGTCACTTCTCCAAAGACTTTTAGCCCTTTGAGCTTTTCAATGTATTTTATGGCTCTTAATGAATCATTGCTATCCATAGACTCAAGTTTGTTTATTAAGTCTTCAACTGTGTATCTCCCGGGTTTTTCGTTCTTTAACTCCTTAACAGCATCTCTCACAGCTTTCTGAATATTTAACCACTCATCCCTAATGCCAGTAATTGTGAATATTTCGTCTGGAGAAAGATCTGAGAACTTAATCTCAAAAGTTTCCATGTGTCCAATATCTTCTTTCGTGTATCTTCCAGTACTCTCGCGAGTTCTGAAGACATCAACTCTTGGCAATATTCTTTTTCCGTCTTTACTCTGTGAGATGAAAACATAGTCTGCGTGGGGATCTAGAACTATTACGGTAGCACCTTTATCGTAAAGCTCCTCAAGCAACACTCCTGCAGTGTAACTCTTACCAGCTCCCGTTTGTGCGAGAATTGCGAGGTGTCTTCTGAATCCACGGATCGTCAACTGGACTTTAACTCTGGGTCTAGTTATTAGATGTCCTATGAAGAGTCCTTCTTCATCGGGATATGAGTAAACTTGGGAGAGAACGTCATCTGGGGCAAGGTAAACGTCTGTTCCGGGATAAATTGTGCGTCTTGGCATTAAGACTTTCCCACCCACTGTAAAACCAAGAACCTTAACTTGTGCGAAGTTTCGTGGTTCTATTATTTCAGCGTCTTTGAGCTTTTCTGCTACTGGATAGGGAGTGTACTCACTTAAACCTGGAGAGTATGAAGTTATTGCAACTATTTGGCCTAAGACTAGTACATCCTTCTCAGTTCCATCTACGACTTCTTTCGAGCGGACTACTACATAGTCCCATATTTGGGGTGTTTTTGTGTCCTCTATCGCAAAATAGAATTCCGAATGCGTTGTTTCGCCTACTACAACTCCAATTTTCTCAAACGAACCTAACTCTCCTGTAATCTCGGGCATTTAGGTTAACCCCCACAAGCTCTTTGAATTTAGAAAGGTACATTTCATCAAACTCCCTTCTGTGGAATTTTACCTCTCTGTCTACTTTCCATAGCCAGATATTATGGTAGTCCAGTCCTCCATATCCCGTGGCCACAATACTCAGCACTTCGGAAATGTCCTCGTCTATTGGTTCGGGCCATCCAACATCTTGGAACTTCGTTGACGATCCTATGCAAAACGCTGGCACGTCTATTCTGAGAGGGGAGTCTCTTTTATCTGGTAGGACGTGGAACGAGACTATTGCAGGGAGTTCTTTGAGGCGGTTTAGAACGACTTTTGCGTACTTCAAGAAGTCTTCATTATTTGAGAGGATAGGAAACTGAGTTTTCAGATAACCGATGGGGTCCATTTCTATCTGTTTTATTCTCCTAACCCACCTCGAAGATGGGCCGAGAAGTAGAGGGACTGTGTACCCCGGTTCAGTTATGGAGGCCTCGATTAGTTGATAATCCGGTCTAGGAGTCGTCAATTCCTTCAAAATTTCTTCTAATAAGCCAATATTAGAATACTTCAACTTTAATTGTTTCACATACTCAAAAGCTTCCCGTTTTCTATCCAGTGATGTTGAGATTAGTTTCTTCGCTTCTTCGTCAGAAACCTCACCCCGCACTTCTGGTAGGGTTATTATTTGTTTTATCAAAAAGTCGCGGAAGAACTTACTTCCACTTTCCTTACTGATTCCAATTACTAGAACATTGTTTTCTTTAGCCAGCTTGAAAAGCTTCATAACTTCTTGGTAATACTTAATGAAAAATTCTCTGTCATTACTTAGAGGACTTTCTATTATTAGGTGGGAGATTCTCCCGTACAGAGACCCATCGATAAGGACGACTCCATTAAATCCATCGGATATTGCTTTTCTTGCAAGTTTAATTTCAAGGTATTCCATCTTTCTCTGTATGATACTTGTTACTTCATGAGCAGAACCTTCAGTGTAATCAAAATCTGCTTCCAGTTCCCGATGTTCGTTTTTCCCATTTAGTCCCAATGCTCTGACCACATAAAAGAGTCCGCCGTTTTTTAGACGCTCCATTTGGTAACTGCTGTCTATTGCCAGAACATTGAAGTCATTAGGCTTTCTTTCATAAGTTTTAATAGAAACGGGGATCCACCACTTTTTATTTTTAATTTCTTGTTTAATCAATGATCCAATGCCGGCGGGTGGTTTGTGATATCGATTTATCCAAATATCTCGTTTCTCACTGATTTTCTTAGAGAACATATCATAAAATCGTGGCATAAGACATCAGAAGTTTTATCGCGGAAGTCATTAATAAATATTTCTTTTGACAAAGGATAAAAGTATGGATTCCCCCAACTAATTTAGCAAGCCCTCAATCAGATTGTAGTCCTCTTCTGGGATTTCTCTCATTGCTTTGCCCATCAAGTGGCCGCTCCACTTCTTCTTGTTCGTTATGAATTTTAATTTTGGAATTAATGGTTTGAAGTCAACTTCTCCAAGCTCGATAGCGAGTTTTGCATGCTTTAATCCGAGTTTTAGATCTCCTCCACCTCCACCACCAAAGAAAGCCCCACCAAGAACAGCAACTTCAGCAAGTTTTTCATCAACCTTTATTTTCATCTGACGTCACCCCATACGTCTAATCTTCTGAGAGCATGAAGAGTCACAGCCCCCGCCGCAATTACCGGGTCAATAACTGGGATGCCAACTTCTTTTTCGAGAATAGGAGCAATCATGATTGTGGACATCCCAGTACAGCCCAAAACTATTGCCTCGACTCCTTTTTCTTTTAATCTCCTTGCAGCGTTTATTGCTTCTTTTCGTCCCCAATCTGTCATCAAATCAAGAGTATTTGAGACTCCCTCCGGATGATCCTCGGCAATCAACTTGTCGCCAAGAACTTCTTTTATTACCCTTGGAGTTTCCTCAGTTAAATTAAGAACACCAATTTTCCTAGCATATGCTAAGGCCAGTGCAGAAGCAGAGGATCCAGCTCCAATCACTGGAACCGAAACTAATTTCCTAGCTTCTTCAACAGCAGGGTCTGCCGCACAGCTTATGATTATAGCATCAACCCCTTCGTTTTCAAATTCTTTTGCCAAGCGCAAAATTTTTGGTTTTGCTTCTTCCTCGGTTTTTTCATCATATATGCCCTTTGGCTGGTCTTCGATGCATCTGCTAATTACTTTCAGTTCTGGAAATGCCTTCTCGATTAATTTTCCATGGAGATTTAGGAGTTCTTCATCCTGGATTGTCAATACTCTTATTAGTCCAACTGTGTATTTCTTCATTCATGACACCCAAAAAGTTGAGATAAGTAGCAGTATATATCCATTGTTAAACCAAAATTGTAGTGATACACTGGTTACTTTGGATTGTGCTTAGGAAATATTTATGGTCTAATGAACTAAAAATTTATTAAGCTGTTTTCATGATAAACAAAAATTGAGGGGACAAAATGAAGAGAAGATTATCAAAAAAAAGATTGGCAAATTATAAGGCTTTTGAAAGAGAATGCTCGAATGAGTGACGCAGAGATTGGGAGAAGAATCGGGCTTTCAAAATCAGCCGTTAGATGGAGAAGAATAAACTTGCAAAAAAGAGGATGTCTCTTTATATCTGCCTATTTAAGGTTTGATAAACTTGGCTACAATTATGCGTTCGTACTTATTAAGCTAAAACCTGAAATTCCAAAGGAACAGATCATTCAATTTAAGAAGAAGCTCATGGAACATGAGCATACATTTGAAGTATACGAAATATGGGGAGATTACGACATCCTAGTAGGAACGTTTGGGGAAGATATCTCAGATCTTAGAAAAAGCGTTGTAGAGATAATACAAGGGGAAAATTGCATAATTATAAAGTACTATTTGATGTGAAAACCTTGAAAGGTCTCGAGGTATCTTTCAAGGACGCACTAACTGATTTTTGAAATGAAAACGAAAAATTGGTTTCGAATGCCCCTTTATCTGGAATTTTTGACACTTCTTTTTCGAAGAATCTACAGAATAGAACCCAAAGGGTTGAGGAGAGGCATCTTTTCGGTAACATACAGCCGATCACATGAACGAAGATAATGGCAAAGCTTTTTATTTTAATACCATCAACTCTGCCCTAGGCTGGAGGTGAGAGAAAAATGAAATTCTGTCCAAAATGCGGGAATATAATGCTTCCAGATAAGAAAAGGGGAGTTTTTGTATGCAGAAAATGTGGCTACGAGGAGCCTCTTGACCTAGAAACCGCAAGCAAGTATAAAATAACTCAAAAAATTAAACACGATAGAGAAGATATCCCGGTTATTGAACAGGATGTAGCTACACTTCCAAAAGTAAAAATAACCTGTCCAAAGTGCGGTAACGATGAGGCATACTGGTGGGAATTGCAAACAAGGGCTGGAGATGAACCATCAACCATCTTTTACAGATGCACAAAGTGCGGGTACACATGGAGAGGTTATGAATAATGGTGGAATTTATGAGTGAATTTGAGCTAGAAGTGCTTAAACGCCTTGCAGAAAAAGCTTTAAAGGAATTAGACGAAGCTTATAAGAGGGCACCTGATGTGGATAATGGAAAAACTTATTTATTGAGAGGTAAAGAAAGAGTTAGATTAATAGCTAAAATTCTCAATAATATGGAGGGGTGAAGATGCCATTTGAGATAGTTTTTGATGGGGCAAAAGAATTTGCGGACTTGATAGACACAGCAAGCAATTTAATTGATGAAGCTGCGTTCAAAATCGCTGAAGAAGGTATGTCAATGAGGGCAATGGACCCTAGTAGGGTGGTTTTACTTGACCTCAATCTTCCCGCTAGCATTTTTAGTAAATATGATATTGATGGGGAGGAAACGGTAGGAGTTAACATGGATCACTTCAAAAAGGTTCTTAAAAGAGGAAAGGGTAAGGATATCCTTGTTTTGAGGAAAGGTGAGGAGAACTTTCTTGAGATCACTCTAGAAGGCACTGCAAAAAGAACTTTCAGACTCCCATTGATTGAAGTCGAAGAGCTTGAACTCGATCTTCCAGAGCTTCCATTCACAGTGAGAGCAGTTATACTTGGAGAAGTTCTGAAAGAAGCTGTAAAAGATGCTTCTCTTGTTAGTGACAGCATAAAGTTCATTGCGAAGGAAAATGAGTTCATTATGAAAGCTGAAGGGGAAACCCAAGAAGTTGAGATTAAACTCACTCTTGAAGATGAGGGGTTACTTGATTTGAATGTTGAAGAAGAAACCAAGAGTGCATATGGTGTCAGTTACCTGGCTGATATGGCCAAGGGAATTGGAAAAGCGGATGAGGTTGTACTCAGGTTTGGAAATGAAATGCCCCTTCAAATGGATTATCCAATAAGGGATGAAGGAAGACTCACATTCTTGTTGGCTCCTCGTGTTGAGGAGTGATTTTTTAACATCTTTTTAGGTGGTCAGCTTGGATCTAGCGAAACTTAGAGAACTTCTAGAAATGGAACTATCTTCAAATGAATTAACGGACTTAGATGAGGAATTCTACGAGGAATTTGATAGCCTAATGAAAGCTTTAAAGATTAAGGCAGAGTCCTCTAAAGAAAGAGGGGAGGAGATTGAGCAGCAGTTGTACCTTTCAGAATTAGGCATTGCAGAAAAATTGGCTAGGGAAATCATTAGGGCCAGACTTCATAAAATAGTTGACATGGCCGTAGAAGGTCGTCCATTCAATCTTGTTGGGGATGAAAAGAAAATCTTTTCCATCATAGCAACGTTTATTCACAGAGAGGAAATACCTGTACTTGAGGAAGAGATTCAAGTGAAAGAAACGGAGGAAGTCGTTTTTAAGACCGATAAAAGAATCTTTACCGCTTATCTAATGCTTCAAGATATTCCAAAAATTTTGGATGAGCACCTGAGAGAATACGGTCCATTTAAGGCCGGTGACCTTGCAACCCTTCCCAGGACATTAGGGCATATCCTGACTCAGAGAGAAGCAGCTAGGCGAGTATCAATATCTTATTAGGTGGTTAGTATGTTTAACGTTTGTATGAGGGACTGTTATGATACCTGCTCGATAATAAGTGAACTTAAAGAGGGAGTGTTGAGGGTTAAAGGTAATCCTTCACACCCGATAACTCGGGGCTTTTTATGTCCCAAAGGGGCCCTGCTCTCTAAATGGTTCCACAGCGAGGAAAGATTGAAAACTCCCCTTGTTAGGGAGGATTTAAGGGAGGACTTTAAAGAAACCGGATGGAAGGAAGCAATAAATTTTGTTGCAGCTCGTCTAAGTGAAACCATCCAAAAACACGGGAGTGAAAGTGTTCTTGTGTATAACTATGCAGGTGATAGAGGTGTCGTTAATTACGCTTTTCCACTTCGGCTGTTTCATTATCTCAACGCTTCAATGCTCGATTATGGAATATGTGACAGGGCAGGCCAGGAGGCCCTGAGGGACGTTTATGGAACTGCTGTGGGCATGGATCCGGAAGATCTAAAGAATCAAAAGCTCATAGTTTACTGGGGTGTAAATCCTTTCTGGACGAATCTACATGGTTTCATGCTTGCCAAGAGGTATGGGCTTGAAAAATGGGTTGTTGACGTGGTGAAAACTGAAACCGCAAAGAAGAGTGAAAAATTCTTCCAAATAAGGCCCAACACAGATGTGCTCTTTGCTTTGGGAGTTGCAAGGGTCATTGTGGAAAGCAACATTTATGATAGGGAATTTGTTGAGAAAAATGTTTACGGGTTTGAGAAGTTTGTTGAATACCTTTCAACCATTGATCTGGATTTTGTGGCTAAAGAGACCGGAATCCAAGGAGAGAAGATTGAAGAATTTGCTTTTGAATACGCTGAGAAAAAAGGGGTTATACACATAGGATACGGCCTTCAGCGATCTTTTATGGGTGGGGAGGCAGTAAGAGCAATTGCAATACTTCCCACCCTTGTTGGTCATAAATTTGGCTTTATCTACGATATGAAAACCATAGATAAGAGTTATGCCGAGGGGGAGTTCCTCCGGACAAGGCCTGTTAAAAGAATACCCCAAATGAAGCTTGCAGAGTTCATTGAAAATGGAGATATTAAGTTCCTCTATATCTATAATGCAAACCCATTGGCGTCTCTCCCAAATCAAAACCGTTTGAGAAAGGCAATAATGAAAAATGATGTCTTTGTAGTGGTTCATGATATATTCCTTACTGACACGGCCCTTTATGCACATGTGGTTTTGCCTGCCAGCACATTCTTTGAACGCCTGGATATTGCGGATTCTTATTATCACCGCTACGTAGCTCTGAATGAGCCGGTAACACAGCTTTGTGGAAAAAGCAACAGTGAAGTAACAAGGTTGCTTGCCAAGGCTTTGGATATAAAAAACCCCTGTCTATACGAAAGCGATGAGGATGTCATTAGAAAAATCTTGGAGAAAAATGGGTTAAGTTTTGAAGAGCTTAAGGAGAGGGGATTTGTAAAAGTTGAGGAAAAGGAGAGGTTTTATAATACTCCAAGTGGAAAGGTGGAATTTTATTCGCAAAGGGCCGTTGGCAGAGGCCTGCCGCCCTTCCCGCAATATAATCCATTGAAGAGAAAAGGTCTTCAGCTCTTAAGCCCCACTTGGAAGTTAACCATAACCAGCCAGTATCACAACACATACAATATAATTGATCCTTATCTTCACATTAGCCCTCAAGATGCTGATGAAAGGGGAATAAAGGATAATGATGAAGTGGAAGTTTTCAATGAATATGGAAACATAAAAACAAGAGCAAAGGTGTCAGAAGATGTTCCAAGTGGAATTGTGGTCCTCTACAAAGCTTTCTGGCCAAAGCTCCTTGGGTGGAATGTAAACTTCCTCACAACGGATGAAACTGTAGAAAAGTACGGTAATGGATCGGCCTATCATTCAACTTGGGTAGAGGTTAGAAAGATTTAGTAGTCATATTTGTCCAAAAACGTTTTTATATGCTCCTTCCAACTTTAAAATGGTGAGTAAAATGAGAATTTACAGAAAGGATAGGGAATATCCGGAAGAATATAAAGATGTTCTTGAAGAGCTTAGCACTGTTATCGATCCAATAAGTACAATGAACATTTTAGATGCTGGCCTTTTAGCGGGATTTAACGTTGAGGAGGATAAGCTTGAGCTGTGGCTAGCCGTTGAGAGCAACGCTTACTACAACATGATTGGAGGGGCCGCAATAGCACATTCCAAAATAATAGGTGATATAATGGAGAAATTTGCATTGGTAAAGTTTTCAAAGGTTTATATATATGATATGAGGAATAACATACTTGCAAAATTTGAGAAGAAGTGAATAAGATGAAATTTTTAAACTTTCTTAAGGAAAAGGCCCCCGTAGGCACCAAAGAATTTCCACCTGAGGTTAGGAGAGTAGTGGAAGAGCTCAAAAAAGTTAAGGATCCTGAAACGGAACTCAACATTGTTGAAGAGGGCCTTGTTTATGGGGTAACGGTTGAAGGCAAAAAAGCTATGGTGTGGTTGCTTTTAGTTAAATCCACACCAAGCTGTCATTTTTGTCAGGCCTTAGCAATGAACGTTCAGAAAAGGATTGTTAGGGACATTATCAATGTTTTGAAGGAAAGTGGATTTGGCATTGTTCAGGTGTATAACGAAATGGGTCTTTTACTTGAAGAGTGGAGGGAGAAAAATGAAGAAAGTGCAACCTTTTAATGATTTTAAAAAAATTGGAGACGATAAAGTTACGGCAATAGGAATGGGAACCTGGGGAGTCGGAGGGCGGGAAACGCCGGACTACTCAAGAGACGAGGAAAGTATAGATGCCCTAAGATACGGACTTGAGCTTGGAATGAACCTTATAGACACAGCAGAATTCTATGCCTCTGGTCACAGTGAAGAACTTGTTGGTGAGGCGATTAAAGAGTTTGAGCGAGAAGATATTTTCATAGTAAGTAAAATCTGGCCCGTACACTTTGGATATGAAAGTGCCAAAAGGGCAGCAAGGGCAAGTGCGAAGAGACTTGGTACGTACATAGACCTTTATTTGCTCCACTGGCCTACTGACAATTTCGGAAGGATTAAGGATACACTTCACGCATTGGAGGATCTTGTGGATGAGGGCTTGATAAGATATATAGGCGTGAGTAACTTTGACTTGGAACTTCTAAAAAAGAGTCAGGAAGTTATGAGAAAATACGAAATTATGGTTAACCAGGTTAAATACTCTCTTAAAGACCGTAGGCCCGAACATAGTGGCCTCTTGGAGTACATGAGAAGAGAGAATGTAACCCTTATGGCATATACTCCGCTTGAAAAAGGAAGTCTCGCAAAGAATAGGTGTTTAAGCGAGATAGGGATTAAATATGGGAAAACTGCTGCACAAATTGCGTTGAACTGGCTAATATGGAAAGAAAATGTTGTTGCCATCCCTAAGGCCACCAATAAATATCACATAAAAGAAAACTTTGGTGCAATGGGATGGAGGTTAAGTGAAGAAGACTATGAAGCTGCTTTGAGGTGCATCTAGCGTTAACTTTATTACTATTATGTACTTTAGGTTAACTCATGAACATCTTCATACCACTCTTAGCAGGGGTTTTAACAGGTTATTTGCTTAAGAATAAGGCTAAAATTAGCATGGACAAACCTATGACTGTGGCCCTATTACTATTGATCTTTTTTATGGGAATAGAAGCAGGCAGGGTTGAAATAAATGCTTTTAAGCTTCTTTTATATTCCATAGTGTTCGCTTCTTTTACGATACTAGGGAGCTTGTTTGTGGCTCTGCTGGGGGTGAGGAGATGAGTCTTCTTTATCTTGTCCTGGTTACCTTGGTCTTGGGAATGCTGGTTGGAAAGACTACAACCTTTGACTTTGGGAACTTCTATGAGTTTATGCTTTACCTGTTGATATTTATAATTGGTGTTGATATAGGAAAGAGTAAAGGGCTTGGGGAGGAGCTTAGAAAGCTTGGTAAAATGGCCCTTTTGCTACCAGTAGCAACTATAATAGGTTCACTTATTGGGGGGTTTTTTGCCTCAATGCTTTTAGATGTGTCCTTAAAATGGGGATTGGGGATTGCGGCTGGTTTTGGATGGTATTCTCTTACAGGTCCACTTTTGGCAGCTTATTCACCTATTTATGGTGTTATTGGATTTCTTGCAAACTTAACCAGAGAAATTCTTACCATAATCTTTTATCCTATTGCCATAAAGAGAATTCCAAAGGAAGTCGGGATTGTAATGGGAGGGGCCACAACGATGGATACCACCCTCCCGATAATTGCAAAGTTTGGGGGAACTGAGATAACACTTTTGGCTTTTGTACACGGGTTTATTCTGACCGCTATAGCACCATTTTTGATTCCGTTGATCCTTCAATTCTTTTGAAATACTTTGGATGTTTGGGCCTTTAAGACCCTTCCAAAAACGTTTTAAAGGGTTCAACATAAGGGTTCTCGAACTGTCATGAGTTCATGCTCGGGGGTCTCCGTGAAGGAACCTACCGGGCGTACGAGGGAGGTGGAAAAATGAAATATCCAAAGCAGATAAGAACATACTGTCCATTTTGTAAGAAGCACACAGTTCACAAGGTCGAAAGGGTAAAGAAGAGGCCAAGAAGTGAGCTTAGCGCTGGTCAAAGAAGATTCAGGAGAATTCTTAAGGGTTACAAGGGTTTCCCAAGACCAAACCCAGCTGGAAGAGAGAAGCCAGTAAAGAAGCTTGATTTAAGATACAGATGTACAGAATGTGGAAAGGCCCACACAAGAGGCCAAGGATTCAGAGTAAAGAAATTTGAGCTTGTGTGAGGTGGGTTAAGATGACAATGCCAAAGGATTTAATCTCCATGCCAAAATCAAAGTTCCTTAGAGTCAAGTGTATTGACTGTGGAAATGAACAGATTGTTTTCAGCAACCCCGCTACAAAAGTCCGCTGTTTGGTCTGTGGCTCAACTTTAGTGGAACCTGCTGGCGGCCGAGGGATTATAAAGGCCAAAGTACTCGAGGTCTTAGAGTGATCTCTTTTCTAACTCTTTTCTCCAAAACCTTAAAAACTTATGACTTGTACCAATTAATAGGATAGAATTTAGGGAGATGATGAAAATGCCGAGGAGAGCTAGAGAATTTCCGGAAGAGGGGGAGTTTGTTGTTGCAACTGTTAAAGATATTCATAATTATGGAGCATTCTTGTCCCTTGACGAGTACCCAGGGAAAGATGGTTTCATGCATATAAGCGAAGTGGCCCCGACTTTTGTTAGAAACATTAGGGATTACCTAAAAGAAGGACAAAAAATCGTAGCCAAGGTCATAAGGGTTGACCCAACCAAAGGCCACATAGACTTGAGTCTCAAAAGGGTTAAGCAACAGGAGAGAAAGGCTAAGCTTCAGGAATTCAAGAGAGGCCAAAAAGCAGAGAATCTCTTAAGAATAGCCGCTGAAAGAGCGGGTAAGGATTTTGAAACTGCTTGGAAAGAAGTTTGGATCCCATTGGAAGAGGAGTATGGAGAAGTGTATGCAGCTTTTGAAGATGTTGCTCAAAATGGAATAGAAATCATTAAGGGCCTCATTCCAGATGAATGGCTCCCTGTTCTGGAGGAGATTATAAAGAGTTATGTTGAAATCCCCACGGTTACGATAGATGCGGAATTTGAGATCACAGTCCCCACTCCAAATGGTGTTGAAGTTATTAAGGAAGCCTTGATAAAAGCTAGGGATACAGCAAACGAAGAAAAAGGTGTTGATGTTAAATTCAGTTATCTTGGAGCTCCAAGATACCGCATAGACATCACGGCACCCGATTATTATAAGGCTGAGGCAGTATTAGAGAAAATTGCCGCTGAAATATTGAATGTTATAAAACAAGCTGATGGAGAGGCCTCTCTAATAAGGAAGGAAAGAAAAATAAGGAAAATTAAGAGGAGAGAGGCATGAGGTTTAAGATTAAAAAATGTCCAAAATGTGGAGAGTACACCTTAAAGGAAACCTGCCCACTATGTGGTGAAAAAACAAAGTTAGCTCATCCTCCAAAGTTTTCCCCCGAGGATCCTTATGGGGAGTACAGGAGGAGACTTAAAAAGGAAACGCTTGGTATAGGGGTGAAAAAATGAAAGAAAGTATGATAATTGTTTATGAAAAACCCGAGGTATATGATCCTATATTCATAGAGGGCTTACCAGGAATAGGATTGGTTGGTAAACTTGCTGCAGACCATTTGATTCAAGAACTTAAAGCAAAGAAATTTGCCGAGCTTTATTCCCCTCGTTTTATGCACCAAGTTATAGTAAAGAAAGACTCAACAGTAGATTTAATGAGAAATGAGTTCTACTACTGGAAAAGCCCGGATAAAGAGCATAGAGATTTGATAATTGTCACTGGAGATACTCAAGTTCCTCCAACTGACAGTTACGGCCACTTCGAAGTTGTTGGAAAAATGCTTGATTTCGTGGAGCAGTTTGGCACAAGAGACATAATAACAATGGGTGGTTATCAGGTCCCAGAACTGGATGGAGAACCCAAAGTATTGGCCTCATTTACAGATCTAGAGACAAAGGAAAAATACAAAGAATTACCGGTGGTCATCAGAGAAGATGAAGGAGGGGCTATTGTCGGAGCAGCAGGTCTTCTTCTAGGCATTGGGAAACTTAGGGGAATGAAGGGGGTTTGCTTCTTAGGAGAGAGTCTTGGTTATATTGTAGATGCCAAGGCTGCTAAGGCCGTTTTAAGTGTGGTTGCTAAAGTTCTCAACCTGGAGATTGACATGAGTGCTCTTGATGAGAGGGCCAAGGAGACTGAGGAAATACTGAAAAAGGTCCAAGAGATGCAGAGGGCCATGTTTGAACAGCAAGTGCCTCAAGCACCACATGAAGAAGAAGATAGAGGATACCTCTGATTTTATTTTTTCATTTTGAGGTGTTCTCATGTTCATTGATGCAGATCTGCATATTCATTCTCGATACTCTAAAGCAGTCTCAAAATTAATGACCTTTCCCATTCTGGCGGAGAACGCAAAGCTCAAGGGGCTTGGAATCGTTGGAACAGGAGATATTTTAAACCCGAAATGGGAAGGTGAACTCCTTAAATATAGTCAAAAAGTTGATGAGGGTACTTATGAAATAAAAGGAATAAAGTTTCTCCTTACAGCGGAGGTGGAGGATAATAAAAGGGTACATCATCTTCTTATTTTTCCCAACATTGAGACAGTAAGAGAGCTTAGAGAAAGGCTTAAACATTATTCTAAGGATGTTGAAAGTGAAGGGAGACCACATTTAAGTTTAAATGCATCCGAGATAGCAGACCTCTCCAATGAGTTTGATGTATTAATAGGCCCGAGTCATGCATTTACACCATGGACAGCCCTCTATAAAGAGTACAATTCCATAAAAGAGGCCTATGGTAATTACAAGATCCATTTTCTTGAGTTGGGACTTTCTGCTGATTCATATATGGCTGATAAGATTAAAGCTCATCACAACCTCGTGTATTTGTCAAATTCTGATGCTCATTCCCCACAGCCACATCGCCTTGGAAGAGAGTTTAACCGCTTTGAAGTAGAAGATGCAACTTTTGAAGAGATTAAGAAAGCTATCTTGAAACGGGGTGGAAGAAAGATTGTTCTTAACGCTGGTTTAGATCCAAGACTTGGAAAATATCACCTGACTGCATGTTCAAGGTGCTATACTAAATACCGTCTTGAAGATGCAAAGAGACTGGGATGGAGATGTGAACTCTGTGGGGGAGTTATAAAGAAGGGCGTTCACGATAGGATCCTTGAGCTTGCAGATACGGATGAAAGGCCCAAAGATAGGCCTCCTTACCTCCACCTTGCACCGCTGGCTGAAATAATTGCAATGGTTCTAAACAAAGGAGTTGAAACTAAGTCTGTAAAGAGTATATGGGAACGTCTTCTGAAAGAATTCGGGAGTGAGATCAGAGTTCTTGTCGATGCTCCTGTAGAGGCTATAGCAGAGCTTATTGGGGATGAAATAGCGAAAGCAATCTGGGCTTTCAGGAATGAGAAACTTATTATTGTTCCTGGTGGAGGAGGAAAATACGGAGAGATAAAACTACCTGAGGAAGTCAAAAGAGCAAGACTTGAAGATCTTGAGAGTATTGAGGTTAAGGGTGTGGAAGTGTATTATAGGCCCAAACAAAGTTCTTTGTTGAGTTTCATAAAAAGAGACTAAACACATTTCCCTCTCATGTCTATTTTGTCCTTAATCTTTTTGCAAGCATTTTTGAGTTTTCGAGCGTTCTCTTCTGGGATTCCATCGTAGGTGAAGTCCCATGTACCCATTTCTATCCCAGCAGCATATTTTAGTTTATCTTTTTCCCTGAGGAGTGGATAAAACTCAATGTGCAGATGATAGAAGGGGCACTCTCCTTTAAAGGGGGCCTGATACACGGTCATCACGTATGGCATTTGTCTTTCAAAAAGAGAATTAAGGGTGCCTGTAGTCACTCTTAGGATATCTGCTAAGTTGAGGATTTCTGCTTGGGTTAGTTGAGTGAGCCATTGGATGTGTCTTTTTGGATAAATATGTACTTCAAAAGGCCAGTTTGCAAAGAAAGGTAGGAAGAGAATAAAGTCATTATTTTCGTAGATCAACCGCTTTCCTTTTAGCTCTTCATCTAATATCTTGCAGAATAGACATTTCTTAAACCGATTATAGTACCTTCTAGAATTCTCCATCTTTAATCGAACCTTCAATGGTATGAAGGGCAGAGCGTACAATTGTCCATGGGGGTGGGTTAAACTCACACCTATTTCTTCACCCTTATTTCGAAAAATTGATAGATATGCAATATGGGGGTTGTTTTTTAATTCTTCTGTGATTTGCTTCCAGAGCTGGACAACCTTAGTCATCTGCTCTATGGAGAGTTCCTCCAAGTCTTTCAATCCATGCTCTGGGGTTTCCACTATAACACTGCATTGACCAAGAGCACGAGCTTTTTTATAAAAACCCTTACTTTCAGGTTTAGGGGCGTTGAAAGAAAACATTGGGAAACGATTAGGAAGTAAGAGCACTTCCCATCCATAACCAGTCTCTTCACCTCCTGGGCAGAAAGGGCAGAAATTTTTAGGCCTCCAAGGTCGGTTCTTTCTCACAGCAGAGACCATGATCCATTGTCCGGTTAAGGGGTTATATCGAAGTTCACGCATAACCATCACAATAGATTTAAGACATAACCACAAATAAATAATTTGGTGAATGCTGTGATTGTGTTTCCCAAGTCCTTTCTTTTTGGAACTGCCACATCCTCTCATCAGATTGAAGGCAATAACAAGTGGAATGACTGGTGGTACTACGAGCAAATAGGAAAGCTTCCCTACAAGTCTGGAAAGGCCTGCAACCACTGGGAACTTTATAAAGAAGATATATCACTGATGCATTCCCTTGGCTATGATGGATATCGTTTTTCTATAGAATGGAGCCGCATCTTTCCAAAGGAAAACGAGATTGATGAAAATGCATTAAACAGGTATCTGGAGATTATTGAGCTTCTAGTTAAGAGCGGCATAACCCCGAATGTAACATTGCATCATTTTACTTCCCCCATTTGGTTTATGCAGAGGGGAGGGTTTGCAAAAGAAGAGAACCTAAAATACTGGGAGCAATATGTTGAGACAGTTGCTGGGATTTTAAAGGATGTTAAACTTGTTGCAACTTTTAATGAACCCATGGTCTATGTTATGATGGGTTACTTAACTGCCTATTGGCCTCCTTTTGTAAAGAGTCCATTCAAAGCATTTAAAGTCGCTGCAAACCTTCTCAAGGCACATGCATTGGCGTATGAAATTCTTAGTAGCAGGCTTAAAGTTGGGATAGTAAAGAACATACCCATAATGCTCGCAGCAAGTTATATGGAAAGAGACAAAAAAGCAGCAGAAAAGGCTGATAATCTTTTTAATTGGAATTTCCTCGATGCAATATGGAGTGGCAAGCTTAAAGGTGTTCTCAGCACTTACACTGTTCCTGAGAGCGATGTCGATTTTATAGGGGTCAACTATTACACGGCTAGCGAGGTAAAGTACAGCTGGAACCCAATTAAATTCTTTTTTGAGGCGAAATTAGCAGATTTGAGTGAGAGAAAGACCCAAATGGGGTGGAGCGTTTATCCTGAGGGTATATACAAAGCAATAACTGCAGTTTCTCGTTATGAGAAGCCAATGTACATCACAGAAAATGGCATAGCAACACTGGACGACGAGTGGAGGAAAGAGTTTGTTGTCCAGCATCTTCAATACGTGCAAAAGGCCATAGATGAGGGGTATGATGTTAGAGGGTATTTCTACTGGTCTTTTATGGACAACTACGAGTGGAAAGAGGGATTTGAGCCCAGATTTGGACTGATTGAGATTGATTATAAGACATATGAAAGGAAACCGAGGGAAAGCGCTTATGTTTATGGAGAAATAGCTCAGAAGAAAGAAATAAGCGAAGAATTAATCAAAAAATATGGATTAAAAGGCCTTTGATAATTCAATGGCTCTCTTTTTTAATGTTTCTTTTACCATATCTCTATCTTCTGGATAGCTCTTCCTTATCCAAAGCCATACTGCTGCACAGGGTATCCAAAAGAGAGCTCCGATTAGAAGTGTGTATTCATATGCCAATGCATCTGAATAGCCAGCACTTCTCAGAGTTTCTATTAGAAAACCCCCGAATAGGGGCCCTGTGGCCTTTCCCACATTGTCCAGTATATTGAAAAGTCCAAAAACTGTCCCTCGATCTTCAGGGAGATTTACTTGAGATACTATTGCTCTCACGTTTGGGCCGGCATAGGAAACAAACTGAATTAAAACAAAGGAATATATCATTAAACCAATCCAGTGAATTAAAGTCAACTCGCTGGGGAGAGGGTAGATGATCATGCCTATAGCGGCTATCATGCCCAAGAAAATTGCCAGACCAGTTATAATGGCTCTTCCTCCTTTTTCTCGTGCTTCAAAGTAGTCTCCTGCGAATCCTCCTAGTAGGCTACCTATGACTGTGGAAAGGCCAACTAGCAGGAGTACAAAGGTAGCTGTGCTTTTTTCCATTCCCCTTGTAACTATAAAGAATGATACAAGCCAGTACATTATGATACCCCATGGAACTGTCCCTATTATTCCCTGGATGAATATGAGGATATTAGTTCTCGTTTTAAGGGATTTTTTGATAACTTCCTTATTCAGTCGATACGTGTACTCATAGCCTTTTTCCAGAACCTTCTTAAGCTCTTTTTCCCCTTCTCCTCTTCTTGGCTCTTCAGCCACGATATAGAAGAGCGGTGCAAGGATAAAGTTTGGTACAGCTGCAATTATGAAAGGTGGTCGCCAGCTGGTTATAAGCCCTGCCACTATCATACCGAAGAGAGTACCAAATCCAAAGGCTGTCTCGATATATGCATATCCCCTCCCTCTCTTTTCTTCCTCGAACATATCCGCTATTAGGGAGTACCCTATCGGAATTATGGAACCTATTCCGATACCAGTTAAAAACCGCATTGCCAGTAGCTGATAGTAGTTTTGAACATAGGCCGTTAAAAAGCATGGAATTTCTCCGAGAAGGACTCCAATAACAAGGAGCTTTTTTCTCTGTCCTATGTCAGATAAGAAACCCCAAACTATTGTTATCAGAGCACTTGTGGCCACAAAAATCGTTGAAACAAGGCCCATTTGAGTTTCAGTGATCCCGAATTCTGCCATTATCTGCTGATAATTTGGAGGTAGAAGATTCTGATCAGCCATTAAAAAAGCTGCCATCAGTACGAGCAATACAATTGAGATTTTCCTTCTAAGATTTCTCATCCTCACCCCTCCAAGACTTATAAATTGCTTTGAATGCATCTAACCTCCTCTCAGGAAGAGGTTCCCACCCTCTGGCGTCACTATTCTCTGCAAAGAATGCTAATTCTCCCTCCAATCCTATGGAAAGCATATTCAATCGTGCATTGCCTTCATCTTTGGTCCATATGTCCAAACTCTTGTCGGGGGCCCAGCTTGAGGTTCTTAGGTAGAGTCTTCTTCCGCTGTGCTTAAGTTCCGAAGGCAGGCATACTGTATCATTGAGATGATCAAGGAGCATTAAGAGACTATCAATATTCATTTTATAGCCTGCAATATCGCGGTAGCCAAGAAACTCTATGTCTGTGCCATACAGAAGTATTTCATCCTTTTCCTTTATCCAGGAGGCTGCTTTCTTTGGGTTCATTAATGGGAAGTTTCCAATTCCAAGCATTATGGTGGTATTTATGGCCACCCATACTGGAACTGCATCGATCTCTTTAACTGCTTCAAGGGCCACTTTACCGCTAAAAGCTAATTTAACTGCTCTTTTCAGCTCCCGAATACCAAGAAAATAATTTAGATACACAAACCCCTCTCCCCGTTGAGCTCGTATGAGGTGGGGATAAAGCGGTTTTATATGTCTTATTGCAGAATTTAGATGGTTTGAGAGCAACATTGCTTCACCGTCTGCAAATAGGTACTCATAACTATTGTCCTTTAATATAGCTGGAATCAGTGGATCATATGCTAACTCCGGAAGCCAGAAGCCTTTTGGAGAAGTGTCTAGGATTTTTTCCTTAACTTCTTTGTCTTTTTGCACCTGTGCTTCAACTCTGTTAAGAGGAAGAAGGGGCAAAATTGCATGCGTGTAACTGGTTCCAAGGATTTCAATTAAACCAACTTCAATGCCTTCTTTGATTAGAGAAATTATTTCATTGGGGAGGATTTCAAGGGTATAACCAGTTACATTAAGACCGAAGGGAATTTCAGCTTTAATTAACTTTGATATAACGGGAAAATATGCTTTCTCAATGACTGTTGGAATTTCATTTTTTGGAATCTCTGCATATTGTAAATTCCCGTGGAAAACCAATGCTCTCACTTACTTCACCCCATCGGAAGGCTTTACGATGAAGTATTTTGCATTCCATGAGAACTTCTTTTTGTATTCTTTTAGGATGACCTCTCCGAATTCTTTTGCTTTTTCCTCTTCAACTAAGGCTATTGCAGAACCTCCAAAACCAGCTCCTGTGAGCCTTGCACCATAGGCCCCGAGTTCGATAGCTTTATTTACAAAGAAATCAAGCTCTTCACAGCTTACACCATAATTTCTTGCAATATCTCTGTGGGCCCGTGTGAGAATTTCACCCACTTCAATAATATCTCCTTTTCTCAAAGCTCGTCTAACCTGTATAACTCGCCTGTTTTCTCGTATAATGTATCCAAAGAGGCGACGATAAAATGAGGGGAGGTGTGTTAGGTCGCTCTCATTAACTTCTTTGGAGGTTCTCTTGCCTAAAATCCGCAAAACCTCCTCTGCAATTTGTCTTCTTTCTGCATAGGCAGAAGAGACCAGTTCTCTTTTGATACCCGTGTAAAATACCACAACACTAACATCTTTCGGGAATGTAATGTACTCGTACTCTAAAGTGTCAGTGTCTAGAAAAATTACATGATCCCTTTTACCAAAAGTAATTGCAAACTGGTCCAATATTCCGCATGGGACTCCAACAAACTTGTTTTCTGCTTCTTGGGCCATTAATGCCATATCGCGCGGGGGAAGGTATAGGTCATATGCTCTGTTTAAAAAAGCCAGTGCTGCTAATTCAAAACTTGCAGAGGAACTTAAGCCAGCTCCAAGGGGCAAATTTCCATAAACTCGTCCTTTAACACCTTGAATTTCGTATTTTTTCTTCAGTAGTATCCAGTAGATTGCTTTGATATAATCTATCCAAGAATTTTCTTTTTTAAGCTCATTAAGTGTAAAAGAACGCCATTCTCTAAAATAATCCGAGTAAATGTTCACATTTTCGTCTCTTTTTCCTTCAAGAACAGTGTAAAGATTAACCGCCATAGGCATTGCGTAACCAAGTGTATAATCGGTGTGCTCTCCTATTAAATTAACCCTTCCTGGGGATTGTACCCGCAACATGGTTATCTTAGAGATTTGGTGATTCATCTATAAATCTCTTTCTCCGAAGGTTTTTAATGGGGATAGAATGTACTATCAAGGGGGATCGATGTGGAGCGTGAGATAATAGAACTCTTCATGAGACACCTTAAACTTCAGGGAGATTTACCTTTAGGAGACGATGCTGGTGCAATAAAATGGAAAAATGAATGGTTAGTGGTCACAAATGACATGTTGGTGCGAACTACAGATGTTCCTGATATAATGACACCTGAACAGGTAGGATTTAAGGTCTTCACAATGAATGTTAGTGATGTTGCAGCTATGGGTGCAACGCCAATAGGTTTTCTGTTTTCCATTGGAGTCCCAAGAGATTTTGAGAGGGATTATTTAGAAGGGATTTCAAGGGGAATTGCTAGGGCATCTGAGTTTTATAGAACGCCAATAATAAGTGCTGATACAAATGAAGCCTGTGACCTAATAATTGATGGAATAGCTGTTGGAAAGACTAAAAGATTACTTACGAGAAGCGGTGCAAAAATTGGGGACTTGGTCTGTGTTACTGGAGATATTGGGAGAGCTCTGGCCGGGCTTAAAGTGTATTTTAGGAATCTTAAGATAGGAGAGAGGACAAGAAAGGTGCTTTACGAGAAGCTTTTGGAGCCAAAGGCGAGGATTAAAGAGGGTCAGGTTTTAAGCAAATATGCAAATGCAGCGATAGACATAAGCGATGGCATGAGCAAAGAACTGCACTTAATAGCAGAAATGAGCAAAGTAAAGATAATAATCAATGCGGAAAAGCTCCCTATAAGGGAGGAGGTTTTTGAAGTTGCTGAGCTCTTGGGCTTAGACCCTATTGAGGTTGCCTTAGCTTCTGGAGAAGAGTTTGAGCTCATCTTTACGATTCCTGAGGAGCACTTGGATCAGCTTGACTTTGATTTCGCAGTGATTGGAAGAGTCGAAAAGGGAGAAGGAGTTTACCTAAGGAGGAATGGAAAACTCGAAAAAATGCCAGTTTTGGGGTGGGAGCATCTTTCGAAGTTTTAAAGCAATGTAGGGAACGCCTTTTTGCGCGCTAAATTTCCCTTCAGACTATGAGGAAGTTTAAATGCTTGCCCCTCTATACCAAAACTTTTTATCTCTTCTGATTTTATTTATCTAATGGTGAGGTTATGGACATTTTCCTCGACTGAAAAAGGACTTCAAAGATTTCAAAACCTCCTGCTTAGCCATAGTTCTTTATGGTTCATATGCTAAAGGCTCACCTACAAAAAGGAGTGATGTAGATATCTGCCTGATTAAACCAAAAGAAGGTGTATATGAGAGGGTACTGAAGAAGCTTGGCGAGAAATATGATATAAAAGTTTTTGAGGAACTTCCGCTTTATATTCAAATTGATATTATAAAAAACCATAAGGTAGTTTATGAGAATGAGCTTGAACTTTCCGAATACTTCTACCAATTTAGAAAGCTCTGGAAAGATATGGAGCATCGCATAAAAGAAAATCAGTTTTCAAGTGTTAGGGAAAAGATAGATTTGAGGAGGAGAGCAAATGAGAAGGCAAAGATACTTAGAAAAACTTGAAAAGTTTGAGGAAGAATATCGCTTTATTAAACGACATGAGATGAAGGATGAAGTGACTCAAAGAGCGCTCTTATATTCTCTCTAGCTCTGTGTGGACATAGCTATGGATGTTGTTGCAATGTTAACCAAAGATTTGGGAATAACTGTTGAAGATGACTATACAAACATTAAAGACTTTTGGAGAATGGAATTCTCTTGGAAAAGGAAGCAGGACTTCTTAGGCAATTTAACGCTGTAAGAAACGCAATTGTTCATAAATACGACAGACTAAATTTGAAAATCATAAACGAAGCCCTTAATAGGGTCGATGAGCTGTACAACATTGTTATAAAATTGATTGAGAGTTATGAATCTTTGGTCTCATTGCAATAACTGAGCGAAATCCTAATAACTTCCCTCCCCAACTATCTCTGATGCATTATGAAGAGGATAAAGTTTAGGATTCCGATTGACAAAGTTAATTATGAATTTTTCAATGCCTTTAAGTGGTTCATGGATCTGGTTGAGTGGGGCTATGGAGATACTTACTTCTTCCTCGGAAGCGACGTGGTGAAGCTTGTGGAGATTAAGTTCAAAGAAGACTTAAAAGCAGAAGAAATTGTTAAGAAACTCCTTGAAATCCCTCACGTTAGAGATGCCAAGCTTATTCCAAAGAACGACCACTATCTCCTCTACGTGAGAGCCAACATTTTTGAGGCACCTTTTCCCAAAAACGTCCTGGAGGTTTTTGATATTCAAAAGAAGGGCGTAGTGGTGTTCGAAAAGGGCACATTCACATCCAAAGAAATTTATTTATACGTGATCTGTGAGGATGAGCTTGTGGGGGACGTTATCTCAGTGGTAAAGAAAGTGTATGGCGGGGAGCTGGTAAGCATAGAGGAGTATTCTCCAGAAGATAATCCCCTCTCAAAGCTCACCGGAAAGCAGCTTGAAACATTGCTCCTGGCATATAAGAGCGGTTATTTCGATGATCCTAGGAGGATAACCCTTAGGGAGCTCGCCGAGATGCTGAACCTGAGCCCTTCAACTGTGAAGGAGCATTTGAGGAAAGCCCAGAGAAAAATCTTTGAGGAGCTTATAGGCTAATTTCTTACCGAAATCTTTAAATCATCTTTTCGGTAATTACCTATAGAGGGAGGCCTATGGGAAAAATCAAAACCAGCATTTATATTGATGCCGAACTATGGTGGGAATTAAAGAAAGATGCTGCTGAAGAGAAAAAGGATTTGAGTAAACTTCTTGAAGAGATTATTTCAGAGGAGCTTCTTTTAGGCGTGGAAGATTCTTTGAGAGGGATGATCAGAGAATTTGAGGAAAAAATTGAATTTGAACCTGTTATTGCGAAAGAAAGTGTTAGTGAACTCGTAAGG
This sequence comes from Thermococcus sibiricus MM 739, assembly GCF_000022545.1. Classification (NCBI taxonomy): domain Archaea; kingdom Methanobacteriati; phylum Methanobacteriota; class Thermococci; order Thermococcales; family Thermococcaceae; genus Thermococcus; species Thermococcus sibiricus. The sequence goes on from NC_012883.1 coordinate 550,551, forward strand.
GCGATGCGGGATGAGCGGGAAGACAGTATACTTGGACAGTAATGCCATAATTAAACGCTACGTAAAGGAAAAGAACAGCGAAGAAATCATTAAACTCTACAGAAAAGCGTATAATGGAGAAGTTAAGCTCTCATTCAGTCTCTGGAATATAGGTGAGGTGTTAGGGGTTCTTGATAAAGCAAGAAGGCTTGAAAGGCTTGATATAGAGAGTTATGAGTTAGTTAGGGCCAGATTTCTCTCTGAAACTCTTAGAATGAAGCAATTAGGGATATTAAGGCTTATTCCTGTGCATGCGTCAATACTTGAAAAGAGCTGGCAGCTGATAGAAAAATATCACATATATCAAGCTGATGCCCTCCAGATCCTCTCATCAAAAAGGATAAATGTGGATGAATTTTATACCGGGGATAAAAGATTGAACGAAGTTGCTATCTCAGAGGGATTGAACTCGGTTATTGTTTGAGTTATATTATGTAACCTACTCAAATGTCCCGCACATGTGCGGGGTTAACTATAACTACTTCTAGCGCCTATTTTAAATTGGTGAAAGCATGCCTGTGATTGAAGTTAAGAATGTTAGGAAGTATTACGGCGATGTTAGGGGTGTAGAGAATTTAAGCTTCGAAGTTGAAGAAGGGGAAATCTACGGCTTTTTGGGGCCAAATGGAGCTGGAAAGACAACAACCGTTAAAATTCTTGTGAAGATCATCAAAGACTACACCGGGGAAGTCAAGGTTTTTGGCAAAGACTTGAGAAAATGGGGTAAAGATTACTACAACAAGATCGGTGTATCATTTGAGTTCCCTGCCGTCTATTCAAAGCTCACTGCTCTTGAAAACCTTCAGTTCTTTGCAAGCTTTTATAAGAAGCATCTCGATCCAATGAATGTCCTAAAGATGGTTGGTCTTGACAAAGAAGCAAATCAGCTCGTTGCCGGATTCTCCAAGGGTATGAAGAAGAAGCTCGATTTGGCAAGGGCCTTACTACCTGACCCCGAAGTATTCTTCTTAGATGAACCCCTTGAAGGTCTTGACCCTGCAAGTGCAAGAAAAATAAAAGATCTGCTCCTTGAAATGCGTGAAAACGGAAAAACAATCTTTTTGACCACTCATAACATGTATGTTGCAGATGAGCTGTGTGATAGGGTAGGGTTCATCGTTGATGGTGCTGTAAGACTGGTAGACAACCCAAGTGAGCTTAAGGTAAAAATGGGCAAACGGCTTGTTAGAGTGGAATACGTTGCTAATGGTGGCGTTGCAGTGAAGGAGTTTCCACTGGAGAACATCGGCCAGAACGAGAAGTTCCTCAAAATCATCCAGGAGCACGAGGTAAGAAGAATAAACACGGAGGAGCCTACATTGGAGGAGATATTCCTAAAAGTGACAGGGAGGAGGCTTGTATGATAGGGAACATAATCAGGACAAACCTTGTCATTGGAGTGAGAAGCTATGTTTACCCAGTATACATATTAATAGGATTAGCATATGGTCTCATGCTTATGGTCTTTCCCGAGCAGTACCTCCCGACAATGGTGCCGATCTTCCTCCTCTTTGAGCCGGGACTTGTTGGTTTTATGTTCGTAGGAACAGAGATATTCGCCGAAAAGAAGGACGGTGCGATAGGTGCTTTAGCAGTCACGCCGATAGAGTGGAGAAGCTATATCTTAGCTAAAACACTCCTTTTGAGCGTGCTATCAATCATCGGAGCCATACTTATAATGGCAATTGGTACCCGCTCCCTCAATGGACTTCCATATGTGATCGTGGGAGTCTTCTTAGTTTCCATAGTTTACACACTCCTCGGTATAGGAATCTCGGCAAAGTATCACGATTTGGATGACTACTTTGTTCCGATAATGGGGGTTCTGGTAATTTCACTCCTCCCATTTGTCCATTATCATGGCTATTTGACGAGTGAAATCTGGAAAGTCCTTTATGCAATCCCAAGTTATCCCGGGCTTTACTTCTTCAAGGCACCCTTCGAGGAAATCTCTAGGGACGCAATGACATGGTCCGCTGTGGCTTTAATTGTTTGGGCAGGTATAGCATATTACATAGCTAGAATAAGGTTTTACAAATATGCTGTGGAGGGATTGAGATGAGTTTTGTGAAAAAGTTTGGGGCTATCTACAAGACCGACCTTAAGCTTCTTCGCAGAGACCCCATGCTTCTTTACAGTGTGACAATGATACTAGTGCTCCTTCTCATTGTCCGCTACTTCAAGGATCGCATCGGCGTTTACTATCCGATACTGGCGCTCCTTGTAATGGTATTTATCCCCATGATACTGGGGATGATACCCGGATTCATGATGGCCGACGAGAAGGAGGACAAAACCATACAGGCCCTTCAAGTAATTCCTATCTCAAGTGAAGCTTTTTTGACATACAGGCTTACATGGACCTCCATCACTACCGCCGTACTAACAGTTATATCTCCAAAAATTCTCGCCATAGAGTTTTCGCAAAAGGGGTTTCTGGCTTTAGGGGTTCTCTTCGTCTTTGAGGTTTGGATTTATGGGTTGCTGATCACAGTGTTTTCAGAGTCTAGGATGCAGGCTTTGACGGTTTCCAAGGTTCTCGGATGGTTCTTAATGCTGCCACCGCTGATAAAGCTCGTCGTCGTCTGGAGAAACCTCTCAATGGACTGGAGCAAGTTCACGGCATTCTTGCCGACCTACTGGCTCTACAAAGTATTTGAAGGTATCCCACTTAACGACTACAGCGACTTTCCAATAGCAATTGGTGTCCACTTGGTGTGGCTTGTTCCGCTAGTCCTTCTTTTTAGAAAGAGAGTTCTTTGATCTTTTTTCTTTTTGAACCAAAAACTTAATTTATGTTCATACTTATTCTAGAATGGGGAGTAGAATGAGCGAGATAATTGAGGTAATTTATGAAAAAGGTGTTTTAAAACCTTTGAAAAAGCTCCCATTCAAGGATGGAGAAAAATTAATTGTTGAGATTAGAAAACGGGACAAAAAAAGCTCTTGGATGAGCTTGAGGGAAGCATAAGACTAAAAAAGAAGATAAAACTCGAGGAAATCCTGGAGCTGGAGGATGACCTATGGTTATCTACATAAATGTAATTGTCAGCTATCTGCTTTATACCGAGAGAACAAAAGAGGCTCGAAAAATTCTTGAGCAGGAGGAAGCATTTGCTACAACAATAAACACGCTAGAAGAGGCAATGTTTATTGGAATGAGATTGATTTTTGAAGAGCATTATGGAGATTATAAGCTAAAAAAGCTCAAAAAACCTTGAAGCGGGAATTCACAATTTATCAAAAATATTTGAACAACTTGAATAGATTAATTTCTGAACTGCCAGTTCTCCTTTTACCCCCTCCGTCAGACTTGAGTCAGTTAATTGAGATTATGGAAAGATATTCTCTCCTCCCTAATGATGCTTTAATTGTGCTCGCCTGCAAAGCCCATGGGATTAACAAAATAGCAACTTTCGACTCTGATTTTGAAAATGTTGAATTTCTTGAAAAACTTCCTTAGTGGTGGGATTATGAGAGAAGCAATGTATTGGGAGCCCCTTGAGGGGAATAGGGTGAGATGCCATTTGTGCCCTTTGAATTGCATTATTAGTGAAGGGCAAAGGGGATCATGTAAGATTAGAAAAAATATTAATGGGAAGCTGTATGCACTCAATTATGGGAAAATTTCTTCCATGGCTGCCGATCCAATAGAGAAAAAACCTCTTTATCATTTTCACCCCGGTTCATGTGCTTTTTCAATTGGCACGGTTGGTTGCAACATGCACTGTATTCACTGCCAGAACTGGGAGATAAGTCAGAGCAATGAGACTTTCCCCTACTTAGAGAATGCAACCTCTGAGGCCATAGTGAGATTGGCCAAACACTATGCGTGTGAGAGCATAGCCTACACTTACAACGAGCCCACGATATGGTATGAATTTGTTCTCGAGACTTCAAAACTTGCCAAAGAGGCCGGCCTTAAAAACATACTTGTAACAAACGGCTACATAAACGAAGAACCTTTTAGGGCCTTGGCCCCTTACATTGATGCCATGAACATCGATATAAAAGCATTCAGGGATGAGTTCTACAGGAAAATTTCAAAGGTTCCGGGGGTTGAGCCGAGCAAAAGAACGGCCATCATAGCCAAGAAAGAGTTTGGAATCCACGTAGAGTTGACTTACTTGATCATTCCAACTCTCAACGATAGTGAAGAAGAGATAAGTGCCTTTGTGAGATGGGTAGGGAAGGAGCTTGGTGATGATACACCAGTACACTTCTCCCGCTTCTTCCCGCACTATCAGCTTCTCTCTTTGCCACCAACACCAGTCGAAACCATTGAAAAAGCCTACCGCATAGCAAAGGAGGAAGGTCTAAAATTTGTTTACGTTGGCAACGTTCCCGGCCATAATGGAGAGTACACATACTGCCCAAAATGTGGAAAACCTTTAATAGTCCGGTGGGGGTTTACCATAGAGGAGTATCACATAAAGAATGGAAAATGCGAATACTGCGGTGAACCAATACCGATAATTGGGGAATATAAGAAAAAACATTACAGAGGGCTGTGGTGGTAATATGACGACAATGAAAGTTAGATTTTATATCGAAGGCCTTTCCAATGATAAGAAAGCTTTGGAAAGAGCTGTTGAGGAGATAGTAAAATCACTCAAAAACGAAGATACTCTCAAAGTTGAAAATATAAGGGCTGAGGAGATTCTAGAGAATCCTGATGATGACATGTTAAAATACTCAATGATGGTAGAGGCAGACCTCGAGGGTTCTTTTAAGGACATAGTAAAAGCAACAATGAAATATGCTCCAGTGGTTGTTGAAGTGATATCCCCCGCAAAAATGGAGATGGAAAGGAAAGAGTTAATGAAAATTCTGGGAGAGGTCTCTCTTTTCATAGGGGAGCTCATGAAGAATTTTGGCACTCTAGCTGTTTATCCTAGACTTGATGAACTCCCAGAACCAAGAATTGGTTATAGCAGAGAGGAAATAGAGGACTTTATAATAGATGACAGAGAAATTCTCTATCGCTTTGTCGTTGAGGTATTTGGAGAAGATCAGAAGGCTATTGAAGACGTTTTAAAGAAAGCATTTGACTATGAAGGTGCTAAAATAAACAAAATTGTCAGTAAAGTCCAAGAAGAAAAAAATGGAAAGCTTCGCATATTGGCTGCTGCAGAATTGATCTCTTCATTTGAGAACCTTTTCCAACTTACAGGAAAATTTGCTCCTGTTGCGATCTCTATAATGGAACCGGAAATGATTGACGTGAGTGCACCGGAACTTCAGAATGTCTTAACGGACTTGGCGAGTTTTGTTTATGAACTCATTCATAGACCCATCAAAAAGAAGCTCATTGAGCATGACACGTTTAAAATTAAACTTTCTTGATTTTTGGATCTTTTATTTTTAAAAATGGAAATGCTTATAAATTATTTTACATAGCAGAGGATTAATGAGCCACTTAACATTTAAATTTTGGTTAAGATATTATCGGCAAAAGGCGAATTGAGTGTAGGCATTAGGTAAATGCCATTTTTGGTCATTAGAGGAAAAAGAAGGCTTTTCTAATCGTTAGAAAGGGTCTGAAAGCGAAAAGTATATAAACCCCAAGGCACCTATAGGTAATGAAGAATACCATAGTTAGGGGTTTAACCCCTACGAGGTATTGGAGGTGTGAAGATATGAAAGCAAGAAAAATAATTGCACTGGGTGTCGGCGCCCTTGTAGCAGGGGGCCTTGGAGCAGTAGCTGCTCAAAACGAGAATGTATATGCTGGTCTTAATATTGAAAAAGCCGTAATTGCCTTCCCAACAACCGCAGAGGTTGACGGACAGGTTGTCCACGTTAAAGAAGATGGATTAGCAGCTGCAAGGCTCGCCTTGACACTATTCCAAGACTCAATCACATCAACAGAGGTAGAAGTAAAAGCCAAAGACACACACATGACAGAAGCATTTCAAGATGATGACAATGGATGGTGGTTCAATGCAGCTGAATACGTTCCAGACTTTGAAACATTCCCCTACTCAATAGAGGTTCCAAACACTACAACGCCTGCTGGTGAAAATATAACAATCTGGTTTGACTGGTCTAGGATAGATGCAAACACAACTGAAGAGACTTTCACAATTAACAGCACCACAGCAAACCCAGCAATAAAGATCTACTTTGGAGAAGATATAAGCCCATTCCCAGACTTCCCTGGAAGTGCCGTTTATTTAAATGATACTGCATACTTCTATGACTCAGACTCTTCAGAGCCACTCCAAACCTATGAAGTTGGCGTCCCCGTTACAGACATAGAGAGATGGGACATACAATTCATCGACTATGAGCTTACAACCCCACCAAGAGCTCTTGTACAAATCAAAGGCCCAGGTGCAGACAGTGCAGACCTCGTAATCATGAACAGGAGTGTTGACTACTTCTTGTACGTGGATGAAAATGGCAACAACGTGATTAAGACATTGAGTGAGTTAGAGAGTGACTACGGTGTCACAGGGGTAACAAACGTAACTAAGGAACTAGAAAAGGACAAAATTGAGAACTTCGTACACATGAGAATCGGTGATACATTCTTCGGTGTCCTTGGAAGCCAGTACATCTACGTTGACTGGGAACACTACTGGTTCACAGATGAAGTTGAAAAGGGAGAGCCAGTAGTAGACAACTGGTTGCTTAACTGGACAGGGGAAGGAGATTCAGTTTGGGTTTACTTTAACGGTACAGCAACCCTTGACTTTGGTGAAGGCTTTGAAATTGCAGATCTTGATGTCTTCCTCACTACAGAGGATGGAACAGACTACCGCCTTGTCTGGTACACAGAGAGAGTTGTTGACACCTACACCCAATACATGATCCCATCAATCGACCCATACGCAGTTGCAGTTCCAGACTATGAAGTTGACTTGACAGAGTTCAACGTTGCTGAAAACACCAAGGATGTCTACATCATCGGTGGATGGGTAAGCAACAAGGTCTGGGCTCAACTTGAAGAGGTCTTCGGCGAAGAGAAAGTTGCAGAGTGGAAAGAGGATGTCATGGACGAGGACGGCTACGCATTAATCGTTGAGCCACTTCCAAACGACCCAGACAACTACGTCATCATAGTTGCAGGACAAGACTACATGAAGACAGCCGAAGCAGTTGACGAACTCATAGACCTTATAGAATCAAACTGAAGGCTTTAGCCTTTTCTTAATTTCTTTTTAACTTTGTATTTTTATAGAACCCTGATTTGGATTTTTAGATTTTTGTAATCTTTTTGTAGAATTCCCTTTCTCTGGGATCTAACAGTTTTAGAAATTTTTCCTTGTTTTCAAAGGGCCTTTGTGCGAGAATCTTAATTATTTTCTTCTTGCCGAGTCCTGGAAGATAACCAAGCACTTTGGAACTTTCTCGATTCACGTTTATGGGAATCGGAATTCCCGTTATGCTTCTAAATCCATGACCAACTATCACAACATCGTAGAGCTTATTGAGCTCTATCTCCTTCGGAATTCCCACTATAAGGGGGTAACTTCCTATCTGCCGGCCGTAAGTTAAACCATTATCAAAAACTTCTGCCCTGACTTCTCCCAAAATCGTACCCACAGGAACCAAGCGTTTGAGCATTGGATAATCTATCTCATGTCTTATTTTGTATTTGTAGTGGTGGATGAGTTTTTTATGCTTTTCAGTCTTTATTTTTTCTCTCATGTTCCATAATGGAGTTCCTGGAAACACCACCACCTGTCGAATGTTTATCCTTCTTATTAGAAGACCATCATCAAGAATTTTCTTTAAAAACTCGTAGGTAAGCTCATAGGTTTTCTTAGTCTCTCCGGGCAGGCCAAAAAGAATGTTGATTCCCGGTAACAGCAAGGGCATGCCATTGTAACCCCTTTTTGCTCCCACTTTGTTTAAGATTTTCACAGCTTCGTAAGTTTCCTCAGGGGTTGAGTTTAGGTTATTAAGTCTTGCTACCTTTGGATCGGCAGTTTCAAGGCCAAAGGCAACAACATTCCCGGGGGTTCCATATTCAATCAGGGCCTTTGCTATCCTGATACTTTCCTTGGGATAATTTGCTATTATGGCCGGGTTTGCGTTATCAACGTGGAGTGTTTTTATTTTCGGTGCAACAGCCCTTATACCTTTAAAGAGTTTCTCAATGGCTTCAGGATTTGGGATGGGCACTCTGCTATCTGGCTTCGCCATATATGAAAAGATACAGCTCTGCCTTCCTATTCTGAAGTGCTTCACACCCAAATTGTAAAGAATCTCGACTTCTTTTACAATATCCTCAATTGGCCTATCTTCAATTGTTTTATATCTCACAGGCTCAGTGCAAAAACTGCATCCCCCTATGCCAGCGGCCTTTGGACATCCCCTTTGGCTCTCGATTTCCACTATAACAAACTCTGGATAGTCTGGGAACTGCTTTACGACCTCAGCTCCAAGGAGGGCGTAGTCCCTCAATTCCGAATAACTCCTGAAGCGGAAGGGGTTTGCATCTTTGGGATTTGTGAGGAAATCATAGAGGAAGGCCTCCAAGTCGCCGTAAACTATGTGATCGAAAACATTCTGGGCAAGCATGAGTTCTCTTGAGCTTATCCTAGTTCCTCCTTCATGAGCCGAACCCATAAAAGCCGGCCCTCCGAGGATTTTAACGCCTCTAAAGGGTTTTATGAACTTTGCAACCTCCTCTACCTGGGAAGGAACCGCAGAAAGGTATTTGCCCGGGGTGTGCAAGCCGCCAATGTAAACAATCACATCGGCCTTCTCGAGGATTTTACCTGCCTTTGCAACATTGGGAGTTTTGTTCTTGGTTTTTATCCCTTGCTCGCCCTCAAAGGTAAAGCGTAAGTCGTCGATTGTCAAGTAGAATACCCTAGCATCTTTTCTGGCCTTTTTTATTGCCCCATAAGCGTACCTAGGGTAGATTCCCAAATAGGGTGGCACTCCAAGCCCCGCTGGTTCATCAGTGTAGCCATCTATTATCGCAACTATCATCATGGATGAGTCTGCCATGTCTTTTAAAAACCAATCGCATGTCAAAAGGTATAAATGCTAGGACTACCATTATATACATAGGTGAACTATATGATGCACCAGCGTTTTAAAACCAAAGAAGAAAAGTCCAAATTCAAACAAATTTTGGAGGCTATATCAAAGCTCGGCACTAAGGAACTCCTTGTGTACTGGATGGATCAGGAGGTAAAGGAAGCGGAAATGTACCATAGGCTTTACGCAATAAGTAGTGAGGTTAACTGGGATGAGAAAGTTTCAAAGCTTTTCTTGGATATGTACAACGATTGTCTGGAACACGCTGAGACACTGCTAAAGCTTTATCGTACGATGTATCCAGATGAGGAAGTTATTAAGGTCGATCTCCCTGCCTTAGAGGTAGAGCTGTCCGAGAAACGCTTGAGGGATTTGGTGTATCAAGGGAGACTTCAAGAGATCCTCGAATACCTGATGGGTACGGAGAAAATCGCACACGACGTTTATGAATACTTGGCGAAACAAACTACCGATGAAGAAGTAAAGGCGATCCTCAAATGGCTGGCCGAAATTGAAAATGGACATTATGAAAGGCTGAGAAGCCTCTACGCGGAGCTTTTCGGAGAGAACCCTGAAGAAGAAAAGTGAGAGAGTTCACCGGATGATGTGTTTACCCTTTAGGTAAGCCTCTATTTCCTTAATCTCTTCAGGAGAGAGTTGAAAGACCCTTTTGTTGGCATGAGGGGTCCTCCCAATAAGAGGTTTAAGTTTCTTGAGCGTATCTTGGAGGATTCGTTATGTTTGGAAGCTTAATGTTTTTAAATTTCAAAATCCAATTTTTAAGGGTGATATAGTGTCGGAAGTATTTTCCTCTGTTAGTCGTATTCTCCAAAAGTGTCTCGAAAAGCTCCCACAAATGACCCCTGGAGAATTGCTCTCATACAAGATAAAAGCTGAAGTTGAAGAAGCTGAGGTATATTATCGGCTGTACGAGCTGAGTAAAGAAATGATCTGGAATGAAGAGATCCCTAAAATTTTCTACCAGCTCTATCAAGAGAACCTTGAACACGCAGAGAAGCTTCTTGAATTTTACAAAAAGATCTTTCCAGGAAAAGAACCTGTCCCAGTCGATCTTCCGTCCATAAAACCTGTTTTAACTGAAGAAACATTAAAAGATTTTCTTGAAAAGGCTAGGCTTGAACATCTTATTGAAATTCTGATGAAAAATGAAAAAATGGCTAAAGAAATTTGTGAATATGTCTCCACTACAGCAGAAAACCCAGAGGTAAGGGAACTTGCTCAATGGTTAGCGAAGAGAGAAGAAGAGCGCTACAACAGACTCAAAATAATTAAAAAATTATCCGCTGCTAAAAGGGAAGTTTCTAATCAATAAGGCTCTCATTTCGGAGGAATTCTTCAATGTCTTTTATATCTTCTATAGATAATTGGAAAACTCTCTTGTTGCTATGGGGGACGCGCTCAATAATGGGTTTGAATTTTTTGAAATCTTCCCTTGTTAGCCCCAGCATGTGATAGGAATCTTTCAAAGCTTTGCTTGCCAGTTTTCTTCTGTGCTGGAAGAGGGCTTTCACGAGGTTTTCATTTAGCTCGATCTGTTCATCTTTGGGTTTGGGCTCCATCACTATTACTGCAGAATCGACTTTTGGCTTTGGATAGAATGCTCCCCTGCCAATCCTCTCGACGAGATCAACGTTCACTTTGGCCTGCACCATAACTGAAAGGCGGGAATAATTTTTATCTCCCGGTTTTGCCACCATTCTCTGGGCAAATTCGAGCTGATAAATGAGCACAGCCCTCTCAAAATCATACTTCAAAAGCTTAAAGGTTATTGGAGACGAAATCTGATATGGTAGATTGGAGACCACCTTATTAAACTCTGGGAATTTAATTTTTAGAGCATCTCCTTGCATGATCTCCACATTACTCCAGTTGTACTCCTTCTTTAGGATTTCAATTATCCGCGAGTCCTTCTCTATGGCGTAAACTTTTCCAGCCCTTTTGGCAAGTTCGTCGGTAAGTACACCTAAGCCGGGCCCTATTTCAAGAATAGTTTCGCTATTTTTTATTTCTGCCCTTTCCACCTCTCTTTTGATGACATCTCCCACTATCAGAAAATTTTGCCCGAGATCAGAGTTCGGCTTTAGGTTGTATTTAGAAATTAAAGAAAAGACCTTGGAGTACATCTCTACTCCCTAAATATCCTTCTTGAACCAACAAAAAGTCTGTAGCGGTCCTTGTTTTCAAGTTCGTCCAATATTCTTTTCGCTATCATCTTCACTGGGTCTGCGAGTCCCTTTACTCTGTGTTTCAGATCATCAAAGCTTTTGAACGGCTCTCTTTGTCTCTCCTCTAAAATGTCCCACATATGCTTCTTTCCTATTCCCGGAAGCAGTTCCAAGCTGTGAAGTCTGTTAGTAATTGGTGGGGCAAGGTTGAAAAACTTCACAAAACGCTCCTCGTTGTTCTTTACAATCTCCTCAAGGATATATGGAAGTTCAGCCTTTGCAGTTGGAGTTAGATTATCGTAGTTAAGTTTTTTGGATATCATGAGCACCTTATCTCTCTCCCCCTTTCCAATGAACACCCTTTCGTAGAGCATGAGATCCGTTTTGGGTATAACTTCCAGAAGGGTAAAGGCTTTTTCCCCCACAACCTGAGCTATAGGTCGTTTCTCCCTAAAATTCTGATGTTCTAAGTCCAGATAGCCTGTGGGAAGATAATCTAATACATATGCATACTCCTCATACTCAATGTTATGTCTCTTTTTATCTACACTTGAAGCATAGGAATGCCTTTTATGATAATAATCCATTGTCTCTCCCCCCAAGAATATACGCTCTAAGGGTTTTTAACACTTTTTGAGAAAATGAAGAAAAAGATAGAAGAGGCTTACTCTCGGTATTTATCTAAAATCTCAAGTATTTTTTCTGCCTCTTCTTTTGTGGGTATGTGTTCTTCTTTGGCAAAAACTATTTTAATGTCGAAATAATCTTTCGGCATTATATCAATGATTTTTGTGGCGGTTCTTTCATCTAACCATTCAAATAAACCAATAAGCTTTTCTCTTAGTTCTTTTGCCTGATCTGCTGAAAGTTTTGAAAATCTTTCAGCATGCTCTAGACTAATCCTTGCTTCGTAAAATATGGGTTCCTCTGGGTTTTCTTTGGCACCTTCTTCTTTCCTTTTGAGTAGTAACTCCTTCGCTTCTGGAATTGAAATGTATTTTTCTTTTATCTTTTTACGGCCTATCATAATCCTCACTTCTGTGGCCTTAAATGAACGGGATGGATGAAGAATGTTTTTACTTTATCTCCATCTGCGAGCTGAACTATATAAGCGTCTCCTCTCTTGCCAATCACTGTCCCTGTTTTCCCGTGAAATCTAGGATCTGGCATCCCCTTCTGATAACTTGGCTCAATAACAATGTGAACCTTCTGTCCAGTTTCAAACTCTTGAAGGAACTTTGTGAGTGCAGGGAGTCCTTTTCTTCTTGGTGACTTGCTGAGTTTACCTCTAGTTTTTCTTCTAATAGTATGGGCTTTTTGAACCATCTCAATCACCTCTCAAAGCTTATATGGAACTTTTAATAAATCACGCGTTTAGGAACGATCTTTTTTCAACTACGGGTCTTTCCCAATATCATAAGCTCATGCGTGCTACCATTTATAAAGTTTTCACTCTCCATCTAGGATATTGAGAACATCAAGCTTTTCACACCATGCATTTTTCCTTAATACCTCTTTGACTGAGGGAATTGTCCTACCTCCATCTCCAGAAATTAGCTCTTTAATATAAAGCCCACCGTCAGTTATTAAACGAAGTTTAAAATGTTTTTCGTCTATCAGCTCTCCCTCAATCTCGTGGATCCTTCTTATTCTCACTAAATTGACTCTTCTACCCAGGACTCTTCTTGGCGTCATTTGATGTATCTCAGCTCTTTTTAACGCTTTAACAACGTTCTCAACTTCTTCTCTGCTAATACCCTCCTCAACACACACTAAGGCTTCATATTCTTTCTTATGGTTTGGTGTGAGAACCTTTTCGGCTTTTTTCGCGCTTATACATTCTAGATCTAAAACCTCTACCTTTCCACTTCTGTTAATCTCTTCAGCAATTTCTTTGAGGTTGATTTTTCTTTTTATCGGTCTTTTTACTTCTACGACAAAGGGTCTTCCATTTCCAAGCATCCTGACATCGATGTCTTCTCTCCCAGCGCCATGAAAAACACATTTTCCGCCTGTGGCCTTTGAGAAAGGCCTGCATATTATTGATGCAACGCTTTCTTTAAACCCTTTTAATGGGGTCTGAGGAATCCCCCTTACAAGCTTTCTATAGCGGCCATATACATGAAGCGGCTTTATTTGAAGCTCTATTCTCTCGGTATAAGGTTCAATTATAAAAACCACATCTGGATTTTCCTTGTTCACCTGTTTTTGTAGAATAATTTCTAGAATCTTTCCAATCTCTCGATTTAATTCTCTGTTGATGGGTTCAGCGTATTTTAAATCAAATTCATTCATTATCTTTTGTTCTTTTTCGAGTATCCCTTTTGGAAATCGTGAGCCTACTAGAAATGTCTCAAATTCCAATCCCATCTTTGAAGCCTTTTCATAGCACATTCTCGCGAGATGATCGACTTTTTTGAAAACCCCTTCACAAAGTTCACATTTTGGAGGTTCAAGAATTGGGCTCTCCCCATTAATTTCCCTCTCCATGTTTAAAATTAATCTTATGGATTTGCCCCTAATGTAGTTTTCACTTTTTCCAAGAAGTCCAAACATTCTCCCCAGGCAGTGATCACAGATTTCATGATTTTCAAGGAGTTGTTTCGCTTTTTCTATTATCATCCTTCGCACCCTTAAACTTTTTAATGCTCTTTCAAACTTCTCTCTATGATGACCAGAAGACAGAAGATAATAAAGCTTTTGGAAGAGCGGGATTATAGTGTGAGTGAACTGGCACTCATGCTTGAGATTAGGGGTAAGGGAAGCAAAAAAATTATTTTAGATGACATAAAAGCAATCGCAAACGTTGTAAAACGTGAAGGCAAAATCCTCTTAATCCAGCCAGCGCAGTGTAAAAAGTGTGGCTTTATATTTAAGCCAGAAATAAAGGTTCCGGGTAGATGCCCAAAATGTAAGTCGGAATGGATAGAAGAACCAAGGTTTAAGATTGGGCTTAAGTGAGAAGATTTATATCTACTATATCAAACTCTCCTTGGCTAACAATTATCAAATGGGAGGTTTCATAATGAGGAAAATTGATGTTTTTATGAAAGAAAAGGGATTAAACATTGGAGATTATGTTGAAGTCATTGAAAAAGAGAATGGGGTTGCAGTTACTCACAGAGGAATTTTGATGCCACCATATGAGCTTTCAAAAGGAGAAACCCTCACAATAAAACTGGATAACGGTTATAACATTGGTGTCCTTATCGATCAGATAGCAGAAATTAGAGTTCTTGAAAGGGCCAAGCCGAAGGAAGAGATTTCATTCAAAGAGGTTCTCCCTAAAAAGCCTGAGCTTCCAAATGTGACCATAATAGGAACAGGTGGAACAATAGCAAGCAAAATAGATTACAAAACCGGAGCAGTACATGCTGCTTTTACAGCTGAGGAGCTTGCAAAAGCTGTGCCGGAGATTTTTGAGATAGCAAACATAACGCCAAGACTTCTTTTCAACATAATGAGCGAAGACATGAAGCCCGAATACTGGAAAAGAATGGCCCATGAAGTTGCAAGGGCCTTGAACAGTGGAGAAGATGGGGTTATAATAGGACACGGAACCGATACTATGGGTTACTCGGCAGCAGCCTTAAGCTTCATGCTTCGCGACTTGGGAAAACCGGTGATTTTTGTTGGTTCTCAGAGAAGTAGCGATAGGCCGTCAAGCGATGCTGCCATGAATTTAATATGTTCCACTAGAATGGCGGTTGAGAATTTTGGAGAAGTTGCTATTGTCATGCATGGAGAGACTGGAGATACTTATTGTTTGGCCCATAGGGGGACAAAAGTTAGGAAAATGCACACCTCTCGGAGAGATGCCTTTAGGAGTATAAATGATGTTCCAATAGCCAAAATATGGCATGATGGGAGAGTTGAGTACTTGAGGGAGGACTATAGAAAGAGAAGCGATAGTGAAGTTTGGGTGGATGACAAGCTTGAAGAAAAAGTTGCACTCATAAAGGTCTACCCGGGTATAACTGGAGAAATCATAGACTTCTTTGTTGATAAAGGCTACAAAGGAATTGTTATAGAAGGTACTGGCTTGGGCCACGCGCCAAATGAAATAATTCCAACAATGGAAAGAGCAGTTGAAGAGGGAGCTATCATTTGTATGACAAGTCAGTGTCTCTATGGAAGGGTTAATCTCAATGTTTACTCCACTGGAAGAAAACTCCTTAAAGCCGGAGTTATCCCATGTGAAGACATGCTTCCAGAGACAGCTTATGTGAAACTTATGTGGGTGCTGGGACATACACAGAACCTTGAAGAGGTTAAGAAAATGATGCTTACAAATTATGCTGGGGAGATAACCCCTTACACAAGGTTTGACACTTATCTGGGGTGATGAAGGTGGAGTTTGATTACAAAAGCTTGGGACTTAAGGTTGGTCTTGAGATTCACAGACAGCTCGACACGAAAAAGCTCTTTTCTGCAGTACCTAGTCAACTTCACGATAACGTTGACTTCACATTTGAGAGACGATTGAGGCCCACTATGAGCGAACTTGGGGAGATTGATCAAGCTGCCCTGGAAGAGTTCAAAAGAGGCAGGGCTTTTGTCTATGAAGGCAATTATAAATATACTGATTTAGTGTATGTAGATGAAGAACCACCCCACATGCCAGATGAAGAGGCTCTAAAAGTGGCCCTTCAAATAACTTATCTTTTAAATGCTATTCCTGTTGATGAGGTTCATTTTATGAGGAAAATCGTTATAGATGGTTCCAACGTCTCCGGCTTCCAGAGAACTGCTATTGTGGGGATGAACGGTAAAGTGGATACTCCTTGGGGGAGTGTTGGAATTCCTACAATCTGTCTTGAGGAGGATGCATGTAGA
The DNA here is from genome assembly GCF_000022545.1 of Thermococcus sibiricus MM 739. Taxonomy (NCBI): domain Archaea; kingdom Methanobacteriati; phylum Methanobacteriota; class Thermococci; order Thermococcales; family Thermococcaceae; genus Thermococcus; species Thermococcus sibiricus. The sequence continues at coordinate 566,612 of NC_012883.1, forward strand.
ATTATAGAACAGGGTGAGAGGAAGGCAATTTACAGGCTTGATCGTTTGGGAATACCTCTGATTGAAATTGCAACAACTCCGGATATCCATCACCCTGAGCAAGCAAAGATTGTGGCCAAGTTTATTGGAGATGCACTTAGAGCGACCCGTAAAGTGAAACGTGGCCTTGGAACTATAAGGCAGGATTTAAACGTCTCAATTAAAGGTGGGGCAAGAATTGAGATAAAGGGTGTGCAAGAGCTTGATATGATTCCAGTTATCATAGAACGTGAAGTCCAGAGGCAGCTGAATCTCTTGAAAATTAAAGAAGAACTCCAAAAGAGAGGAGTGAAAGAAGAGGATCTAAAGGAAGAATTCTATGATGTGACTGATATCTTCAGTGGCACTGGTTCTAAGATAATTGCTAGGACTTTAAAGAAAGGCGGGAAGATCTTGGCCATTAAGCTCCCCAAGTTTAGAGGCCTTATAGGCTTTGAGATTCAACCCGGAAGAAGACTTGGAACTGAAATGGCAGACCGGGCAAAGAAATACGTAAAGGGCATATTCCACATAGACGAACTCCCCAATTATGGAATAAGTCAAGAAGAAGTTGATAAGGTTGTTGAGAGGCTCAATCTTGGAGAATTTGATGCATTTGTTCTGGTTGCTGCGGAGGAAGAGATCGCTAAGAAGGCCCTTAGAGAAATTCTTCAAAGGGCCAGAGAGGCCATTAGTGGAGTGCCTGAGGAAACTAGAAGAGCTCTTCCGGATGGGAACACTCAATACATGCGTCCACTTCCTGGAAAAGCCAGGATGTACCCAGAAACGGATATCCCTCCAATATTCATGAGTGAAGAGTTAAAGAAAGAAATTCTCGAAAATCTTCCGGAATACCCACAAGCGAAAGTGAACCGGTATGTTAAAGAGTATAAGATCGATAAGAGTCTAGCACAGACGCTTGTTGATGATGAGAGAGATGAACTCTTCGAAGAACTAATAGCAATGGGTATTAAACCTTCTCTGGCAGCTTCAATTCTTGTGGTTGTGCTAAAAGGCCTCAAAAAAGAGGTCTCCACTGATAACATCACAGAGACTCACATAAAGGATGCCTTCAAACTGCTTCATGAGAATAAGATTGCAAAGGAAGCACTTGAAGAAATATTCAAGGAACTTGCATTACATCCAGAAAAAACAGCTCTACAGGTTGCAGAAGAAAAAGGCCTTACTCTTTTAAGCGAAGGAGAAGTTGAAAAAATAATCGAAGAGATCGTCAGGGAGAACATAGATGTAGTAAAAGAGAAAGGGATGGGAGCAATGGGAATGCTCATGGGAAGAGCAATGGCAAAACTTCGTGGTAAGGCCGATGGAAAACTTGTGAACCAGCTTGTAAGGAAGAAAATTCAAGAGTTTACCTCTTAATTTTCCTTTCTCAATAACTTTTTAAAATTCCATGTTGTATTCTAATCGGGAATCAACATGAGATTTATTCCAGGCCCTATAATAATACCCCGGAAATCCAGAAAGGAAAAACCTGAAAGGGAAAAGAAGACTAAGCCAGCTAAAAAAGAAAAGAAGTTAGTTTATGTATTAATCAAGGTAAAACCGGATCAGTTAATAAGCGAAAAGGCTAGAGAAGTTGAGGAAGTCTTCAAAGGAAAAACCTTCAATAGAGTAGTAAATCCGGATGGGTATACTCTTCTAATGAATGCCCAAAATTTATTTTCCAAGTCAAGTAGGGTTTATGTGGTTGAACTCACAGATGAGATGAATCGCTGGTTTTATTTAGTTCCAAGCGAGGAGAGGATCAAGTTCAAGAACAAGGATAAGTACATGGTATTTTTAATTAAGAAAGATTCTGCCCTTGAAGAAATTGCCAATAAAATTGTTGAGGGGAAGTTAACTAAGAAAAGTACGTTTGAATTGGTTCTAACAGCAATAGAAGTGGCTTTAGGTCTTTTAACCTTTGTAGCAGGATATTTGGCATTTGAAAACGTCATTGATATCTCACAGCTCAGCAACATTGTAGCCTTTGTGTTATTTTTCATCTTCGCACTTCAAAGCATTAAAAAGGGTTACAGAAAGAGGGATTGGGAGGATTGAGGGTCTTACCTCACTATTTCCCAAGCTCAAAGTCCGAAAAACCCACAAGATGTGTCTATTCTGTGGTGTCGACTTCTTCTCTTGCAGAAACCTCAAAAATTCTTGAAAAACGCTTCTCATCTCTCGGAATAAGGCCCGTTAGACTCATAGATCCGGAGTGTTATACTTTGGAAAGTCTTGCAGATTCTCTGTATGGAAGTGAGCATATTGGAATAGTGGAGGTGAAAGGAGAGCTGAACAGGGTGTTCTATCTTTTCCCGGAAAGGATCGAGCTTGAAGATGCTCTTGAGTTCGATGTTTTTGCCCCTGAAGGGTTAAAGTATCTCCTTAAGCTCATATGCAAAGGTAAAATAAATCCAAAAAAGCATAAGAGGTTTCCCGTGGTGACTTTTCTGATTTCTCTAGGCATTGGAGCAGTTGCACCCCTGTTTTTTGAAGCTAAGAGCTATTGGGATTACCTGCTGTCTTCAATCCTAATTGCAGCGCTGGTGCTCTTGGTGACACTCTTAATAGATTATCCTTTCCCAATTTTGTCGTTTAAAGGAGTTAAACCAGTAGAAAGGAAAAAGAAAATAATTACGAAAAATATCCTGCCCTCAGCTTTGGAATCGCTAAAAAAGAAGGAAATAAAACCCTAGCGTCCAAGCTCTTTGTGTGCTTTTGCTAAGTGCTTCGCTGCTATGGCTGCCAATAAAGAAAGTTCTCCTGCTAATACTGCACTCGCAACAATCTCTGCAAACTTCTTTGCATTAGTTCCCGGTGGATTTCCACCGCCAGCAACACCCATAATGCTCAATGCCTCCCTTTGCGTAGGAACTCTTGTTCCCCCACCAACTGTTCCAATTTCAAGGCTAGGCATTGTTATGCTTATGTAGAGATCTCCCTCTGGAGTGACCTCTGCGAGAGTTATTCCGTGGGAACCCTCGGTTATTTGAGCCTCATCTTGACCTGTTGCTAAGAATATAGCCCCCACAATATTCCCAAAGTGAGCGTTAAATCCATAGCTACCTGCTTGTGCTGATCCCACAAGGTTCTTCCTGTAGTTTACCTCCGCTATAAGTTCGGGTGTTGTCTTGAGCTTCCTTTCAACAATCTCCCTTGGAACAACAGCCTCAGCTATAACGGTTTTTCCCCTTCCGTTGATAAAGTTCATCGCATTGGGCTTCTTATCAACGCAGAGGTTGCCCGACAGGGCGAGGTACTTCACATCTGCGAAGTGCTCCTCTATTACCTTCATTATCTCTTCGCTCGCTATCGTGACCATGTTCATACCCATAGCATCTCCCGTTTCAAACTCAAAACGCAGGTAAAGGTTGTTGCCAATGATGTGGGGTTTAACCCTCCTAAGTTTTCCGTGTCTGGTCACTTTAGAAACTGCTTTTTCTTGGAGATATTCGAGGTTTTCTTCAACCCATTGGGCAACCTCTCTCGCTCTCCTTGCATCTGGACATTTCAATAGGGGTGCTCTTGTCATTTTATCATCAATTACTGTTGTTTTAACACCACCAGCAGCAGTCAAAGTAGAGCATCCTCTATTTACTGAAGCAACTAAAGCCCCTTCAGTTGTTGCCAATGGAATGTAAAACTCTCCTTTGGCATATTCCCCATTTATCTTGAGAGGCCCTGCAACCCCCATGGGTATCTGTACAGCCCCTATCATATTCTCAATGTTTTTTCCTATCACTTGGCTGGGGTCTATAGAATAGTGGCCAATGTTTTTTAGGCTTATATTGAATCTCTTTTCTAAGGCCTTTCTTCTAACTTCCGTGGCCAGATGTTTATCATTAGTATATTTTTCTACTTGGTGTAACTTAATCTCTCCTTTAGCGACTTTTTCAATGAGTTCTTCAATGTTCATATTATATCCCCTCCAAAAAGAGATTTTTTCAGACTTTTTTAATCTTTTTAAATATCCACTCTTCAAGGATTTCTCCAGTCTCATAAAACGCTAACGCTGCATCACTTTTTGGCTTGTATCCAAGAATAGGGATCCCCACGTTAATGGACTCGGGGACGTTTTCATCAAATGGGATGATACCTATAACAGGGAGACCAACATTCTGCTCAATCTCCTCCACTATATGCTCAATAATATCCCCTGATTCCATCACCTTATTTAAAACAACGCCAATTTTTAGTCCATATTCTTCTCCAATCATTCTGAGTTTGTTAATTTCATTTTCTACCATTGCTTCAAAGGAATGAATTGGTGATCTCTCAACTTCAACAACTATTATTTGATAATCAGCCACTTCAAATGTTGGTAACGTATCGAAGGGTATTCCTGTAGGGGAGTCAAGAAATAGTACAGGAAATTTGTATTTCATCAGTTCAACTATTTCTCTCAGACGTTTGGGAGAGATTCCTACAACATCTTGCAACCTAGTGCTACCGGGCATTACATTAACAGCAGTTTTTTCATGCTTGTATATTGCCCATTCAGGATCTACATCGGGATTTTTAAGAATGGAGTGGAGTGTGTAACTAACGTTTTCTAGGGCAAAATGAAAACCTAGATTGGGCAAAAAAAGGTCTCCATCTATTGCGAGGGTTCGGTAATCTTTTTGGCCAAAATATACACTTAAATTTGCAGTAGTTGTAGTTTTTCCGGCTCCACCTCTTCCGGTAACGATTATAACGGGCATTGTATTCACTCCTGTTATAGTAAATGCTGATGAGTTCAGTATACAAAGTACTTAACCTATGTATGTAAAGGAAGAAATATAAGATTTTCCATAAAATAGAATGAAGAAAAAATCAGCTTATGAGTTCCCCAAACGCAAATTTCTGTTTCACACTGTTAATGACGATTTCCACTTCATCCCCCACTTTTGTATTAGGGACAAAGACCACAAATCCCTTAATTCTAGCTATTCCATCTCCACCCTTCCCAAGAGCTTCGATTTTCACCTTGTATCTTTCCCCAACTTTTACTGGGGGAAGTTTTGGGGCCCTCCTATCCATTTTCCTCTTTCCAACCTTTCTATCTTCCAATTCAGACACCACCAAACAAGTATCTGCAATCTTATGGTGATAATAGGGGTACTTAAGGTTTTTGGTGTTTAGAACTTAATTTTCAAATCTTTTTATTGTTCAGGTGAGTTATCATACTCTAAAGGGCAAGGTTTTGACAAAAAATTTATATCAAAGATAACCGAGGTATTAATGTTAAAAAATTCATGGAGATGATAACTTTGAACGAAAAAATGCTTGGAATAATGAAGACTAAGCCAGCTTATGGTGCAGAACTTGTTGAAGTTGATGTTCCAAATCCAAAAGAGGGGGAAGTTCTTATTAAGGTTCTTGCGACAAGCATTTGCGGCACTGACCTACATATTTACGAGTGGAATGAATGGGCCCAAAGCAGGATCAAACCTCCCCAGATAATGGGACATGAAGTGGCGGGCGAGGTAGTGGAAGTAGGTCCAGGAGTTCATAATCTCAAAATAGGGGATTATATTTCTGCGGAGACCCACATAGTTTGTGGGGAGTGTTATCAATGTAGGACTGGCAATTACCATGTATGTCAGAATACGAAGATATTTGGTGTAGATAGCGATGGTGTTTTTGCCGAATATGCAATTGTTCCAGCACAAAATGCTTGGAAAAATCCAAAGAATATTCCACCAGAGTATGCAACTCTTCAAGAACCTCTTGGAAACGCTGTTGATACAGTTTTGGCCGGGTCTGTTGCTAGCAAGACTGTTCTAATTACTGGAGCTGGTCCATTGGGTCTTTTAGGAATCACTGTTGCAAAGGCAAGTGGGGCATCCCTTGTCATTGTGAGTGAGCCAAGTGAGTTTAGAAGAAACCTCGCAAAGAAAGTGGGTGCTGATGTTGTCATAAACCCAATGGAAGAGGATGTTGTCAGGGAAGTGAAGGATTTGACTAATGGTAACGGTGTAGATGTTTTTCTTGAATTTAGCGGTGCGCCAAGAGCCCTTGAGCAGGGCCTCCAAGCAGTAACACCTGCTGGTAGAGTCAGTCTTTTGGGATTATTCCCAAAAGAGGTTACTTTCGATATAAACAATTTAGTCATCTTCAAGGCCCTAGAGATCCATGGAATAACTGGAAGGCACTTATGGCAAACCTGGTATACAGTTTCAAATCTTTTGAAAAGTGGAAAGCTTAACTTGGATCCAGTCATAACTCACAAATACAAGGGATTTGATAAGTTTGAAGAGGCTTTTGAGTTAATGAGGGCCGGAAAAACAGGAAAAGTTGTTTTCATTCCATAAAGATATTGGTACGTTTTTATATTTTTTTGTTTATTTTCCACCGCAATTTTTAAGTAACTCTTGTAAGATTTCTCTCGGGGGGTTGATAATGGAGTTAAGTTACCAGGAAAAAGTCACTCTCATCAAGCTTAGAGAGTTGAAAAAAGCAAGCTTTGATGAATTAGTGAAAGAAACAGGTTTGGATCAAGTAGCAGTCATGAGGGCCATTCTATGGCTCCAGAGCAAGGGGCTTGCAAAGCTTCATGAGAAACAAAAGAGAGTTGTAAAAATTACTGAATTGGGAGAAAAATATGCAAAAATAGGCCTTCCAGAAAGAAGGGCCTTGAAACTTCTCGTAGAAAAAGGTAAGGTAACTTTAGAAGACCTAAGAGAAGTTCTTAGTGAAGATGAACTTAGACCTATAATTGGAATTCTTAGGAAGGAGGGTTGGGCAACTGTTAGGAAGGAAGACGATGTTCTTACCCTTGAGCTTACAGAGAAGGGTAAAGAGGCCCTTACCAAAGAAAGGCCCATTGATATTGCATTGAAAGTTCTTGCAGAAAAAAGAGAAGTAGAGGCCAGAGAAATTGAAGAATTGCTTTCATTAAAAGAACTAAAGACCAGAAAAATCGGTGAAGAAGATGCAAAAGCCGAAAGGGAAGTTGAAATTACAGATGAAGGGTTAAGAATTGCTAGTGAGGGACTTGAGCTTAAGGAAGAGGTTTCTATTCTAACTCCAGAGTTAATAAAGAGTGGTGGATGGAAGAATGTAGAATTCAAACATTTCAACATCCATGCTCCTGTAAAAAGACTTTATCCAGGTAAAAAGCAACCTTATAGAACTTTTCTTGATAAAATAAGAAGAAAACTTATAGAGATGGGCTTCATTGAAATGACAGTGGAGAGCTTAATAGAAACACAGTTCTGGAATTTTGATGCTTTATTTCAGCCTCAAAATCATCCTGCAAGGGACTGGACTGACACGTATCAACTTAAATATCCAAAATATGGGTTCCTTCCGGATGAGACACTCGTGGAGAGAGTTAAAGCTTCCCATGAGCACGGTTGGATTACAGGCTCAAGAGGATGGGGATATAAGTGGGATCCAAGAACCGCTATGTTGCTGATGCCAAGAGCTCACGCAACTGCATTAAGTGCAAGACAACTTGGAAAGGGCGTTCAAATTCCGGGGAAGTACTTTGCTATTCAAAGAGTCTTTAGGCCAGATGTTCTTGATAGAACACACTTAATAGAGTTTAACCAGGTGGATGGCTTTGTAGTTGGAGAAACTTTAACTTTCAAACATCTTCTTGGAATATTAAAACGATTTGCAGTCGAGATTGCTGGAGCGAAGAAAGTGAAATTCCTTCCTGATTACTATCCATTTACGGAGCCAAGCGTGCAGATGAGCGCTTACCATGAGGAGCTCGGATGGGTAGAATTTGGAGGAGCGGGTGTATTCAGAGAAGAAATGACCAAACCCCTTGGTATTGATGTTCCAGTAATAGCTTGGGGAATTGGAATTGACCGTTTAGCAATGTTCAAACTTGGGATAGATGATATAAGATACCTCTTTAGCTATGATTTGAAATGGTTAAGAGAAGCAAAGCTGGTGTGGTGATGAGAAATGCCGAAATTCGACGTTGCCAAGCATGATTTAGAGAGACTGGTTGGGAAGGAATTCACAGTAGATGAATGGGAGGATCTCTTCCTATACGCTAAGTGTGAACTTGATGATATATGGGAGCACGAAGGTAAAATCTACTTTAAGGCGGATGCTAAAGATACTAATAGGCCAGATCTATGGAGTGCTGAAGGAATAGCCAGACAGGTTCGGTGGGCTTTAGGGATGCTAAGGGGTTTACCAAGGTATAGCATTGAAGAAAGTAATGTCATGGTTTATGTTGATGAGAACCTCAAAGATATAAGACCATATGGTGTTTATGCCATAGTTGAGGATCTTGAATTAGATGAAGAGGCCTTAAAGCAGATAATTCAGCTTCAAGAAAAGGTAGCATTAACACTTGGCAGAAAAAGGAAAGAAGTTGCTATTGGAACATTTGACTTTGATAAGTTGAGTCCTCCTTTCTATTATAAAGCTGTTGAGCCTCAAAAAATAAAATTTATCCCCTTAAATTGTGAAAGAGAAATGAGTGCAGATGAAATACTTGAAGAACATGAAAAAGGAAAAGAGTATGGTCATCTAATTAAAGGCAGACCCTATTATCCGTTGCTTGTTGATAGTGAGGGGAACGTTCTATCAATGCCCCCAGTCATTAACTCCGAGACTCATGGAAAAGTTACAGAAGAAACAAAAAGCATTTTTATAGATATCACGGGATGGAATTTAGAAACAATTATGCTAGCGTTAAACGTGATCGTGACGGCCTTGGCTGAGAGAGGAGGAAAAATAAGGACTGTTAGAGTGATTTATAAGGATTTTGAATTAAAAACCCCGGATTTAACTCCCAAAGAGTTTGAGGTTGACCTCAACTACATTAAAAGGCTAGCAGGCGTTGAGCTTACAGATAAAGATATCAAAGATCTCCTTGAGCGCATGATGTATGAGGTCGATTTTGTCGATAGAAGAGTAAAACTAAGGTATCCAGCCTTTAGGAATGATATAATGCACCCGAGAGATGTTTTGGAAGATGTGCTTATTGCATATGGTTATAACAACATTGAACCAGAAGAACCAGAGTTAGCAGTTCAAGGAAAGGGGGACGACTTTGTAGATTTCGAAAATGCAATTAGAGATCTAATGGTAGGATTTGGTCTTCAAGAGGTCATGACTTTCAACTTAACTAATAGAGAAGCACAGTTTGATAAGATGAACATTCCAGAGGAGGATATAGTTGAAATAGAGAATCCAATAAGTCAAAAATGGAGTGCCCTTAGGAGATGGCTTCTACCAAGCTTAATGGAGTTTTTGAGCCAGAATACTCATGAGGAATATCCCCAAAGGATTTTTGAAGTTGGCAAAGCCACTTTGATTGATGAGAGCAGGGAAACTAAGACTATAAGTGAAAGCAAACTTGTAGTTGCTATAGCACACCCAAAAGTCACTTTCACTGAAGCTAAGGAAATTCTTGACAGCGTGCTTCGCCACTTGGGTGCAGAGTACACGATTAGAGAGATAGAGTATGGTTCTTTTATTCCAGGAAGAGCCGGAGAAATAATAGTGGAAGGGAAGAAAGTAGGTATAATAGGTGAAATCCATCCCCAAGTATTGGAGAATTGGGGGGTGGAGATGCCAGTAGCAGCATTTGAGATCTTTTTAAGGCCGTTCTATAAAGGGAGTTTTCTCTGATTTTTTCCTAATTATTCCTGTTATTGAGGCATTTTTGCATAATAAAGTTTAAATAGAAGAGTTCTCATTTAGGAATCTCTTTATAAGGATTAACATGATTTCAAAGTTGATTAGAGACTCTTGGATTTCGATATCCATTTCCATCATCATTTCATACCACCAATTTTTCTAAATGAATAAAGGGTTTTAGCCTTTACCCTTTTTTTGTTGTCAAAATTCCAAAAAGAAAGGGCCCAAAAATATCATAAATAGGCATATTGACTTTGCTATTTGTAAAGTAAGCCCAATCTCAAAATCCTTTTATATTCTCCTTTACAAAGTACTCAATATGAGAATAGCCCTAAAGATAGCGTACGATGGAACTAAGTTTTATGGATTCCAACGGCAGCCAGATCTTAGAACTGTAGAAGGAGAGTTAATCAAAGTATTAAAAAAGTTGGGAATAATTGAGGATGTTAAAGAGGCCAATTTTAAAGGTGCTTCAAGAACAGATAGAGGGGTTTCAGCTCTCGGAAATGTTATTGCATTTAATACTGCCAAGCCGGAGCTTGCTGAAGCACGAATTTTAAATCACCATCTCAGAGATATATGGATTCTAGGAAAGGCTGAGGTTCCTGAGGATTTTCATCCAAGATTTTGGGCGAAAAATAAAATATATCGTTACTATCTTTTTGATGAGGGAATTGATGTAATAAAGCTAAAAGCATGTGCTGAAGCGTTTTTGGGTAGACACGATTTTTCTAATTTCGCCCGTCTTGAGGAATTTAGAAAGCCTGTAAGAGAGATAAACAGAATTGATGTATTTTCTAGGGGTAGGATAATTGTAGTGGAAATTGAAGGGAAGAGTTTTCTGTGGGAGATGACAAGAAGAATAATTACAGCACTCAAGCTCTGTGGTTTGGGTGTTCTTTCAATTGGTGATGTAGAATTGATGTTGAAAGAAAAAGTTGATAAAAAACTTCCTCCTGCCCCCCCAGAAAACCTTGTATTGTGGGAGGTTGGATACGAGGGGATAAAGTTTGAGGTAGATGCTTATGCAATTGAAAAAGTCAAAAGAGAGTTTTTAGAAAGATTTAGAAAGTATTTAACAAAATCAGCTATTCTTGAAGACTGGCTTATTTCTTTATGATTTTTTCGAGCTCTTTATCATAGTACTTCCCATAATACTGCCTCAATGCTTTCTGCCTTTCTATAAAGTGAGTGAATAGTAGTGGATCATCGTCTTTGACGTCCACTATAACGGCATGACTACGTCCTTTGGGTCTTAAAGCTCTCCCTATAGTTTGAATTGTCATTATGTCACTTTTTCCTCCACCAGCAAGAATTATAGCAGAGATTTCGGGAATATCTACACCCTCCTTCAGGAGAGTGGATATGAGCACGTTAATTTCCCCATTTTTAAACTTTTCAAAAATTTCCCATCTATTTGGGCTTTGAGAGCTTAGAAATTCAGCCTTTATTCCTTTCTTTTTGAACATTTCTATTAATACATTTCCATGCTCAATCCGTTTTACATCAATTAATACTCGATGCCCTTGTTTTGCAAGTTTGTATGCAATTCTCACTATTGCTTTGTTTCTCTCTTTATTTTCCATTATTATCTCTTCATAAAGTTCCTTATATCGTTCTGCAAGTGGCGGCATTGATGATTCATATTCTATTATCATAAACCGAGGTTTTGCCAAAAACTTCTCCTTAATCAAATCTTCGGCTTTTATCTCATAAATAATCGGTCCGACGATCCCCTCAATTTTCAGTTCTTCTCCTCTTATCCTTCTCCAAGGAGTAGCGGAGAGACCAAACCTAAGTTTTTGGGTAAGACTAATTCCAAGCTCATAGAATTTTTCAGCAGCTGAGGTTCTGTGACACTCATCAAAAAGAAGCACAGCATATGGTTTCTGGAGTTTGTCAACTCCTCTTGAAAGCAAAGTTTGTATCATAGCCACGGTCACGGGTCTTTCGTCCCAATTGTTATCCCCAACAAGGCCGGGTTCTATTCCTAAAACTTCTCTTATATTATCGGCCCATTGATAAAGGAGCTCTTTTGTGTGTACTATTATTAAAGTGGATAGGTTAAGTTCGTAAATTAATCTCAGCCCAATTATCGTTTTTCCGCTTCCTACGGGAAGTGCTAAAACTCCCATATTTGTCTTTAAGGCTTTTTTCAATGTCTTTTGTTGATATTTCCTGAGTTGGTATTTTTCATTCCAAGTGGCATTTATTTCAATGCCTTCTATTTCCCTTTCATCAATAATCCTTACCCTATATCCTTTGGAGTTAAGGAGACTTTTCACTCTCGGGATTAGTCCTACAGGGAATGATTTTGTATGTGGATTGTAAAGGCTTTCTGGTTTTTCCCATTTACCAAAACTCTTCCTATAAGTTAGCTCTTCATATATCATAAAGTATACTCTGGGATCAGCTTTTTCCACATAAACCAATGCTGATTTATCTGGGATCCTCAATGTAACTACCTTCATTGCCATTCAAATAGAACTTTTGGAAGTTCTCCTTTATATCTTTTTCTTCCCAAACTTAACCCTTCAGGGCGAGGTAGGTAACAGCTTTTTCTCTATCTATCTGAAAATTCCAAAAAGTTTATCATAAGTCTGGGTCAATTTTGAAAGGGTGATAACATGCTTAGAGAGATACTCACTCAATTTCAAGATGAAGTGATTCTTATTGAGGAACCGGTAAGTAAGAAATTTGAGATAAGTCATTATATTCTCCAGTACAAGGATAGGCCCATTCTTTTTAAGGATGTGGATGGTTGGGAAGTTACGAGCAATGTGTGGAGTACGAGAGATAGAATAGCTAAATATCTTGGTATAAAAAAGGAAGAAATTACCCATTTCATGATGAATGCAATGGATAACCCAAAGCCATACATAAGTGTAGAGAAAGCTGGATTCTTTGAGAATTCCACAAGGGACTTTTCTCTCAAAGAACTTCCAATTCCCCAGTATTTCCCAAAGGATGGAGGGCCTTATTTTACTTCGGCTATATACATAGCAAAAGATGATAATGATTTTGTTAACTTATCATACCATAGAACCATGGTAAGAGATGAGAAAAGCGCAACGGTAAGACTTGTTCCCCGCCACTTATATGCAATGTGGAAAGAAAAGGTAGAACATGGAGAAGAGCTCGACGTTAGGATAATCGTTGGCAATCCAATCCATATCCTTTTAGCAGCGGCTACAAGTCCTCCCTATGGAGTGAGTGAGCTTAACATAGCTTCATCTATGAGCGAGATGGCCTTTGGAAAGGCCTTGGAAGTCGTTAATGTTAATGGTATTCCTGTACCAGCTGAAAGTGAGTTTGTCTTTGAGGCAAAAATTTTGCCGGAACTTGACAAGGAGGGTCCCTTCGTTGACATAACCGGAACTTATGATATCGTAAGAGAGCAACCAGTTGTTGTTTTTGAAAAGATGTATCATGTTGATAAGCCAATCTTCCATGCCCTCTTTTCAAGTGGTTATGAACACTACATGCTTATGGGCCTTCCTAAAGAACCTCAGATATACAAGAGCGTCAAGCAGGTGGTTCCAAAAGTACATGGGGTTCGCCTGACAGAAGGGGGATGTATGTGGCTTCATGCAGTGATTAGCATCACAAAACAACATGAGGGCGATGGGAAGAACGCTATTTTGGCCGCTTTCACCGGGCACCCAAGCTTAAAGCATGTGGCAGTGGTTGATGAGGACATTAACATTTATGATGATAGGGAAGTTGAATGGGCAATAGCTACGAGATTTCAAGCTGATAAGGACTTAATTGTTATTCCAAAAACCCGTGGGTCTTCTCTTGATTCCTCCGGGGAGAAAGGGTTTACAACCAAATGGGGCATTGATGCTACAAAGCCTTTGAATAGAAAGGAAGAATTTGAGAGGGCGAAAATTTAACTTCTTCTCTTTTATTTTATCTCAAGTGATAGAATCTTTGACTTCTTTGTTGCGGCCTCTACGGCTTTCATTATTGCTGTCCTGAACCGGCTATCTTCAAGCTCAAAGATACCGTCTATTGTGGTTCCTCCAGGAGTTGTTACCATCTCTCTTACTTGGGCCGGGTGGAAGTCAGTTTCAAGCAAAAGCTTTGCTGTACCTAAGAGAGTCTGAGCAGCTGCTAAGCGGGCAATATCCCTCGGAAGGCCTACTTTCAACCCACTATATATTAACGCTTCAAGAAACACAGAAGCATAAGCCGGCCCAGAACCGCTCAACCCAGTTATGGCATCCATATATTCTTCCTCAACTCTAATACACTTACCAAAAGCACCAAATATCCTCTCAACAAGTTCGATTTCTTCTTTATCTAAATCATCTGTTGTATACGCGGTAAAAGACTCTTTCACAAGAACCGCTATATTTGACATTGCTCTCACAATTTTTGCTCCTGTTAATCTCTTTAGAAAGTTTAGTGAGAGGCCCGCGGCAAAGGAAATAAGGATTTTTCCCTCAACAGCAGGTTTCACTTCTTCAAGAACTTTTTTGACTTTGTTTGGTTTTACTGCAAGAATAACTATATCCGCTTTTTCTGCAGCGGCTTTGTTGTCGTTTGAAACCTCCACCCCATAATCCTCAAGCCACATAACCTTGCTGGTTTTTCTCCTTGTCGCTACTACTTCATATCCCTCTTCAGCCAAGGCCTTTGCAACAGCACTCCCTATAGTCCCAGCACCTATCACTGCTATTCTCATGATTAATCACCCAGTATCAACTTAATGGTGGCATTTTGCTATAACTTATAATATTTTTCAAAATGCTTTTGAATTTTTGGCAATATTATAGAAATCTTCGTGCAAGATCTTGATAAAGTGCCAATTCTTTAAAACTTTTTGAATAATCAAAGAAAAAAGATTGACCTTCTCCCCATCGTAAACGGCGAGGCTTTCAAAAGAAAAAGTAAGGAAATGGAGTCACTCCTTCATTGGAAGACCATAGTCGAAGGAGTAATAAACCTTCTGGAACTGCTTCCTGAACTCGAAGACATCTTTCTCAACTTTCTTTGGATCCTCCTTGTCAAGGAGGACTCTTCTCATGAACCTTGCTATCTCTTTCATGTCGTCTTCCATCATTCCTACTCTTGTCATCTCTTGTACACCAATCCTTAGACCGCTAGGTGCATTGACCTTCTCAAGTGGATCCCACGGAAGGAGGTTCTTGTTGAGAATTATACCGGCCTCTTCCAAGAGTGGAGCGGCCCATCCTCCACCAGCTTCATGGAGTTCGCTTACGTCAACTATTACTTGGTGGCTCTTGGTGTATCCCTTGTCCTCACCAATGACTTTGAACCCTTCTTCTGCCATTGCTTCAGCTAGGGCCTTTGCGTTCTTGACTACCTGCTCTGCATAGGCTTTACCAAATTCAAGCATCTCTGCGGCAGTGACGACTTTTCCAGCCATGTGGTGCAAGTGGTGATTGCTCAGGACACCTGGGAAGATTGCCCATTGTAGTTTTGCTGTGGCCTCACCAAGGTCTTTGTAGAGTATAACTCCACCCTGTGGGCCTGGGAAGGTCTTATGGGTTGAGGAGGTTATTACATCGGCCCCTTCTCTAAGTGGGTCTTGGAACTGGCCTCCACCTATTAATCCCAAAACGTGTGCGGCATCGTACATTACGAAGGCTCCAACTTCCTTTGCCACGGGTGCGAGTTCCTTAACTGGGTGTGGGAATGGGAATAGTGAACCACCAAAAACAACTATCTTTGGCTCAAGTTCTCTAATCATCTGGGCTGCTTTCTCAACATCGATGTTAAATTCGTCGTTATCAAAAGGCCATGTGTGAACTTCTAGTCCCCTCATACCAGCAGCTCCAAATGGCATGTGGCTTATGTGCCCACCATGAGAAGTGTGGAGGACAATTGCTTTGTCACCAGCTTCAGTGAGGCCAAAAAATGCAGCTTGATTTGCATTAGTTCCGGATATAGGCCTTAAATCTGCAAAATCGCTCCGGAATAACTTACAGAAGAGGTCAACACCAATAAGCTCAACTTCATCAACATACTTACATCCTTGATAGTATCTTTGTTTTGGCCATCCCTCAGCATACTTATGCATAAAACCACTAGCTATGGCTCTTACAGTGCTTGGGGATGTTACATTTTCACTTGCAATCAAGTTTATTGTGGAGCTCCTCCACTTTTCATGTCCCTCAACAAATTCCAAAACTTTGTCCCTATACATTTGGTAGCTCATAGTATCACCTCATCGTATTTTGCGTGAGATATTTTATACTAATATAATTTAAATCTTGTCGTTGGAATAGTTTTAAAAATTTCAAGGGAGAAATAAAGGCTGATGTCCTATGATAGAGGAGGCACCAAGAATTATTGCTCACTCCCGCTTTTTAATAGCCTTTACTGGAGCCGGAGTTAGTGCAGAAAGTGGAATACCGACTTTTAGAGATCGAGGTGGCCTATGGGAAAATTACAGGATTGAAGAGGTTGCTACACCAGAAGCCTTTAGAAAGGATCCAAATCTTGTATGGAGCTTTTATAAAATGAGAATGAAGATTATGAAGGGTGCAAAACCTAATAATGCCCACTTAGCTTTAGCTGAACTTGAAAAGATGGGAATTCTAAAGGCCGTTATAACTCAAAACATCGATAACCTTCACAGAGAAGCAGGAAATCAGCATATCGTAGAACTTCATGGGAACATATATAGAGTCAAATGCACAAGATGTGATTACATGGAGAATCTTTTAGAATCTGGAAAGCTTGAGGACTTTTTAAAAGAAAAGAATTTACCAAAATGCCCTGAATGTGCTTCTTTACTTCGACCTGATGTAGTATGGTTTGGAGAGCCTCTCCCACAGGAAGCCCTTCAAAAGGCTTTCAAGCTCGCTGAGAGGGCAGATGTTTGTCTGGTAGTTGGTACTAGTGCTCAAGTTTTTCCGGCAGCCTATGTTCCTTATATTGTAAAGGATAATGGTGGCTCTGTAATAGAAATCAACACTAAAGAGAGTGGCATAACTCCAATAGCCGATGTATTTATTAGAGGTAAAGCAGGAGAAGTTATGCAGTCCCTTTTAGTAAAAGTTAAAAGGTGTTTAGAGAATAAAAAGTGTTAGGTGATTGCATGATACTTGTTATAGGTTTTGAAAAAGAGGAATTTTTTAAACTCAAGAACATTCTGAGTGAATTCAAAATCTACGGGGTACCTGAATACTGTCGTGATTGGGTAGTGGAGGAAGTGATTGAGAAAGCTCCCTCCTTCA
Organism: Thermococcus sibiricus MM 739; assembly: GCF_000022545.1. Classification (NCBI taxonomy): domain Archaea; kingdom Methanobacteriati; phylum Methanobacteriota; class Thermococci; order Thermococcales; family Thermococcaceae; genus Thermococcus; species Thermococcus sibiricus. The sequence continues at coordinate 583,438 of NC_012883.1, forward strand.
AAGCAAATACCAACTGGCATTGGAGGAAATTTATCTTGATGCATGGAATTCCCAATGAAAAGGTAAAAGAAGTGATGAAAAGAATTAAGCTACTGGGGATTCCGGATGTTATTTTTGCCACTACAACCCCTACTTCTTTAACGTGGAAGCTTGAAGATCTTCTCAATGAACTTATTCGAGAGGATGAATATTTTCGAAAGCTGAAGGAAGAAAAACAGAAAATGAATACTTTTTACCTGAAGATAAGGAAAGATTAAATAACTTGTAATCCTTTAGTTGAGTGGGATGAGTGATGGTGGAAGTCATATTTTTTGATTTGGATGATACCCTTGTGGATACCTCTAGACTAGCGGAGCTTGCTAGGAAGAATGCTATAGATAACATGATCCAGCATGGGCTACCTGTTGATTTTGAAACCGCTTATAATGAACTTCTTGAACTTATAGCTGAATATGGGAGTAACTTTCCTCATCATTTTGACTATCTCTTGAGGAGACTGGACTTGAAATATAACCCGAAATGGGTAGCAGCGGGGGTGATAGCTTATCATAATACTAAATTTGCTCATCTGAGAGAAGTTAAAAATGCGAGAAAAGCTCTTATCAAACTAAGAGAAATGGGTTATAGACTTGGGATAATAACTGATGGAAATCCAATAAAACAGTGGGAGAAGGTTTTGAGGCTGGATATCGATGATTTCTTTGAGTATGTTGTAGTATCTGACTTTGAAGGTGTTAAAAAACCACATCCAAAGATTTATCAAAAAGCACTAAAAATATTTGGGGTAAAAGCTGAAGAAGCTGTTATGGTAGGAGATAGGCTGTATTCGGATATATTTGGTGCTAAGAGAGTTGGGATGCATACTGTATGGTTCCGTTATGGTAAATATGCCAATAGGGAGCTTGAATATGAGCAACATGCTGACTTTAAAATAGATGATCTTTTGGAGCTCCCCCATGTTGTAGAGGTGCTCAAAAATGGTTCAAATAAGGAGGTTCATACTAATAGATAATGTTTACAAATCGAAAATTCTCAAAGGAAAAAAGACGAGCACCATAAGATTTGGAAATTATGAGGCAAAGCCGGGTAGCGAAGTATATCTTGCTATAACTCCCAGTGATAGCGTTATTGCGAAAATTAAGATAACAGACATAAAGAAGAAACGGGTCAAGGAGCTCACTTTGGAGGATGCAAGGAAAGATGGTTTTAAGGAACTTAACGAGCTTATAAACGCTTTAAACAAAATATATGGGACACTTCATGGGGATGATGAGGTAACTATAATTGAATTTGATGTTATTGAGAAGTTTGAAGAGGCTATCCCTCTTAAATGGCTTAAAGCTCTCAACTATAGAAAACCGGAAGAGATAGCAAAGCTATATGTGGAGAATGATTTAAAAGAGTCTGCGGATGTGGATTTGATTATTAAAAGGATCTATTCTGAGGGTTTAAAGAGTGCTGTAAGGAAATATGGGCCAAAAAAGGTCAAAGATTCTCTTTTAAAAGCATATCATAAACTGTATGATGAAGGAAAAATATAGAAGAAATCAGATAGGGAGTTCTGTTGTCTCTTTGTGAGTTTTCAATACTACCATTGTATGAGTTGCCACGACGCCATCTATTTCTCCAATTTTATTGAGGAACTCATTTAGTTCTGTGCTGTTTCTGGTCCGTATTTTAAGTATCATATCATAGTCGCCTGTGTTTTCGTATATTTCAACAATTTCGGGATATTTAACAAGTTCTTTTGCGACATCTGCGTATTTTCCCGCTCTAGCTTTAATGAGAATAAAGGCCAATAAGTTAAAGCCAAGTGCTTCCGGATCTGGGATGATTGTGAACTTTTTTATCACTCCTTTTTCTTTTAGCTTTTTTATTCGTTCATATACTGTTGATTCGGCTAGACCAACACGCTTAGAGATCTCTCTTAGGGGGGTACGGCTATTTTTTTGAAGCACCTTTAAGATTTCTTTATCGGTCTCATCTAAAATCCCTCTCATACTCTCACCATCCAAAAATTTTTCGAGAAAGTATATAAATTTGATGACGCTTTCCTTACCATAAATTTATAAAATTCTTCTTTAACCTTAAAACGGCGAGAGAGGAAGAGGTGAGTAGAAATGCCAACTAACGTAACAGCAGAGTACTTAGCAGCAGAGGAAGAATATAGGCAAGCAAGAACTATACCAGAGAAAATTAGAGCTCTTGAAAAAATGTATGCTACTGTGCCAAAGCACAAAGGCACTGAAAAACTTAGACTTCAAATTAAACGTAAGATTTCAGAACTTAGAAAGGAATTTGAGAAACAGCAGAGTCAGAGAAAGGGTGGAGGTTATTCATTCAGTGTTAAGAAAGAAGGTGCATCACAAGTAGTTTTGGCTGGATTACCCAATGTTGGAAAGTCTTCCCTCTTAAAGGTTTTAGCTGATGTTGATATAGACATAGCTGATTATCCATTCACAACAGTTGAACCAATTCCCGGTATGATGAATCATAAAGATGTCCAGATTCAGCTCGTGGAAGTTCCGGGTTTAATTGAAGGGGCCGCATTAGGTAAAGGCATGGGAACACAGCTTTTGAGTGTTATAAGAAATGCCGATGCCATAGCTATCGTTGTTGACCTTTCTCAAGATCCAATAAAGCAGATGAAGATAATATTAAAGGAATTTGAACGTGCGGGGATAAAGATAAACAAAAGAAAGCCAAAGGTGGAAATAAAGAGAATGCCTATGGGCGGGATCGTAATCAACGGTCAGCATTTGATCCAGGGAGACATAGGTGAAGTTATGAAAATGCTCAGGGAAGAAGGTATTCATAGTGCAGAAATTACGGTAAAAGAACCTGTTACACTTGAAGATTTCTCAGATGCTTTGGATGATAGTCTCGTATGGAGAAAAGCAATAATAATAGCAAACAAAGGGGACATCCCAGGAAGTAGAGAAAACTATGAAAGACTCGTTAAGACATATAATGATAGATTTAAAATAATACCAGTATCTGCTAAAAAGAAAGCAAACATTGAGGTATTAAAAGAAGAACTATACCAACTGGTGGATATAATTAGGGTGTTTACAAAATCCCCAGGGGAAGACCCCGCTTATCCTCCGATTGCTCTTAAAAAAGGTTCGAAGGTTTTGGACGTGGCAGAGAGAATTCACAAAGACTTCGCAAAGAACTTCAAATATGCGAGAGTATGGGGAAAAAGTGCAAAATTCCCCGGACAGAGGGTAGGGCCTGATCACGTGCTTGAAGACGGGGATATAGTTGAAATCCACGCCCGTTAATTAACCCCCTATTTTAACTCTTAGGCCTATGCTCTCAAATTCCTCTTTTATCCATTTCAATATTTCATCTGGGGGCCTATGGTGAATTGTCATCTTATATTCTCTTCCTATCCTTCTAAACTTCTCTGATACATCATGAAAAGGAAGTAAGTCTATCTCGTTTATTCCTTTAATTTCTGAAATAAAATTTGTCCAGCCTTTGACATTCTTATCTGTATCTGTAATCCCTGGAATTATGGGAAAACGTAGTATGACCTCTTTTCCTTGCCCTGTGAGGAATTTTAGATTTTCTATTATGATATCATTAGGAACTCCAGTATATTTTTCATGTTCACCACTATCGTAGAGCTTAATATCATATAAAAATAGATCTGTGTGGGGTAAGATTTGCTTTAAAACCTCTTTGGGTGCATAACCCGAAGTATCTACAGTAGTATGAATGTATCGTTTTTTTAGTTCTTTTAAACTCTCTACTAAGAATTTGGGTTGGGATAATGGCTCCCCTCCTGAGAAGGTGACTCCACCGCCAGAATCATCGTAGAGTTTAATATCTTTCTCAATCTCAGTTAGAAGCTCTTCAACAGTTATAACTCTTCCCACAAGTCTTAAAGCGCTTGTTGGACAGGCGCTTGCACATACCCCACAGCCAGTACACTTTTCTCTGTCAATTTGCTGAGTCTCATTCTCATCAAAGCTTATTGCATTCTCCGGACACACTTTAACACAAGTGTGGCAGTGTATACATTTGAATTCAAAGTACATTAGTTCTGGTTTTGGGGAGACTCCTTCGGGATTGTGGCACCACCAGCAACTTAAAGGGCATCCTTTCATAAATATTGTAGTTCTAATTCCGGGGCCATCGTGAATTGCGTACCGTTTTATGTCAAATATGATTCCACTTATCAACTTTAGACCTCCTAACGAAGGAAAAATCCATATTTAAGCGGATCTTCAGGATCTATTATAAATGTGTTTTTGGCAGTTATGTGTGCAGTTCCTCCTACTTCAGGAACTATAGCCTTGTGGGGCCCATATTTGGTTTCTTCTACAACCTTTCCAGTGAATTTTGTACCTATTATACTCTCAATTGTGACTTCATCTCCAATGTCGATCTCTCCTTTTTCATATAGAATTGCAAGACGACCGCTTACTCCCGTCCCGGTTGGACTTCTGTCCACTTCACCATCTGCGAATATACAAACATGTCTGCTGTGTGAATCTTTGTCATGAGGGGGCCCTATAAATATTGTTCCATACAAAAAGCTTAAATCTTCTTCAAAAGGATGTTTTATTTCTTTTTCAGCTATTATTGCTCTCTTGATTTTCATTCCGACATCTATGAGCTTTCTGTAGTATTCGGGCGTACACTTTAAACCGAGGTCTTCAGCATTTACAAAAGCATAGAATGCTCCACCATAAGCAAGATCGTATTTTACTCTGCCCAATCCTGGCACTTCAATCTCTTCGTCTTTGTACAAAACAAAAGAAGGGACGTTGTGGAAATAAACTTTTTCTGCTTTTCCATTCTGTGTTTGCACATAAATTTTGATCAGGCCAGCTGGGCTGTCCATTTTTATCTCCGTTATAGGTTCTTTGGGTTCAACAAGTCCACACTCTACGGCGACCTTTCCAAGGGCTATAGTTGCATGGCCACACATGGTGCTGTACCCTTCATTGTGAAGGAATATTACCCCAAAGTCGGCATCTTCACTGATTGGTTCGGTTATTATGGCCCCATACATATCAGCGTGTCCTCTGGGTTCCCACATTAGAGCTGTTCTTAAATAATCCAAGTTTTCTCTTAAATACCTCCTTTTTTCGAGAATAGTTTTTCCTGGAATTTTAGGGAAACCACTGAATATGATTCTTAATGGTTCTCCGGCAGTGTGTGTATCGAGAGTTTTTATTACTCTCCAGTTTTGGGGAGGTTCCCATTTTTCCAATTTTTCGAGTTTTTTAAACATTTTTCTCACCCAAATAGCGATTCAGAAATAAATAGAAATTAAAAAAGAGATTAGACCTTTTTGTGTTCTGTTCTTGCTATAATTTCATCTTGTAGTCCTTTGGGGAGATTCACGAAGTAATCACTGTAACCTGCAACTCTAACCATCAAATCTTGAAATTCTTGGGGCCTTTTTTGAGCTTCCCTCAAAAGCTCAGCACTTATAACGTTAAACTGCACGTGATGCCCTCCAAGTCTGAAGAATGTCCTTATAAGCTGAGCTAACTTCTTGATGTTCTCCTCGTTGTCGAATAAGTCGGGGGTTAGCTTTTGGTTTAGGAGTGCTCCACCCGTTTTATCCCAATCACACTTCGCAACACTCCTGAAAACTGCGGCAATTCCTTTCCTATCCATCCCCTGCACTGGGGAAATACCCTCCGAAACTGGGAAGCCAGCATCTCTTCCATCGGGTGTTGCACCAGTGACCTTCCCAAAATAAACGTGAACTGTTGTTGGAAGGAAGTACGCCCTTTTTGAGGCCTTTCTTACTGGTGAAGGTGGATAGGCCTCAATTAGGTCAACAACAGTATCTACAACCTTTTTTGCTATTTCATCAACGTATTCATCATCGTTTCCAAACTTTGGAGTCTTTTCAGGATTGCGAAGAATCTCCCTCATCATCTCGTATCCTTTCCAATTATTCTTCAAGGCATTCAGGAGTTCTTCCATGACGAACGTTTTCTTGTCAAACACGTGGTATTTAATGGCTGCTAAGCTATCCGCTATTGTTCCCAACCCGACAACTTGAATGTACTGGGTGTTGTACCTTGTTCCTCCACCGTTGTAGTCCTTTGCATTCTTTACACAGTCCTCTATCCATAGTGACATGAAGGGAACCGGCAAGTACTTTGCGTAAAGCGTTTCAATAATGTCATTACCCTTCATTTTAATGTCCAAGAAGTGGTTGACCTGTTTAACAAATGCATTCCATAACTCTTCAAAACTCTTGAAATTCCGTGGATCACCAGTTTCAATTCCAATCTTCTTTCCAGTTCTTGGATCGATACCATTGTTGAGTGTTATCCCCAAAATCTTCGGCAAGTTGAAGTAGCCTGTTAGAATATAGGCTTCCTTTCCAAATGCTCCCGTTTCTACACAACCACTGACTCCAGAAGTTCTTGCATCCTCAAGAGTTTTTCCCTGTCTGAGCATTTTCACTATAACTCCATCAAAGTTAAAGAATGGCGGCTCGCCAAACCCCGGACCTACTACTTTTAAGGCTTCTATTAAAAACCTATCAGGGTTCTTATTGCTTATCAAAACAGCAGTGTTGGGTTGGAGGGTTCTCATCTCGCTGAGAACTTCCAATATAAGGTAAGAAAGTTCATTGACCCCATCAGAACCATCCTTTTTTAATCCACCAAGATTAAGCTTTGAAAAGTCATTGTATGTGAAACTCTCCTCGGCTGTTACTCCCACTTTTGGAACTGCTGGTTGATTGTTAAATTTAAGCCAGAAGCATTGTAAGAGTTCCTTCGCTTTCTCCCTAGTAAGTCTTCCCTCCTCAAGGTCTCTCTTATAGAAGGGGTATAAATGCTGGTCTATTCTCCCTGGATTGAAAGAGTCCCAGGGATTTGTCTCATAAGTTACTCCAACGTGAACGAACCAGTAATGTTGTAAAGCCTCCCAGAAGGTTCTTGGAGCGTGAGCTGGAACTCGTTTGCATATTTCTGCCATTTGTTTAAGTTCCTTTTTTCTCTTGGGATCTTTTTCCTCTTCGGCCATTTTTTCAAGCTTCTCAGCGTAACGCTTAGCATAAATCAGGATGGCTTCTGCTACAATATCCATTGCTTTTAGCTCTTCCATCTTTTCATAGTACTCCGGATTGCTTGGGTCGAGTTCTCCCATTTTCTTTTTGATCTCTTCTTTAATGTCAAGAACGCCCATTCTAAAAATTCTACCTCCTCCAGCTGTGTGTCCTGGAGATCTCTGCTCCATGAACTCTGTCCAAATTCCAGCTTCGTAAGCATCAATCCACTCTTGCGGGAGGGTTTCGAAGATCATGTCCCTCATTGCTCTCCCTTTCCAGAAGGGAATTATCTCATTTTTGTAGAGTTCTCTAGTCTCTTCATCAACTTTGTAAGGCATGTTTTGTCTGGAGTTAAGAATTTCAAGGTCTTCCATACTATGGACACAAATCTCAGGGTAAGTGGGCACTTCTTTAACCCCAGTACCCCTGAGCCCCACGATTAATTGACCTTCTTCAATTGGCAGACTGCAGTGTTCGAGAAGATATTTGAAGGCAAGAGCTCTTTGAACGGGGATTGATTTTCCTTTTGGAATTTCACTCTTGTAGAATTCAGTTATTAACCTAGCCCTTTCAGATGAAACTTTAACTTCAGTTTCCACACTCTCTTTTCTGAGATTTGCAACTCTCTCATTTATTGGTTTTATAGAAGACTTACGTCTCTCCAACTCCTTTTCTATTTTTTTCTTAACCTCGGGGCAGGATTGGGAAATAGCTTCACTCATTATAGTCACCATAAAAAGTGAGGGTTATATCTTTAAATATTATTCTATGTTATACTAGTTACTGCACTAGAGCACGGTAATAATCAGAAAAGTATAAATATGTGGAATGTTTACATTCCTATGTTATCTATTGCCCCATTGAGGGTTTGGTGTTTCGTTGGAGAACTTTGTCGGAGGTTTTAATATGGAAAGGACTGAAACCGGTGAACACTGGGGAACTCGATTGGGATTTATTTTTGCCATTATAGGTGCAATGGTCGGCAGTGGTAACATCTGGCGTTTTCCAAGAATGATGGCAATGTACGGGGGAGGAGCGTTTTTGATTCCCTACAGTATTGCACTGTTCACTGTTGCAATACCCCTCTTGATTTCGGAGGGAATAATCGGTAGAGAAACCGGAAACAGCACAATACTTGGATTTGCTAAATACGCAGGAAAGAAATATGCATGGCTTGGCGCTTGGGTCGCTTGGGTTAACATAGGTATAATGTTTTACTATGCTGTGGTTAACGGATGGGCACTTGCCTACTTCGTCAAGGGACTCACTGGCCTTTATGCAAGCTACGCACCAGGGAAGGGTCTGGAAACCTGGAATGCATTCATTGGTGGATGGCAGCCATTATTCTTTACATTGCTTGTTTGGGTATTTACATGGTATGTCATGGCAGTTGGTGTCAAGAGAATTGAGAAGGTCGCAACTTTTATGGTTCCATCGTTGATACTCTTCCTTGTAGTGGTTATCATAAGAGCGGTAACAATGCCAGGTGCTGATGTTGGACTTACTTACATGTTCAAATTTGATACAACAAAGCTCTCTAACGCAGAAGCATGGCTTCAGGCATATAGTCAGGTATTATGGAGCACTGGAGCAGGATGGGGTATTTACTTAACTTATTCATCCTACCTAAAGAAAAAGGATGACATTAACCTTAACTCCCACATTACAGGATTTGGTGACACAAGTGCGGCACTTTTAGGTGGTTTGGCAGTCATTACCACAGTAGCGGTTACCGCACCCCTTATCGGTCTTGATCCATTCAAAGTGTATGCAGAGGGTAACGTAGGATTGACATTCATATGGTTGACTGAGCTCTTCCCCAAGGTACCGGCTGGATTTGCAATAGGAACATTATTCTACTTGGCATTGTTCTTTGCAGCATTCACATCACAAATTGCAATTACTGACGTGTTTGTGAAGAACGTGGTAGACTTTGGAGTTCCAAGAAAGAAGGCTGCTACATACGTTGCTATTATTGGTTTGATTGCAGGTATTCCGGCTGCAATAAAGATTGGCTGGCTTGACAACCAAGATTGGGTTTGGGGTGTAGCCCTATTGGTTAGTGCAGTTGTGATATCATTCGTCATGCTCAAGACTGGCTTAGAGAAGAACAGAGAGGTTGCTAACAGAGGTTCAGATATCAAGATCGGCAAGTGGTGGGACATAATGATCGGTTATGTCGCTCCACTAAGCATCATAGTTGTCATGCTATGGTGGATCAAGCAATCAATTGACTGGTACCCAGAAACATGGTGGAAACCCACTGAGACCTTCAGTACTGGAACCGTTATATTCCAGTGGATCAAGCAATCAATTGACTGGTACCCAGAAACATGGTGGAAACCCACTGAGACCTTCAGTACTGGAACCGTTATATTCCAGTGGATCATAGCTGCCATTGCTATCTGGATTATAGTGAATAAGATGCTTATGCCAAAGATTGAAGCAAAACTTGCCGAGGAGGGAGCGTAAATGGAGGGTTCAGTTATAGCCTCAATGATAGTAGTTCTTGGGTTTTACTGGGGATTAACATTGTACTTTGTTAAACTGGCCTTGGAAAAGGAAAAAGAAAAGGCGCAAGCTTCCTGATTTCTTTTTCTTTTTACCTTAGCAAAAAGCCCTTCCAAAGAGGATCGTTTTTTGTGATTATGTCTTGAGAAATCTTTGTTATGTATGCACTTCCTGTTATCTCTGGCACTATTGCTGTGTAATCGCCGATTTTTGTTGTTCCAACGATTCTTATTTTAAACTGAGTCCCAAGTATACTCTCATGAACGAAGGTGTCCCCTTCTTTTAGAATTCCTTTTGAATATAGAGTAGCAACTCTAGAAGCACTCCCAGTTCCGCAGGGACTTCTATCTACACTCCCTTCTCCCCATATGACAACATTTTTGCCATCCGAATCCTCCCTTTCAGGCTCGTCAGTAAGCATTGCCAAGTTTATTCTGTTTTGAACACCTTTCCTTGGGTGTTGTACTTTTATCTGCTCATTAGCGACTTTAATGAGTTTTAACGCAGCTGGAATAAGCTCCTTTATGTATTCTTTTCTGACTCTGAGTCCCATCTGCCGAGCATCCGCTATTACGTAAAAGTTCCCTCCAAAAGCGACGTCTATCGTTATATTTTCGATATTAGGATAGTTAATTTCAAACTCTCCTACATGGAAGCTGGGTACATCTACAACTGTGACCTCTTTAACAACCCCGTCTTCTACTTTTGCCTTTGCCTCTACCGGACCAGCAGGGGTTTCGAGTTTTACTATAGTATAAGGCTCTTTAGCTTCCACAATTCCCAGCTCAATTAAGGCCGTGGCAACTCCCATGGTGGCATGACCGCACATATCCAGATACCCGGCGGTGTCCATATAGATAACTCCAAAGTCAGCCGTATCTGAAGGCACCAGAACAGCTCCAAACTGGTCTCCATGACCTCTAGGTTCCCATAAAAGGGCAGTTCTTATCCAATCATAGTGCTTTTTGAAATATTCTCTTTTTTCTATAATGTCATTCCCCTCTACTGGTAGACCAGAAAGTAGTATTCTAGTGGGTTCTCCTTCGGTGTGGGTGTCTACAACATAAAAAGTGTTTTTCACAAACATAAGTGTTCACCCATGAATATGAAAAAACAAATAAGTATATAATAGTTATTGAAGTTCCACTTTTGTTCCTATTCCCAGTTCCAAGGCCGTTTCATAGGCCAATTTAGCCGTAATTGCATCTTCTATTGCAAGTCCAACACTCTTAAAGAGTGTTATCTCATTATCATTTTCTCTTCCTCTCTTGATTCCAGCCACAATTTCGCTCAACTCTGCATAAATGTGAGTTTCGTCAATTACACCTTCTTTTATGGGGATCAGTATATCACCTGATTCATTTAGGACTCCTTCCTTTGAGTCAACGACCAGTTTGGACTTTCTTACTGTTTCGGAATCGAGTTCTCTGGCATCTTTTCCCATCCACCCTATAGAATTTATGTGCGTGCCTTCTTTGATCCATTCTCCCTTAATCACGGGTTCTTTTGCAGTAGTTGCCACAACTAGAACATCAGCATTCTCAGCAATCTCTTGGGCCGTGAGTGAAATATTTATTTCTATTCCAATCTTCTTAGCCATCTCCTCTGCAAAGACCTTCGCTCTTTCTTTATTCACGTCATACACTAAGGCCTTTTCGATATCTCTAACTTCAGAAATGGCCCATAACTGGGTTCTGGCTTGCACTCCAGCTCCTATTATTCCAACAATTTTTGCATCTTTTCTCGCAAGGTATTTTGTGGCGACTCCACTAGCAGCTCCAGTTCTCATTGCGGTTATATATGTCCCCTCCATAAGTGCTAAAGGTTTTCCAGTTTCGGGATCATTTATTAAGATAGTTGCCAATACACTGGGAAGGTCTTTTTTTGGATTTTGGGCATATAGAGAGACTACCTTAATTGCTAAGGCCTCGCTCTCTTTTAGGTAGCTTGGCATGTACAATAAAAAGCCATTGTGTTTTTCGATTTCTATTATTGTTCTTAAGGGAACCTCTGCTTTTTTATGATAAAACTCAAGAAAGGCTTTTTCTACTGCATCTATAGTTTCTCTCATGGACAAAACTTTCTTCAGGTCATTTCTGGTAAGGAGTAACATAGTAATCACCGTTTTTCTATTTTTGTGTTTTTGGTATAAATACTCTTTGCAAATTTCCTTAAATTTCTATAGGCTACCAAAATTTCTGAAACTTCAATAAAAGGTTTAAAACTTTCTTATTTAAACAAAAGATTTAAATATTTTACATACATAAAGGAACTGAGAAAATGTATACTTGGGTGATAAAATGCGGCCATTAGATCTTTATGAGAAAGACCCTTCTAAGAAAGTTACAATCTATTTTGAAGGCAAACCACTGGAAGCATACGAAGGGGAAAAACTGCCGGTTGCACTGCTTGCCAATGGGGTTTTCTGGATAACCACAAGCTTGCAGGGTAGAAAAAGAGGCGCCTTTACTTTTGGTCCATTACCTGTTGTGGTAAATGGAGTTAAGAATATAGATGGAAGAAAAACCCTTGTAAAAGATGGGATGAGAATAGAGCGACAGAACTATGGTGAATTTCAAGAAGCAGTGGAAATAGATGGAAGTAAGGAGGTTCTCAGGGAAGTCGTTGATGTGGCCATAATCGGTGGTGGCATAGCGGGCATCGGGGCGGCTCTTGAGCTCCAGGAGCACTTAACCGTTGCTTTAATCGAGGAGAAGGGATGGCTCGGAGGTCTGGTGTTCGTCGAAGGAACTCCTCAGGAAGGGTTTGAAGGAGAGCCCAAGAAGGTCATCAAGGAGCTGACCTCGAAGTTCAACGAGAACGTGAAGGTGTTTAAAGGGACTATGAACCTTGGTGTTTTTGATGAAGGAGAGTACTTCTTAGTTCCAGCTGTTAAAAAAGACCAGCTGATAGAGATAATGGCTAAAAGGGTAATACTCGCAACTGGAGCGGTAGAAAACATCCTCCTCTTCGAGAACAACGAATTTCCGGGTGTCTTTAGATTAGACTTTGCTCTCGAAGTAATGAATAAATGGGGAGTTGCTCCGGGTAAGAAGGTCGCAGTGGTTGGAAGGAAGCCTGAGAGGATAATTCCAGAGCTCGAAAAATGGGGCATCGAGTACATAGTGGTGCCAAACCCGAAGCGTGTTGAGGGTGAAGAAAAAGTTGAGAGACTAATAGACATGAACGGAAACGTCTACGAGGTCGATGCGGTCATAGTGAGCGATTACAGCCTGCCTGATATAAACCCGATCACACAGGCCGGAGGAAAGCTCAAGTTCAAACATGGCTATTACGTCCCGGTTCTCGACGAGCAAAACCGCATTAGGGATGGGATCTACGTGGCCGGAAGCTCGACTGGGATAAAATCTCACTACGCAAACTATCTCGAGGGCAAGCTCGTGGCGACTTACATCCTCAGGGAATTTGGCTATGAAGCCACTCCAGCCATTTACAAAGAAAAGCTTGGGGAATTTGAGCCCGAGGCAATGCCTATACAGAGGATAGAGTTCAAAGACATGAATTTAGAAGACGTGCAGATATGCGGTTGTGATGTTAACTTAAGGAAGGTGGACGATGTAGTAAAGAAGGGCATCACTGATTTGCAGATCGTGAAGCGTCTTACTCATTTGGCAATGGGGTTCTGTCAAGGAAGATTTTGCCTTTTCAATGGAGCACTGCTTGTTAGTCAAAGAACTGGAATAGACATGGGAAAAATAGATCTTCCAGTTGCAAGGCCACCTCTTAAGAATGTGAGAGTGAAGGCTCTTTCAAAGGGAGAGTGATACCATGAAAAGCGATATCGTTATTATTGGCGGAGGGATAGTTGGTATCTCCTTGGCTCATGAACTTGCCAAGAGAGGCGAAGATGTAACGGTTCTTGAAAAGAGGTTCATTGGCTCGGGTTCGACGTTTAGATGCGGTACTGGTATAAGACAGCAGTTTAATGATGAAGCCAATGTTCAAGTCATGAAACGTTCCGTAGAACTCTGGAAGAAATATAGTGAAGAATATGGCTTTCCATTTGAACAGACTGGTTATTTATTTTTGCTTTATAGCGAGGAAGAAGTCAAACAATTTAGAGAGAATATCTCCATCCAAAACAGATTTGGTGTTCCTACAAGGCTTATAACACCAGAAGAAGCAAAAGAAATAGTGCCTCTCCTAGATACAAGTGAGATTATAGCGGCTTCATGGAATCCTACTGATGGAAAGGCAGATCCCTTCCATGCTACAACGGCATTTGCTCTTCATGCTCAAGAGATGAGTGCCAAGATATTAGAATATACTGAGGCCAAGGATATAATTATTGTAGATAATGAGATTAAAGCGATAAAAACAAACAACGGTATTATTAAGACAGGTATAGTTATCAATGCCACAAATGCTTGGTCAAAGCTCATTAATGCAATGGTAAAGCTTCCAATAAGAATTCCAATTGAGCCTTATAGGCATCAGGCAATAATTACCCAGCCTATAAAGAAGAATGCAATAAATCCAATGGTAATTTCTTTCAAATACAAAGATTCCTACCTAACTCAAACTGATCATGGAGGGGTAATCGGGGGGATAGGATATGAAGTTGGACCAACATACGATTTGACCCCCGCATATGGATTTCTCCGTGAGGTCACAACATATCTTTCCAAGATAATTCCTGCGTTGAGAGAATTGCTAATATTGAGAACTTGGGCCGGGTATTATGCAAAGACTCCCGATAGTAATCCTGCAATAGGCAAGATAGAGGAGATAAGCGATTATTACATTGCAGCTGGCTTTAGTGGGCACGGCTTCATGATGGGACCAGCAGTGGGTGAGATGATGGCGGATTTAATCACTAAAGGCAAGACTAGTTTGCCTGTAGAGTGGTATGATCCATACCGTTTTGAAAGAGGAGACTTAAGACAAAAAGCTTTACAAATGGGTTGATTTTTGTAAACTTTATTTTTATTCCTTTTTGTTATAAGATTGAAGAATTTTAGGAAGCTCAAGAACTTTTTAGGCTTTTTCATGAAGTCAATTTCAACCAAAAGTGAATAACCTTTTTATAAAAAAATCTTTAAAGTGGAGGGCTCTTTATTTTACATTGGTGAAATTTCATGCGTCTTAGTGAACACCCTATTTTAAATTTCGAGAGGGTTCGTGGAAGAGAAGTTACAATCTATTTTGAAGGAAATCCAATAAAAGCACATGAGGGTGAAACAATTGCAATGGCACTCCATGCTGCAGGGATAAGAACATACCAATACTCAACAAAAAAACACAGACCTCGGGGGTTGTTTTGTGCAATTGGAAAGTGTTCCTCTTGCCTAATGAAGGTTAATGGTATTCCAAATGTCAGGACATGTATAACTCTCGTTGAAGATGGAATGCAAATAGAAATGCAGGAAGAAAAACCACTACTACCAGAAACTAAAAAGCCACCAAAGTGGAAAGAGCCGCCTAGAATTGAGGCAGATGTTATTGTGGTGGGTGGTGGCCCGGCTGGAATGATGGCAGCTATAAACGCAAGCGATGGTGGAGCTAAAGTAGTCCTCCTAGATGAAAATCCAATGCTCGGAGGACAGTTAGTTAAGCAGACGCACAAGTTCTTTGGAAAGAGAGAGCAGTTTGCTGGAGTTAGAGGAATTAAAATAGCTGATATACTTGAAGAAGAGCTGAGAAAACGAAACATTGAACTTTTCTTAGAGACCTCAGCAATAATGCTTCTTCAAAATGGGGAAGATAAGCTTGTGGTGGGGGTCAAGAAAAACAAGGAACTGATTGAATTTAAGGGGAAGGCTGTTGTGGTTGCAACAGGAGCAATGGAAAGGATGATCCCGTTTGAAAATAATGATTTACCAGGAGTATATGGGGCTGGTGCAATTCAAACCCTTATGAATACTTATGGAGTAAAACCCGGCGATAGAGTTCTGATCGTTGGAGCGGGCAACGTTGGATTGATCTTGGCTTATCAACTCTATCAAGCCGGAGTAAAAGTGGAAGCAATAGTGGAAGCAATGCCAAAGATTGGAGGCTACTTTGTTCACGCAGCCAAGGTTAGAAGGCTTGGAATTCCGATACTAACAAGACATACAATTCTTAGGGCTGAAGGGAATGAAAAAGTTGAGAAAGCGGTTGTGGCTCAGCTTGACGAGAAGTGGAATGTTATCCCCGGGACAGAGAAAGTCTTTGAAGTTGATGTGATTGCTTTGGCTGTTGGATTAAGGCCAAGTATAGAGCTTCTTCATCAAGTAGGATGTCAGATAAAGTATGTTCCCGAGCTTGGAGGGCATGTGGTGATAAGAGACTCAAGAATGGAAACGACGGTAAAGGGGATCTTTGTTGCCGGAGATTCGGCAGGAATTGAGGAAGCAACCACAGCAATGCTTGAGGGGAAGATAGCAGGGATTGGAGCCGCTTTGATTGCAGGAGTGGCCTCTCCGGAGTGGCTCAAAGAAATAGAAAAAGCTCAAAAGGAGCTTGAAGTGTTCAGAAGCGGTCCGTTTGGAAGGAAGGTTCTTGAAGGCCTCAGGAAGGTGGTGGTAAAATGAGTGAAATCCCCCAGTATTTGAAAGAGGGATTTTTAAGCGTTGAAGAACTAAAAGAATACGTTAAGTTACCGGATGAAGATAGGCTAAGGCAGCGGCCGGTAGCAATTCCGGAATGCCCGCAAGAAATTCCGTGCACGCCGTGTGCAGAAATTTGTCCAACAAACGCTGTTCTCATGGAGCATCCGAATGCTCTTCCCGTCGTTGAATATGAAAAATGCATTGGCTGTTCTCTCTGTGTTCAAATTTGCCCGGGATTGGCGTTTTTCATGGTGCATTACATTGGAGAAAAGGCAAGGGTAACAATGCCACATGAAATTCTCCCGGTTCCGAAAGTTGGAGAGGAAGTGATCTTGCTCAGTAGAGTAGGCGAAGAAGTTGGGAAAGGAAAGGTTGTAACAGTGATTCCAAGGGAGAAGAGCAAGGGGGACACGCCGATAATAACCGTGGAGATGCCTCGTGAACTGGCTTGGGATGTTAGGGCCGTAAAGGTGGTGAGAGAATGAACGAAAAAGGCGAGAAGATAATCTGCAGGTGCAATGAGGTAACTGTAGAAGAAATTGAAGCCCTTATTGAACAGGGAGTTGAGGACATTGAAATGATAAAAAGGCTTCTCAGAATAGGCATGGGGCCATGTCAAGGGAGAACCTGTCTTCCAATGGTAATCAGTATATTAGCAAGGAAAACCGGCAAAAGCCCAGATGAAATAAAGCTTCCTGCAACGAGAATCCCAATTAGACCTGTTCCAGCAGGAGTTTTGGTGGGTGAGATGGATGAAGAGTAAAGCGGAAGTAGTTGTTATAGGAGGAGGAAGCACAGGTACCTCAATAGCTTATCACCTAGCAAAGCTTGGAGTTGATGTTATTCTTGTTGAAAAGGGTTACATAGGAAGTGGTTCAACCTTTAGATGTGCTACTGGAATTAGACAGCAGTTCACTGATGAAGCCAACATAAGACTTCAAAAGTATAATGTTGAAAGATGGAAACGGCTAAGTGAAGAGTTGGAATATGATGTGAATTTCAAGCAAACTGGGTATCTTTTCCTTGCCACAACGGAGGAAGAAGTTGAAGCTTTTAAGCAAAATATAGAACTTCACAATAAGTTTTATGTCCCCACGAAGCTTATAACACCGGAAGAAGCGAAAGAAATAGTGCCCTTACTAAATGCTGATGAATTCTTAGCAGGTCAATGGAATCCTACAGATGGAAAGGCCAATCCATTTAAAACTGTTTTTGCCTTTGCAAAAAAGGCTAGGGAGTTGGGTGCCGAGATTTATGAATACACAGAAGTAACCGGTGTCATCGTTGAGAATAAAGAAGTCCAAGGAGTAAAAACTAACAAAGGTATTATAAAAGCGGATGTAATAGTAAATGCAGCCAACGCATGGGCCCCCATAATAAATGAAATGGTCGGTTTGGGTAAGGAATTCATTCCAATAAAACCCTATAAACACCAGCTTGTAAAGACTGAACCTCTTAAAGAAGGCCAAATTGAACCCTTAGTATGCCCACCAGCATGGAATGATTCTTATGTACTTCAAGACGGGGAAGATGGTGGAGTTCTCTGCGGAACAGGAATAGAATATGGCCCCACTTATGACATGACACCCACTTATGACTTTCTGAGAGGTGTGCTTAAATGGGCCACTCGTATAATCCCAGCACTTAAATATGTGCACATATTAAGACAGTGGGCAGGTTTTTATGCAAAAACGCCAGACAGCAACCCAGCAATAGGAAAAATTAACTACATAGATGGCTTTTACATTGCCGCTGGATTCAGTGGGCACGGCTTCATGATGGCGCCAGGAGTAGGCGAGGCCATGGCAGAACTTATAGTTAAAGGAAAAAGCAAGGTTCCTCTTGACTGGAACTGGTACGATCCACACCGCTTCGAGAGAGGGGAGCTTAGAAGTGCAGCTTTCCAGATAGGGTGATTTTTATTTTTTCTTTGAAACTTTTTAATTTAATTAGAAAAAGTGGTTTTCACATTTCTCTCTTGAAATTGAGGGGAATTTGATTGGTTATCACACGATTTTAATCCAAATCTGGAGATTAAGATCAACCTTAAAGTTTTCTCAACTAGAGTCTAATTTTCAGCCTTGTATATTCTTGTGAAATATTTTTGGAGTTTTCAATAATAAAAGTTGATTTTTTAAAGAAATTGGCAATTCTTCGAATTATCATAATGAAGAGAGCCATGATTAAAAAGAAAGACTTAAAATTTCTATTGTTCAACAATTATGGATAATTCAAAGAAATAAAGCGATAAACAAGGAGGTGCAAAAATGGAGATAACGATCCAGTTTATTATTGTAATTGTATATTTTGTTTTGATTATTGGTCTGGGAGTTTTTGCAAAGAAGTTTGTGAAGAGTTCAAGAGATATATTAGTTGCGGGCCGTAATTTAGGGTTAGCATTGACTACAGTAGCAATAGCGGCGGAGTGGCTTGGTGGAACAAGTACTGTTGCAGTTGGTCAGTGGGCCTTTAAATATGGTATTAGCCCAATTTGGTATAATATTTCGACTTCTTTTGGAATGTTTCTTTTTGGTTTAACTTGGGCTGCTTTATATCATAAAATGAAAGTTTATACAATTCCTGAGATGATTGAAAGAGTATATGACAGGAGAACAAGGTTAACTTCAGCAGCCTTTTTCATAATTGCCTACCTTTTGCTTTCGGCAGTCCAAATCGGAGCTATAGGTGCTTTGTTTAGTGGGGCACTGAGAATGGATATAAACACGGCTATTATAATTGCAGGTCTTGGAATTACGATCTATACCTTGGCTGGAGGAATGTATAGTGTTGCCTTAACTAACTTTGTCCATGTTTTTGTAATTTGGATTGGAATTGGTGCAGCTTATCTCTTTTATATGTCGAAGGTTGGGTGGTATGATGGAATTGCAAGGGCTTTAGACCAATGGGTTGCTCAGGGGGCAATAACACTAACAAGTGAGAAAGCGTTAGATCCCTTTGGTATGGGGTATTCAACAGTTCTTGCATGGATTCTAGGAGGAATAACAGGAACTTTCGCTGCTCAAGCAAGTGTACAGCCTATTTTTGCTGCTAAAGACTGGAAAACTGCCAAAAGAGCTGCTTTATTAACTCCCTTGATAGTAGCTCCCTTAGGGATTCTGGTTACAAGTATCGTTTTAGCCACAATAGCATTGCACGGGAATTATGTTGGAACTGATACGAGACTGGCCTTTCCATTAGCCTTGATGATGATTCCAAATCCGATTTTAAGTGGTATAACAATGGCGGGAGTTTTTGCCGCAATAGCTTCAACAGAAGCACCAATTCTTTTAGGAATGGCAACAATGTTTGTTAGGGATATCTATCATACAAAATTACGGCCAAAGGCAGATGATGATGAGATAGTGAAGGTTACTCGTTTAGGGACATTTATAGCTGGTATTATAAGCATAATTATGGCTTTGGCTATTAAGGAATTACCTATAGCGACCTATGTTAATTATGCAATGAGAGGCTCGGTCTTCATACTATTAGCTTTAGCAATTTACTGGGCAAAACCCTCACCAAAAGCTGCGATAATCTCAATTTATTCTGCCTTAATTACAGCAGGGATTTGGTATGCTTATTATATGCAAAACAAAGCATACCCATATGGAATTCACATTGTTTATGCCACTACAGTAATTTCATTCGTGGTTGCAATATTAGCTACGTACTTAGTTCCCGGAGGAAAGAGAGATACAACACCAGAAGAACTTTTGGTGCCACCAGAGGAAAATGTATAAAAATAAGGGTAAAAACCCTTTCTATTCTTCTTTGCTAGGGTTCTTTCTATCTTTCTGAAATTCCTCACTGACTTCAGAGAGTGGACTGGGGAAGAAAAGCATCAAAAGCTTTTTAACCTCATAATTTTTGAATGTGAGTGAAAGCAAAAATTTAAATAAGCTTGTGCCAAACCGGCCATTAGTCTGGCATATTTTCACGTTCACAAATTTAGGAGGGAGTTAAAAATGGCAAGGAACAAGCCTATAGCGAAAAAACTTCGTTTGGCAAAGGCAGCTAAACAAAATAGACGAATACCCGTCTGGGTTATTGTTAAAACTAATAGAAAGGTTTTAACTCACCCTAAGAGGAGATATTGGAGGAGAACAAAGCTTAAGGAGTGATGAGAGATGGCAGAAGAGAGAGTTTACGTTATCCCAATTAGAAAAATCATAAAGATAGTTCCAAGATGGAAAAGAGCACCAAGGGCCGCTCACTATGTTAAAGAGTTTATAGCAAGGCATACAAAAGCAGATGAAGTACTTGTGGGAACAGATGTTAACGAGAAGATCTGGGAACGAGGAATAGAAAAACCGCCCAGCAAACTTCGTGTTAAAGTTACTATCGAAGAAAGAGAAGGAATTAAGGTGGCTGAGGTCCACCTTGCTTGATTCTTATATTTTCCAATGAGGGAAAGACCGAGGGTGTGAAAATGCATATCGAGAGACTTGACTTTGAAAATTCACCGTACCTTGGAGTTTTTGGACTAGCCACTGATAAATTTGCACTGGTTAGGGAAGGCCTTCAAGAAAAGAAGCTCAATGTGCTGAGAGAAGTCCTGAAAGTCCCTCTTATAGAAACAAGCATAATGAAATCTAGGATAGTAGGCATATTTGCTGCAGCTAATTCGAGAGCAATTGTGGTGCCTTACTATATATGGGATGCAGAGCTTGATAAAATTAAGGCTTCCCTACAGGAAAATGGATTAGATGTCACCATTGAACCAGTCTTAAGCAAGTTAACGGCATTTGGGAATCTTATACTCGTAAATGATAAAGCAGCATTAGTCAGTGCAAAGTTCACAAGGGAGGAAGCAAAGCAGTTTGAGGACATCTTCGATGTTGAGGTAGAGAGAGGCATAATAGCAAATTATCATGCTGTTGGAAGTGTAGGAGTAGTTACTAACAAAGGTGGCTTGATTCACCCTGAAGCAACTGATGAAGAGCTTGAATGGCTCGAAAGTCTCTTTAAAGTTGATTTCTATGTAGGAACCGCCAACATGGGTGTGCCCTTTGTGGGTTCGTGTATGATTGCAAATTCATTTGGTGTTGTGGTTGGCCACCTTACGTCTGGTCCTGAGATAGTTAAGATCGAAGAAGCGCTTGGATTTTTGGGGTGAGGAGCAATGGAGGTTAAGATATTCCGTGTTAAAGGAACATTTGAAAAAGGAGGGAAAAAATTCAGGTTTACCAAAGAATACAGAGCTTTAAAGCCAGAAGACGTTAGGGAACTTGTTTTCTCAGACATTGGAAGTAAGCATCGTGTTAAGAGGGCAAAGATTTTCATTGAAAGCATTGAAGAGATAGAACCCGTGGAAGCCGAAAATCTCGTTGTTAAGAGGCTTAGCTTGGAACTCGCTTAGTTTTTTTCTTTTTTAACCAACACCCTTAAAAACTTCTTTAATTATTCTTTGTGGTGGTGGAAATGAGTGAAAGGAATGAGCAACTTGAGAGATTAGCTTATGAATATCAACTTTTACAGGGACAGGCCCAGCTCTTGGCTCAAAACCTCGAGCTTTTAAACCTCGGGAGAAACGAATTTCAAGCTGTTAAGGAAACTCTTGAAGGCCTTAAGGATGTCGAAGATGAAAAACCAGAGATTTTGGTACCTATAGGTGCAGGGTCTTTCTTAAAGGGAAGGGTAGAAGATAAGAACAATGCTATTGTTAGTGTCGGCGCTGGTTATGCAATTGAGAAGAGTTTAGATGACGCTATAGCCTACCTCGATGAGAGAATCAAGGAATATGAAAGTGCCATTGCCAAGACCCAAGAGGCACTTCATCAGCTAGAGCACAAGCTTCAGGATTTGGCGGAAAAAGCCCAAAAACTTCAACAACAGCAGGCCATGGGGTTTAAGGTTCCCAAGAAGTGATTTTGCTTTTCTCTTTTCTGAAAGTATTCCAATTTAATACTTTCTTTTATTACATGAAAGCTTGGAATCAGGAGCTAGGGTTATTTTTCTAATCGAGTTCTCCCCTATACCATTCCACCGTTTTCAGAAGACCTTCTTTAAGAGAATACTCCGGTTTAAAACCGAGCTTCATTATTTCGCTTATATCCGCTTGGCTGTGCCTTATATCTCCCGGCCTTGGTTTATCAAAGATGATTGAGCTTGAAGAACCTGTTATTTCAATGATTTTAAGGGCAAGCTCCAAAATGCTTGTTCTCTCTCCCTTTGCAACGTTGAAGACCTTACCGTTAGCTTTACTGCTCTCAGCTGCGAGTATATTGGCCTTGACAACATCCTTAACGTAGATGAAATCTCTAGTCTGCTTTCCATCACCGTAGATAATGAGAGGCTCTCCTTTAAGGGCCCGATTGATGAAGATGCTTATCACGCCGGCATACTGATTATACCCCTGTCTCTCCCCGAAGACGTTGAAGTATCTCAAGCTTACGGTTGGAACTCCATAGAGCTCATAAAAGACTTTGCAGTAATACTCAGCAGAGACTTTTGTTATCCCATAGGGTGAGAGAGGTTTAGGCTTTTCACTCTCTTTTAGGGGTAGGTTCTGGTTATCCCCATAGACAGCTGCGGAGGAGGCAAAGATAAACTTTCCATGCCCTTCACTCAGGGCTTTTAAAACATTTAATGTGCCTAGGACGTTTATTTCTTCTGTTAAGAGTGGCCTTTCCACACTCTCAACCACACTTACAAGGGCCGCTTCATGAAAGACGTAATCTGCTTGAGAAATCAGCTCTGCCATGCTTTTGTAATCCCTAATATCAGCTCGAATGAACTTTACATTTGGTGGAATATTCTCGATTTTACCAGCATAAAGATTATCAATAATGATAACATCATTATCTTTGCTAAGCTCCTCGGCAATGTGTGAACCTATAAAGCCAGCTCCTCCTGTGACAACAATGAGTTTGTTTTTTATCATGGCTTCCCCTCACTCTAAATTCTTCTTGGGGAATTTATAATTTATGGAACCTATCCAGATAGTTGTTAAATAAAATGAAAGGAGAAACATTTTTTTGTCTTCTGAAAACATTATCTTTAAGGGTGGGGTAGGTCACAATAGATCTTCAGAGGTATATTAGTGATTTTTTGACATATTTCTGTTAATTTTCACCATTTGTCTATCCGAAACTGTTTTAAAGATGTTATTCTCTTAACTATGGGTAAGGAGCCATGCCAAGCTACATAGTTGTTGGCGGTCAATGGGGAGATGAAGGAAAAGGTTCAATAATCGCTTATCTAGCGATACACGATAAACCGGAGGTCATAGCAAGGGGCGGAGTAGGAACAAATGCTGGACACAGCGTTTTTATAAACGGGAAAAAATATGCAGTAAGACAACTTCCTACGGGATTTATGAATGAAAACGCAAGACTTTTAGTTGGGGCTGGAGTTTTAGTTGATCCTGAGGTTTTCTTCCATGAACTTGAACACTTAAAAGACTTTAATGTCAGGGGAAGAATAGGCCTTGACTATCGTTGTACTGTAATTGAACCAGGGCATAAAGAGCTTGACCGGAGTAATGGTTATCTCCATGGGAAAATAGGAACTACCGGCTCTGGCTGTGGGCCTGCAAATGCAGATAGAGCATTAAGGAAAGCTAAGCAGGTAAAAGACCTTAAAGAACTTGAACCTTATCTAACAGACGTTGCTCAAGAGGTCAACGAGGCCCTTGACGAAGGCAAGCTTGTTTTGGTTGAAGGGACACAGGGATTTGGATTAAGTCTCTATTATGGAAGCTATCCCTATGTTACTTCTAAAGACACTTCGGCCTCGGCCATAGCAAGCGACGTTGGAATAGGGCCAACGAGGGTCGATGATGTAATAGTGGTCTTCAAGAGCTTTCCAACGAGGGTTGGTGCAGGGCCATTCCCCACAGAGATGAGTGAAGAAGAGGCAGAGCGCATGGGGCTGGTTGAATACGGCACTGTTACGGGAAGGAGAAGGAGAGTAGGATGGTTTGACTTTGAGTTTGCAAGGTACTCCGCAAGGATTAATGGTGCGACAATGCTGGCAGTAACGATGCTTGACAAATACGACAAGGAGGCTTTTGGAGTGACTGATTTTAACAAGCTCCCGCAAAAAGCAAAAGATTTCATTGCAGAAATAGAGGAAAAAGTTGGAGTGCCGGTGGCTCTCATAAAGACAGGGCCCGAGCTTGAGCACATAATTGACTTAAGAGAAAATATTTAGCAAAGAAACTCCAGAATTTTTCTTTTAACTACTTCTTTTTCTACTGCTGCAATATTTTCTAATGAATACTCCTGTTCAATCCAACGGATGAATTTGTATCCAAGATAGTAGCCCAAGTACTGCTTTCCAAAAAGGGTGTACCAGGAACCGAAGAATGGATTTAAAGGCTCGTTTTCTTTAACTCTTCTTAAAAATTCCCTTTTGATAATTCCTTCATTCCTTTCACACCACTCAAACCAACCCGGTTCTTCGAGATGCCAAGGTCTCCCGCTTATTAAGTCCTCAATCCTCTGGGCAAATCCTTCCGTGTAAATCCACATTATCTGCTCGTCTTCAAGCTTCTCTATATCCTCTCCCCTTAACAGCCAGTGAATTAAGTGACCAAACTCGTGGGCAATTAATCCCTTGAGTTTATTGTACCACTTAAGCTCGGCAATTGCTTCAAGGCCGAAGAGGATTGAAGGCTTTCCTTTAAATTCCGTGACCCATCCGGCCCCATTTTCAAGCCCGACATAGATGACAATGTTATACTCCGAAACATCAAATAGCTTCTTCACTTTTTCTTCCACCTTAGGAAGAACGTTCAGAAGATTCTCGTAGGCAAGCTTCAGTTCATCGACACTCCTTTTAGAGAGGAGTTCTAAATACTCACGCCAGTCTATCTTATAACGCTCATAGTCCCACTTTATTTTCTCGAAGAGTTCTGGGTAGTTTTTAATGTACTCAATCCATGAATCTTTACTCCCATCCCAGTACTTTAGGAAACAGGGAAAAGTGTCGATCAGCATTAGATTTCCCACCTTTCTCCCTCTTTAATCTCAGTTTTGAATTTATCTGGGGCTATTCTTATCTTATAGGTTTTGGTAGCTTAAATGTGGCCTCCGATTTATGTCACTGTTCTGCTAATTGAGAAGCCAGCAAACCTTCTTTATATTGGCTACGAGCTTGAAGTGTCTCATGTTTTGCATGTTGGACAAGCCATTCAACTATCGTCCTGTGGAACTTCTCTCCCCACTCTTTCCGTGTCCCGGCCAATCAAAAGTGTAGACGGCAAAGCCTTGCTCGTTTAACATCTTTATAAGCTTTCCATACCTTCCGCTATGCTCTCCAAGGCCATGAACCAGAACTACCCATCCTTTTTCAGGTGTTCCGAACTTGGCTCTGTATATCATGCCCAGCACCTTAAATAAATGGAAACGAAAACTTAAATCTTTCCTGGAAAGTTAGCTTTCGGCTTTTTGATTTTTAATAATCTTCGCGCTATAAATGGCAATGAGAGTTGTCCTTGAGCGAGTTGCAGAAGTTTGAAGCAACTTTTATATGTTTTGAAACTTTATATACTTTGAGTGCTTAATATTTGATGAAAGTTTCCTCATATTTGAGGGGGGGCGAATGAAGAGAAAAATTGCATTTGCAAGTTCGTTTGTATTAGTTCTAGTTTTAGGAATAGCAGGAATAACGGGGCACGTTAAGTACTCATTCTACACGCTTTACCTTGTGCTCTTTCTGATCACGCTGTCTGCAATCGTAAGGAAAAACATGCCCATCAGCACGGTTGGAGTCCTCTTGAGCATCCCCTTAACGTATTTGGCAGTTGAAAACGTCAAAAAGCTTCCTGCATTAACGGTGCTTTTAGTAGCATTTGAACTAGGCTTAATTGCCATGTACGTCAAAATGGTTTGGAAGATAAGATGGAGAACTCAATATGCCAAGTAATTTCATAGGGAGATTTATTCACACCATTTCAAGAACTTTGTTTTTAAAATGCCGCTTTCCCTTTTCCTGAGTGAAATTAAGATAACCGAGAAACTAAACACAATCCCAACTAACAATAACTAACCAAAAACATTAGAATAGAAGTAAGTTTTATATACTTTGAGTGCTTAATATTTGATGAAAGTTTCCTCATATTTGAGGGGGGGGGGGGCGAATGAAGAAGCATATGTTGAGCATGCTCATGGTTTTGCTTTTGATTGGAGCGTACGCAACTTATGCAGTAAGTCAGCCCAAACTTCCGGAAGTTAAGGGGTGCGTGAATCCTTTTAGGGAAGTTAAGCCCTTAGAAAGAAAAGCCGAGAACTGGTCTTCGGTGCACGTTTTTGCAAAAGTTCTGGCAAGCAAGGACATTAGGGGTTTAGCTAAGCCATGGGAGATTGATTATAAGAACGTGAAGGTTGCAAAGCATACTGTGGAATATAATGGTGAAAAGATTGAAATGCTTGCAATGGCTTTGCCACTTAAGGATGGCAAGCACTTGATAGCTTACTACGAATTCTCAAAACCGGTGCAGGGAGTTAAGACAAGAAGCTATTTGTTAGAATTCACAATTTCAGAGGACAACAAAAGAATAGCAACTAAAGCTATAGGTACAAATGGGGAAGTAACACCTTTAAGCACCTGTAAACACGAATGTTCCACTGCATCTGACTGTGGATATTTTGGGAGGTGTATATCTTATTGCTGTGATCGTGACTGGGGATGCGTAGTATATTGTTGCGGTGATTGTTTATTTTATTGCGGGAGTTGTGCAAGAGGCAGCTTAGGAGGATGTGCAGCTTGCTTGTATTGTGTTCTAGTATCTTGCCCATATTGTTCTGTAAATTGCTGTGAAGAAGAAGGTACGTACTGTGATTACTTAGATCCAGGGCCATGAGGTGATGTGAGTGCTACCCAAAGATAGAAAAATTTATTTCGTTTTTCTAATTTCTTTAATTCTCACGGGCTTAGCTGTATTCGATGGGACGCCTCTCTTTGTAGCCTTAGCAACAATTATGTTTCCTATTATTGCCAGTTATGGACTTATTGTTAAGTTTAAAATTTTTCCGGGAGTGATATTTGCGACAATTCTGTGGGCGTTATCTATCTTTGTGAGGGACTTGTTGATTGGTTCACTAACCTTTGAGACAGTAAAAACCGTGAGCGTGAAGTTATCGACAGTAATTATATTTGTAGTAGTCTATCTTTTTGATAAAATACGAAGAGGTGAGAGAAAATCAGCGGAGCAATAAAAATGTTCCCCAAGATACCTCCGAAGACAGCAGTCCTCAGCATGCCCTTCCTCCTTTCTGCTCCTGCTTGTTATGGGATCACAAACTCCACCAATATGAAGCTTCTGCTTCTTAGGGCGGTAGCTGTGTGGATTCCAACTATTAGAATAAAAAGAAATCCAATGTTAAATGAAAGAACTAAAAATGCTGATCTTTCGAGAATGATACTCAAAGTTTCTTTGCTGAGAATGCTTGTATTACGCGGGGCTTATCCACGGTGTTTTTTGTGGAGGATGCCTTTCTGGAAATATACCAGCTTGCTTAGCATGTCTTCTTGCTGCAGGGATTTCTCCTTGGAGATGTTGCGAAGAATGGGAGCAGAGATGTGGACAAAGAATGTTGTCTCCCGGTCCCTAAGGGGGTGAAAATGTGAAATCCCTCAAATATCTTAAATATTTAGTTTTTTTGGTGGGCCTTCTTTTGATCTTTTTCTCATTTTATCTCAAATGGAACAAAGTTTTGCTTAGATACTTTGGGATTGTACTTACTGTAGCAGGGGGATCAGATATTCTCTGGGAGCGTCTAAAGAAGACCCAGATCCATAATTAGGGAGGTGTTCACGGTGAAGTATTTAAACCGTATAGGAAGGTGTCTTCTTGCAGCAGGGATTCTCACACTGCTATTCAGAAGTACCCTATCTTTGGAACCTCCTTATTTATTTTTATGGTGGTTCTTTGTGTTTTTGCTCTTTGATCTGTCCATTTCCGGATTTCAAAAACTCTTTGAACTAAAATACCCCAAGCTCAGGACTGTTGGGGTACCAGTTGGTGTAGTTTTTAGTGCAGTTATTATCTGGATCATTGGGAGCTGGGTCTTTAGGACAAAATAAATTAACTAAGTCCCATGCTCCCAGCTTTCCAAATATTTCCTCTGCTCTTCGGTTAGCTGCTCAATCTCGATGCCCATGGATTTGAGCTTAATCTTGGCTACCATTTCGTCGATTTCTCTTGGCAAAACGTAAACTTTGGGCTCAAGCTTCTCGTGGTTGTCCTTGATGTATTCCGCCGCCTTAGCCTGTAAGGCAAAGCTCATGTCCATAATCTCAGCCGGATGGCCATCCGCTGCCGCCAAATTCACCAAGCGCCCTTCCGCAAGGAGGTACAATCTCCTTCCGTCTTTGAGCTTGTACTCCGTAATATTGGGTCTTGGATTGTTTATCTCAACAGCCAAGCTCTCCAAGTCTGGCTTGCTTATCTCTACGTCAAAATGTCCAGCATTTGCCATTAGCACTCCGTCTTTCATGACCTCGAAGTGTTCTCCCCTAATACAGTTTATGTTTCCTGTTGAAGTAACGAAGATGTCTCCCACCTTTGCAGCTTCTTTCATCGGCATAACCAAGAATCCGTCCATTCTCGCCTCTAAAGCCTTAATTGGGTCTACTTCAACCACTATTACTGTAGCACCCAATCCCCTAGCCCTCATGGCTATTCCTCTTCCGCACCAGCCGTAACCAACAACTACAACGTTCTTACCAGCAACGAGTAGATTTGTGCTTCTAATTATTCCGTCCCAAGTTGATTGACCCGTTCCGTAGCGGTTATCAAAGAGGTATTTTGTATAGCTGTCGTTTACCGCTATGATTGGGAACTTCAACACTCCATCCTTCTCCATCGCCCTTAATCTTATCACACCCGTCGTGGTTTCTTCACTCGCTCCCCATATTTCCGGAATGAGTTCTTGCCTCTCCTTTAAGACTGTTGAGACCATATCCGCACCATCGTCTATGATGATGTTCGGCTCAATATCGAGGGCTTTGTGCATGAATTCATAGTATTCCCCCCTGCTTTCCCCTCTTATGGCATAAACTTTCACTCCGTTTTTGGCTAAAGCGGCAACAACGTCATCTTGAGTGCTTAAGGGATTGCTTGCAGTTGTTGAAACTTCTGCTCCAGCAGCTTTGAGCGTCAAAAGTAAAAACGCAGTTTTCATTTCAAGATGCAACGTTGCGGCAATTTTAACTCCTTTGAAGGGCTTTCCCTTTTCAAATTCTTTTCTTATGTGTTGGAGAACAGGCATAAAACGAGAGACCCAATCTATCTTCTTCTCTCCTTCGGGTGCCAGATTAATGTCTTTTACGCAGTAATCCTTCGTGCAGTCCATATCATCACCGCTTAAGGATGGAATTAAAAGGTTAAAAATGTGAGCGTCCTATTGAAGGTGGTGAAAGAAATGATAATAGATCTAACTATGGAGCTTAGTGAGAAAACCCCTGTTTATCCTGGTGATCCCAAAATAGAAATAAAAGAATGGACTGACGTTGAAAAAGATGGGTATCAAATGAATACTCTCTTTCTTGGAGAGCACAGCGGAACGCATGTAGACGCTCCGGCCCATTTCATCCCGGGCGGAAGGACAATAGATGAAATGCCACTGGAGAAGTTTATTGGAAAGGGCATAGTGATAGATGTATCTCAATTGGATAGGAATATAGAACCCAGCGAAATGTTAAGAGTAGCCGAGATAGTGCTTTTCTATACTGGAGGGAAGGCTATTTATCTCAGCGAAGAAGGAGCCAGATATTTAATTGACCTTCGGGTTAAGGCTGTAGGGATTGATAACTCCACTATAGGGGACTTTAAAACGCATAAAGTATTGCTTTCCAATGAGATTTCAATTTTTGAGAACCTTACAAATCTTGAAAACCTCATTGGAAAAGAGTTTACTTTTATCGGAGTTCCATTAAAAATCAAAAACGGCTCGGGCAGTCCAGTTAGGGCTTTTGCAATAATAAAAGAAAAGTAGGAATCACTCCTCTCTAAATGTGCCATATTTCTTGGGATCATAGAATGGTGGAGCTACTGTTAAGGCCTTCTTCTTTTGTTCTCTTACTTCAATCTCAATCTCTACCCCCGGTTTAGCGTACTCTGGTTTAACAAATGCTACCCCTATTCCAATGCCCAATAGAGGCGAGAGGGTTCCACTTGTGACTTCACCGATTTCCTTGCCATCAGCATAAACTTTGTAACCTGCTCTTGGTACCCCTCTGTCAACCATTTTGAAGTGCACCATCTTGCTTGGAAGGCCCCTCTCCTTTTGCTTTAGAAGTGCTTCTTTCCCGATGAACTCCTTGTCCCAGAAGATCGCAAACTCGAGGTTTGCCTGCAGGGGAGTTACTTCATCAATGTCGGTACTCAAGAGTTGGAGCTCCTTCGTTTCATTGCCATAGAGGGTGTATCCAGCTTCAAGTCTTAGGGTGTCTCTTGCTCCCAATCCGGCGGGTTTTATACCGTATTTTTGTCCAGCTTCAAGAATCTTTTCCCATACGTAGAGGGCTTTCTCGGGCTTTCCGTGCTTGCTTTCATCGGGATGATACGGATTTACATCTTCGAAGTAAACCTCAAAGCCGTTCTCTCCAGTGTAACCGCTCCTTGAGAGAAGCATCTTTATGCCATCAAGCTCGACTTCTTTGGCTTGGAACCACCAGAGCTGGTTGATGTCAATTCCAAAGAGCTCCATGGCCAAATCTTTGGCCTTAGGACCTTGGATTGAGAACATAACATAGTCATAAGTTTTGTTCTCTATTTCCAAGTCAAGCTCGGTATACTGTTCAATTGCCCTTTTAATTGAGGTAAACCATGCATAGAGTTTTTCAAAAGCATCGCTGTCACATACCATCATATATGTATCGTTGCCCATATTAAACACGAGGGTCTCGTCCTTAACGGCCCCTCTTTCATTAAGAA
This sequence comes from Thermococcus sibiricus MM 739, assembly GCF_000022545.1. Taxonomy (NCBI): domain Archaea; kingdom Methanobacteriati; phylum Methanobacteriota; class Thermococci; order Thermococcales; family Thermococcaceae; genus Thermococcus; species Thermococcus sibiricus. The sequence continues at coordinate 614,423 of NC_012883.1, forward strand.
CAAGACTGTAGGTACCGCTTATTGCTGGTGGTCTTGAGATATCGTTTGTTGTAACATACTGGAGAAACTTGAGAGCGTCTTTTCCTTTAAAGAATACTTCCCCCATATGAGAAACATCAAAAATCCCTACACCATTTCTAACGGCCAAGTGTTCTTCTTTTATGCTTGAATACCAAATTGGCATTTCCCATCCTGCAAATTCTTCCACTTTTTTTGCGTGCTCTTTATGCCAGTCAAAAATGTGCACCCTCTTCATAGTACCACCACAGTAAAATATATCATTTTAAATATAATGTTTTCTTTCCTAAAGACCTAAATACTCTAAGGTACATAATATATTTGGTGGTCACATGTTTGAAAAGGTGTTGTTTCCAACGGACTTCTCTGAAGTGTCTATGCATGCCCTTAGGGAGTGTATTCCCCAGCTGTTTGAAGTAGGAGCTAAGAAATTATACTTGGTTCATATAGTTGACATAACTGCCACTGATATAGAGGCAGTGGAGTTAATGAAAATAGATGAAGAAGAGCTTAACCGTATTGCCGAGGAAATTAGGGCCAAAGGAATTGACGTTGAACCTATGGTAAAAATTGGTATCCCCTCACTTGAGATAGCGGAGATTGCTCAGGAAAACAATGTTGATCTAGTACTTGTTCCATCCAAGGGAGAAAATATTCTCAGACAGATGCTCCTTGGAAGTACAGCGTCAAATCTCGTTAGGGCTACTAAGAAGCCAGTTTTACTTGTCAAATATGAGTGGGATGAAGAGGAAGAAAAAATTAAGTGTCTTTCTAATTGTAGAGAGATTTTTAAGAGGCCTATAGTTGCACTGGACTTTTCAGAGTG